>NZ_JBNYXT010000046.1:0-33792 GCF_051380795.1 Janthinobacterium leeuwenhoeki
GCTTCCTTCAGATTCGCAGTCACCCGCGACACCCTTGCCGTTCAGCTAACTCTTCCCCTTGTCGGGCGAGTAGAGGACTTTCACCTCCAAGTGAGTGCGCCCTGCCGGGCGCACCATAAAAAAACCCGCCGCGGCGCGAGCCGGGCGGGTAGCAATGCAGGCGCCAGCACATGGCCAGCGCCTGGTATCAGGCAATTAGAAGTTGCCCTTGAACTGCACACCAAACTGACGTGGCTCATTGATGAAGCCCGTGCGGTTGTTGAAGTCGATGGCGCCCGTGATACGCTGGGTGTCGGTGATGTTGCGGCCAAAAGCGGCCACTTCATACTTGCCGGCATCCCAGGTGTAGCCCACGCGCAAGCCACCTTCGACCATCGGCTTGCCGGTGAACTCGGTTGCTTCATACAGGAAGAAGTTGATCTTGCTGCGGTAAGCCCAGTCCGTGAAGACGAAGAATTCGCCGTTTTCCATCGGGATCGAGTAGCGGCCGGTGGCGGTGATCGTCCACTTCGGCGCTTGCGGCAATGGATTGCCATTGATGATGGCGAAGCCGGCGGTGTTTTTCGGATCGGTCACGGTGCAGCTGCGGCATGTGGCCACCGACAGGGATGGATCCTTGATTTCCGTGAAGTTGTAGCTGCCGCCCAGGGACATCTTCAGGCTAGGCGTGACAAAACCTTCCAGTTCCAGTTCCGCGCCGCGGCCATTCGTCTTGGCTGCATTGATCAAACGCGTCACGTTCGAGGTGCCGCCAACGACCGTCAATTGCTGGTTTTTCACCTGGTAGTTGTACAGGCTGAAAGCAACCCGGGCGCGGCGCTCGAACAGGTCGGCCTTGATGCCCGCTTCGAACGAGGTGATCGTTTCCGCATCGGCCACGGTCACAGACACATCCTTGCTGGCTGGCGCGATACTTGGCGCGCGGAAACCGGTGGCGATACGGCCGTAGAAGTTCACGTCCTTGTTGTACTTGTAGGTACCGCTCAGATCCCAGTTGACCTTGGCTTTGCTGACATCGGCGCTGGTTGGGTTGATTTGCGGGACGTTGTTCGCTACTAACGTGTTGAAATCCTTCTTGTCCTTGGTGTAGCGCAAGCCGGCACGCAGCATGAAGTCATCGTTGACGGCATAGTTGACGGAACCGAAGGTGGCCCAGGCCGTGTTTTTCTGGCGGCTGGCCAGGTGCGAAACGAGCGCATGGTCGCCACCGCCGAAGTTATCCGTATAGCCGTTGGCATCTTCGTTGAAGTAGTACACGCCAGCCTGCCAATTGAGCGGACCGGCATTTTTCGATTCGGCGCGGAATTCTTGCGAGTACTGTTTCACGCTGCTGATGCCGCCAGCGGTTTCCACCGGGAATGGAATCGCTGGCACCATGCCTGGTGCGCCACCGTCGATGTCGCCATGCGACACATACTTGCCCACGCGTTCGAAACCGGTGATCGAGTACAGCTTGACGCCGTCGAGTTCCCAGCTCAGGCGAGCGCTGGCGCCATTGGTGCGCAGCTCCTGGAAGTTCAGGGCATCGGTGTAGGATTTGGTCGGATCGAAACCGTCGACCAGGTCATTCGTGCCAAGCTTGATGGCGTTGGCGAAGAACACGCGCGCGCTACCCGTGGTGCTGCGCTGATGCACATTGAACAGAGCGTTGAACGTACCGTTCGGCGCATACATCAATTGCACGCGTTCCGCGTGTTCGTTGTAGCCGTCCAGGGCGTTTTTCTTGCCCGTAAACGTGTTGTCGACGTAGTCGTCGCGATGCTGGCGCAGGGTCGAGACACGCATGGCCCATTCTTTGCTCAGCGGCACGTTGACGGCGCCGTCAAAGTTGGTGGTGTTGTGCGTGGCGGCGGAGACGTTGTAATAGCCTTCAACCTTGTCCAGCTTCGGCTTGACGGATTCGAACTTGACCACGCCGGCAGGCGTGTTGCGGCCGAACAAGGTGCCTTGCGGGCCGCGCAGCACTTCGACGCCAGCCACGTCGAAAATCGGATAGCCCTTGAGGATAGGATTTTCTTGCACGACGTCATCGTAAATCAGGGAAACAGGTTGCGATGCAAAGATGTTGAAGTCGGTATTGCCGTAGCCGCGGATGTAGAAGCGGGGGAAGGTGCGGCCATTCGACGATTCCACGTTCAGGCTCGGCACTTTGCCGGCCAGCACGCGGATATCCTGACCACCGGATACCAGCACGTCGAGCTTCTCGTCGCGCAACAGCGACACGGAGACGGGCACGTCGCGGATATTTTCCTTGCGGCGCTGCGCCGTCACGGTCACGGTTTCCAGCTGGCTGGCGGCAGGGGTCGTATCAGCAGCGGCTTCATCAGCATAAGCCGAGCCGATAGGCAAGGCAGCGGACAGTGCCAGCATGGCGGCGCTTTTGGCGCACAAACGCTTGTGCATCTTGGACATCTTGATCATGTTGTTTCCCAGAAGTTTAAAAAAGAATTGCGAAACCTGTCTCCGGCTTATGTACGGCGCTGGATGATCGTATGCACCATCACGGTGCAGCAGCGCGAGCGGATGTCTCTCCGCACCTGGCGTCACTGGCTCTGCCCTGGCTGTCGTCCAAGCTGACAGCGGTCTGGCCGCATCTCTGGGATGTCTGATGAACACCAACTTTTGAGTAAGGCGCCAATTTAATTCAAGCGCCTTATGCGCTGCAAGAATATTGTTATGTAAAATATTCATTCATCAACATAAAGAGCTGACTAGTGGTTATTCAGCCACAATAGCGCTCTCGCCTTGCCGTTTCACCCGGTGACTTGCCCCAGGGCGCGACTTTTTCGCCAACCATGGGAAAGTCGAATTGGCGCCCTGCAAGACAGCCCAGAGCGTAAAAATAGTTGTAATATCGCCAGAATTGAGCTGCCAGGCCGCGCCCCGTTCCAGTGCGACAGCAGCCCCCTGCACCATCGTCGATAGCCTCCATGCCAGAACCAAGCCAGCCCAGTAACGCCGTCCCGTCCTCCACCGTTGCCGTCCAGGCGGCGCACTTACTGCTGAGCGCACATTGCGACATCGTCTGGAGCACGAAAACCTTCGGCCAGTTCGATGCCGACCAGCCGTCCTGGCGCGCCTTCACGGGCCAGACCGAGGCAGAACTGCTGGGCCGCGGCTGGCTCAATGCCCTGCATCCGGACGACCGCAACTTGCCTTATGTCATGCCCTCGCATCTGATGACCGTGTTCGAAGCGGAATACCGGCTGCGCCACGTCAGCGGTGCCTACCGCAATATGCTCGTGCGCATGCTGCCTGTGCTGGCGCCCGACGGCAGTATTCTTGAATGGCTGGGCTCGCATTGCGACGTGACGCAGCAACGGCAGACGGAACAGCGGCTGCGCCTGGCCATGCAGGGTGGCCGCATGGGCACCTGGGAGATCGACCTGGGCAGCGGCAGCATGGCCTGCTCCGACGCGTTCAAGGCCAATCTGGGCTTGCCGCCTGCCAGCCACATCGACTACGCGCAGCTGATGGGCGCCATGCTCGACGGCGACCTGCAGCACTGGCAGGCGGTGGTGCACGCCGCCATCGCCAGCGCCAGCGATTTCGAAATCGACATCCGCGTGCGCTGGCCCGATGGCGCGCTGCACTGGGCGCACATGCGCGGCACCTGCACCAGCGATGGCGCGGGCAACGTGATTGCCCTGTCCGGTATTTCGCTCGACTTGACGGCCAGCAAGCAGAACGAGGAAACCCTGCGCCTGACCCTGGAGGCCGGTGAAGTGGCCACCTGGAACTGGGACATCGTTGCCGACCGGGTCACGGCCGACATCAATATGGCGCGTTTGTTCCCCGTCCATGCCGATGCGGCCACGGCGGCGCCGATGGCGCGCTACCTGGACATCATCCATCCCGATGACCGCGAGCAAGTCAGCGCGCAGATTACCCAGGCGCTGCACGCACACACGCCGTTCGAGGCCAGCTACCGCGTCGGCGCTGGCGATGGCCAGTACCGCACGGTCATCGCGCGGGGTCGCGCGGAATATGCGCCCGATGGCACGCCCTTGCAATTTCCAGGCGTCCTGCTCGACATCACGCGCCAAAAACAAGTGGAAGATGCGCTGCGCCGCAGCGAGGAACGCTACCGCACCCTGATCGAGCTGATGGATCAGGCCTTTTGCGTGATCGAAATGCTGTACGACGAGCAAGGCCGCCCCATCGACTTCCGCTATCTGGAAGGCAACGCCGCCTTCGTCAAGCAATCGGGACTGGACAACGCCATCGGCAAGACCATCCGCAGCTTCGTGCCCGACCATGACCAGCACTGGTTCGACCTGTACGATCAGGTCGTCAAGACTGGCGAGCCCGTGCGCTACGAAAACGAAGCCGTGTCCATGGAGCGCTGGTTCGAGGTCTTCGCCGCGCGCCTGGGCGGGCCCGGCAGCCACCTGCTAACGGTCCTGTTCAGCGACATCAGCGAGCGCAAGCGCTCGGAGCAGCAATTGCGCCAACTGGCCGACAACCTGTCCGAGATGGACCGGCGCAAGACGGAATTCCTGGCCACCCTGGCGCACGAACTGCGCAACCCGCTGGCGCCCATCCGCAACGGCTTGCAAATCATGCGACTGGCCGCCGACAAGCCCGCCACCGTGGCGCGCGTGCGCGACGTGATGGAGCGGCAAGTCAATCAGATGGTGCATCTGGTCAATGATTTGCTGGACGTGGCGCGCATCACGCGGGGCCAGATCGAACTCAGGCCGGAACGCGCGGACTTGAAAACCATCATCGCGGGCGCCGTGGAAACGAGCATGCCGCTGATCGAAGCGGGCCGCCACCAGTTGCAGGTGCAACTCGCTGAAGAGGCGCTTCCGCTTGAGGCCGACCCCACGCGCCTGGCGCAAGTACTGGGCAACCTGCTCAACAATGCCGCCAAGTACACGCCGGCGGGCGGCCATATCAGCTTGCGCGCCTTACGCGATGGCAACGAGGCATTGATTGAAGTCCAAGACAGCGGCGTGGGCATACCCGCCGAGTCGATCACGACCGTGTTTGACATGTTTACGCAAGTAGGACAAAACATGGGCAGGGCTCAGGGCGGCCTGGGCATCGGCCTGTCGCTGGTGCGGCGCCTGGCCGAGCTGCATGGCGGCAGCGCCACGGCGGCCAGTCCCGGCGCCGGCCTAGGCAGCACCTTCAGCGTGCGCCTGCCCCTGCTGCGGGAGGAAGCGAAAGCGTCCACCGCACCGGCCGCGCCGGATAGCGCCGTCAGCGGCCCGCACCTCCGCGTGCTGGTGGTCGACGACAATGTCGATGCGGCCGATACCCTGGCCGCCGTGCTCGACATGATGGGGCATGCCACGCAAGTGGCCCACGATGGTGCGCAAGCGCTGGCCGTGGCGCCGCAATTCTTGCCAGACGTCATCTTCCTCGACATCGGCTTGCCCGGCATGAACGGCTACGAGGTGGCGCGCGCGCTGCGCCGGATACCGGCCGGCGACGCCGCCGTGCTTGTCGCATTGACGGGCTGGGGCGCAGAAAACGACCGCAGCCAGTCGAGCGCGGCCGGTTTCGACCACCACTTGACCAAACCGGCCAGCCTGCTCGCCATCGGCGAATTGCTGGCCACCCTTTCCACACCAACAACACCGACAAACCATGACTGAATCCCTGAACCACGTCCGCCGCCACCTCCTGCTGGCCAGCGGCGCCGCCATGCTGTGCCCGGCACCGCTGCTGTTTGCCGCGCCCGCCACCAGCCTCGCCGCCGCCCAGACGCAGCTGGCCGCGCTGGAACAAGCCGCAGGCGGACGCCTCGGCGTTGCCGCCTGGCGCCAGGGCAGCGAGCTGCGCGTTGCCTACCGCGCCGACGAACGCTTTCCCCTGGCCAGCACCTTCAAGGCGATGCTGGCGGGCGCCGTGCTGGCCCGCAGCGTCAGCCAGCCGGGCTTGCTGGAGCAGCATGTGCGCTACGAGAAAAAAGAACTGGTCACCTATTCGCCCATTACGGAAAAGCATCTGGCCGACGGCATGAGCGTGGCCGACCTGTGCGCCGCCACCTTGCAGTACAGCGACAATAGCGCAGCCAATTTCTTGATGACATTATTGGGCGGGCCGCAAGCCGTGACGGCGTTTGCGCGCAGCATCGGTAATACGGTGTTCCAGCTGGAGCGCTGGGAGACGGAACTCAATAGCGCCATTCCCGGCGAAGTGCGCGACACGGCCAGCCCCGCGTCGATGGCGCACAGCTTGCAGCAATTGTTGTTGGGAAATAGCTTGCCGGCGCCGCAGCGCCAGCAACTGGACGCCTGGATGCGCGGCAACACGACGGGCGACAAGCGCATCCGCGCCGGCGTGCCAGCCGGCTGGCAGGTAGCGGATAAAACGGGCTCGGGCGCGTATGGCAGCGTCAACGATATCGGCGTCGCCTACCCGGCCAGCGGCGCACCACTGGTGATCGCCGTGTACTACACGCGCGAACAGAAAAAAGCGGAGACGAACCAGGACATCATCACGGCCGCCACGCGCATCGTGACGGCCGTGCTGGTCTGATTATTTCGGCAAGGCGGCCATGAAACCCGCGTAAGTGGACCAGGCGGGGTCGGCCGCGCTGCGGATTTCAATCGGGAATTTCGGGCGCGACGCCAGCGCCGTGTTCAGGCGATTGAAAAACTCTTCGCCCGACTGCGTGTAATAAATCCACTCGCGCAAGTTTTCACCCGTCGATACCAGCGCCAGGGTGGCGAAGCCGCCCTCTTCCACGACGGGCGCCAGCGCCGCTTCCAGCTCTTCCATGTGCTCGCGCTCGTTCGGCGCGGGCATGCCCGTCTCGTCCTCGTAACGCCAGGCGATAATGATGCGGTCCGGCTGCGACGACAGGTCCCAGTCGTCATGGAAGGCATCGACATAGCGGTAGATGATGGCCATCTCGTCGCTATGCGTGACGATGGTGCCCCAGTTGCGGGCGGAAGTGGAATTTTCGTTCATGGTTGCAACAGTCAAAAAGTGAAATCGGGCAAAGGGCGAGCAGTCTACAGCACTGGCGGGCAAGTCACATTCCAGGCGTCGTACTGGGTGCCGCTCTTGCGCAGCCAGACACGCGCGTAGCTGTCGCGGTCGCTCTTGAACACCAGCGCATAGCGCTCTTCGGCACGCGGCGCGGCGGCGCCCACATCGACGGCCGCCAGTGCAAACTTCAGCGCCCGCAACGGCGCGCAGGCAGTGTTACCGGCCATTAATAATCGCGCCCGCTCCAGCAGCGGCTTCTGATACAGCAACACGCCTTCCAGTTCCGCATCAGGGACGCGCTGCAGCATGTGCACGGGTTCAGCCACCGCGCGGCAGGTACCACGGTCGAGCCAGGCGTAATACTCCATGCCCGCCTCCTGCCAGCGCGCCTGCTTGCCCTCGCCGTGCAGCACGAACTTGGTGCGCTGCGTGCGGCACAGCGCACCATGGCCACGGTAAGGCGACGTTTCCACGCTGCCCACCACTTCGCTGCCACGTCCACCCACCACGGGCACGCTCTCGAACACGGTGCGCGCAGCGGGCTCGCCCGGATATTGCTGCGCATAAAATTCCAGCAAGGACGCGCGCTGCTGCGCATCCACCACCGCCTCGGCGGCACTGGCAGAGAGGCACACGGCCGACACTACACACAGCGCCAAGGGGCGCACGAAATATCCTGGCATGTATCCTGGCATGGCATTCCTTCAATCGACGTTCAGGGGCGGGTATCGCCCAAGCGCAGATTATATAGTTAGCAGGACATACAGGGAGGCGCGGACGTCAGGCCGTGCGGAAGTTGACGCCGCCAGCGAGCAACTTGGCACCGCAGGTGGTGGTGTCGCCCTCAAAGGCGATGGCGATGCCGTTGATGCTGTGCCGGGACGAGCCGCTGGCGATCTTGCAGCCCTGATGTCCCTTGATGGGGCAGCTGCACAGGTCCCCGACGCAGGCGACCGCAATCCCCTTGACCGTGAAGTGCGTGGCGGCACAACTGAGCACCTTGCCGCCGTGCGACGTGGCGTCGCCCAAACGGATGACTTTGCGCATGCTGCCTCCCTTTCTACTTGTCCGCCGCGCTTTCCAGGATCGCTTCCACCGATGGTGCCGCGTAGTTGGCCGGGTCGACGGCCGGGGTGATGCGACTGCGGAAGATATCGCCATTGGCATCCTGCTGCTGGCGTTTGGCGTCCGATGGCGGCGTGATGAAGATGATGCTCGCTTCGTTATTGTCGCGCAGATTGATCGCGGCACTGGCGCCACCGTCGCGATAGCTGCCCATCACGCCAATGGCCATCTGCATGAACCAGGTGGCGGCACCCGTGTTGCCCAGGCGAATATCCGTATTGATGAACTGCGCGCTCTTGCCGCTGTCGATTTCCGGTCCGCCCTGTGCCGTGTAGTCATGCAGCATGCTTTCGAGCATCAGCAACTGTTCCGGCTGGTTTCCCGTGCCGGCCACGATGCGCGCTGCGCCCTTGGCGCGCTCTGCCTCGGGTAAAGTTTGTAATGCCTGCTGCCAGCCCGCATTGAACAACTTCTGCCGCGCATCGCGCCGCGTGACGGGTCTGCCCTCTTCATCCGTGAACTTGACGAACACGGGGCGGTGCACGAAACCGAATGAGGGCAGGCGGTCAAATGTTTCCATCTGTTCCCGGTTCCAGGGAATGGGAAACCACGGCGTCGGCTTCCAGTCACGCGGGGGGCGATTTTCCCAGGGATTGAGCTTGTCGAACGTATGCAAGCCCGCGCCGCGGATATCGGGCCGCTGGGCGAAAGCGGCAGCGGCGGCGAGCCATTCGGCGACGGTGGGTTGACGAGGTATGGGAGGAAATTCCGCTCCTAATTCCTTATCTGGTTT
This sequence comes from Janthinobacterium leeuwenhoeki, assembly GCF_051380795.1. NCBI lineage: Bacteria > Pseudomonadati > Pseudomonadota > Betaproteobacteria > Burkholderiales > Oxalobacteraceae > Janthinobacterium > Janthinobacterium leeuwenhoeki. The sequence continues at coordinate 8,807 of NZ_JBNYXT010000046.1, forward strand.
CGCCAGAGATTCCATCAATTGATAATACATCGCTCTGAATTTCTCTTGTACGAACTTATTTCCAGGGTCATCCCATATCGATGGCCGCAAAAATTCAACACGTTCGCGCCGTGCCAGCACAAATGCTACGGTGGTATCGGGCATCTCGGGTATGTAATATCCATCCCGCAACATCTTTGCCTCCCCTTTCGCGCGAATGCCATCTCTCGTCCCCGCACTATCATCAGCCATCAGAACCACGTACGGCACGTCAGGATGAGTATCAAAAAACTCAAAGATGTTGAGCAGCAATTTATCAGGATGTTCAGCCAGACTCCAGGGAGCTATCGAAAACAAATGCCATGCCATCCCGGACGTCCCAGCACCGGCAACCATTCCAGCCATCGGCACTCCAGCTTCAAGCTGTTGCTTAGAATCACGAATTGGTGGGCCAGCATAAAATGACGGCACGCCCCAGTACAGTGGTGTAAAGTTGATTCCGTTCTCCATCGCATCGTATGCCCGCCCTCCGCTCACCCCATTTTTATCCAACGCGCTCCACGCGTACTTGCTCTTGTCCTGTTCTCGGATAGAAGTAAAAGCACTTCCTTTTTGTAAGGCTTCCCACAGCTTGGATTGCCGATACTGCTCAAAAGTCACACCAAGGCCTATCACTTCCAAGACATATTCATCCCGTAATTTCGGGACATCTACACTCTCTTTCTGAACCTGCGAAGATCTTTTTTTCAGTGCCGGCTCTCGTGCATTTGCTTGTGCCGATACACTGATCCACCTAACAAATAGGACAAGAAACAGTACTAGCAATGGAATACCAATCCAACGAACGATGGTCATGATGACCTCCTGTTCTAACTATTGAAAGGTATCGCTCCTCAGTGAATCGCAGAGCGAGCAGAAAACTATAGACATCTAAAATCATTCAAGTTTTCGACTTCTTGACGTCAGAAGTCTTTTTCCCGCTTTTGGTCTCTGATATGACGATTTTCCACAAAGGCCCTATCAGCAACGGTAGATCAGCGGGTAAAACACCCGAGTTGTAATAAGATATGTTCCCTTTAATTACATTTTTTCTCCAACTATTTTCCACATCAAAATACGTACGGAAATTCTCAAGAAACTCCGACCATAAAAGGATTCCTGGCCGTCGTTTTCCACTTTCGTACGATATTTTCACTCGCCAATCCGCCACCGCACACAGATACGCATAGAACAGCGGATCGGATGACGCCTTGCCGCTGCCAATCGCCACGTCATATGCGGTCACCTGGCTATGATTTTTCGTGCTACCGATAATGGAACTGTGGAAAGATTTGGCACTGACTTCCCGCTGCCAGCGCAAGCGCGCCTCGTTCGGGCTTTCCTGAATTTTCGCCACGACATTACTGTCAGGGTAGCGTTGCGCCGAGACAATTTCGCGTTGATCCAGCTTGTCTTTCATGTCCAGTCCTTTTTCCTTGTTGTAGCTTGCCGTCATCAATGCCAGCTCTCGTGGAGTGAGGTGTTCCACCCGTTCGGGAAACTTTTGATAACCGCCAGGATCAGGACGATATTCGCTGCGTAGCTGCATGCCAGTCCCGCTCGTCAGTGCGACCGACGCATCGCAGGGATCGACATCCTCCGCAGGTCCCTGATCGGCAACAGGACGGTTTCTCATCATGGACGTAACCGGGATATTCGCCGGCTCGATTTGCGATGTGCCGCGCAGGTCGGCGGCCACAGGCTGTTTCAATACTTCGCCCGTGATGGTGCGTATGCCATTGCGCTGCGCTATCTTGCTCAAGCTGGTATTGACGGGCCAGGCCACCGCTTGATGTTGTGCACGGTGTTTTCGCAGAGAAACCTCCACATGCGACTGCTCGGTTTCCGTCGGCAGGCGCAACGGAAAGTCAAAAGGTGGCGGCTTGCCTACCAACGACACCGTAGTCTTTCCCGTAGCCGGATCAAGGCGGGTCTTTTCGCTGAACACGCGTTGATAGAATCTGCCACCCAGTTCCGCCAGCGCGCCGCGTACCTGCTTGTGTTCCACCATCTTGGTATGACCGGAGGAAATACTGTACCCATCAAGACTGGATGTCTCCTCTTCTTCCACCAATTCACTTCCCAATGCATGATCGGGCACGCCATCCCACCCTATGCCCTGGATGTTATCGAGCGCCACCGTCATGTCTTCAGGACAAAAATACAGATAAACCTTGCGGCGGTTGTCACGGTCGTCGGCGCTCTGCCAGCGGTTGCCGACCATGCCGCGATGCTCATCCTTTTTCAGGTCGGCAAACGGCGGCTGGCAGGCCTGTCCACTGCCTTTTGCCACACCGGCCACGATATTAGCCAAAGTCTTCAGGCGCGCGCCCAGCGTCTGCGTACCACTGAGCAAATGGTAATAGGGCTTCATCGCCGCATCCTCGCCGCCATCGAACCAGGCGGCGCCTCGCATCAACAGAGGCAGGCTGTCCACCAGACTGTACGGCGGATGCGTGAGTATCAAATTATCGGCCGGCGCCAACCCCTTTTCCATCAGCATGGCTTGCGCCAACAGCGACAGCAGGCAGCCCTGGCTGTGCGCGACGATGCTGACGGTGTCCTGGGCATCATAATCGCGGATCATGGAAATGAGCGCGGCCAGACGCTGGGCCGCCAGTACCATGTACATGCGGCCAGGCGCCGTCCTCAGCGGACGCAAGGCATCACCCATGGGATCCGCCGGCGCATACATGCCCGGACGCCACATGTCGGGCAAGCTGCTGGTGGCGTTGCCGAAAGGGCCGCCTTCCTTGGACAGATCCTTGTCCAGCCGGTTGCCGTAGCGATCGACGAACTGACCGTTGACGGTGCGGCATTTTTCTCCCGCTTCACGGTAGCCCCAGTAAAATGGGATCACGGGGCTGTTGGTATCCTTGGCGATCGTGCGCTTGAAGAAGACGGCGTCGGGATCGTCTTCCAGTTTGTCCTTGTCCGCCGCCACAGGCATACGGTAAGACGCGGGCGTAAATGGCCGCCCCAGCCTGGCGGCCAGGCCGGCGCACAAGCCGTGCTCCACCGCCTTGTAGCTGACGCCCACATCGTTGACGCCATGGATGACGATGATATTGCCCGGCAGGTTGCGGCGTATTTTCACCTTCTTGCAAACGGTGCGTTCGCAATGCAGGATCGCCACGTCGTCGCCCACCACGTACGGCACTTTCGGATAGCTGCCCATCGCACTCTCCTGGCGTCATCAATCCTTGTTGTTGAACACTTCGATGGCGGCCAGGTGCATCGCGGCGCGCTCCAGCACCTCTGTCTTGCCGTCCCCGTCACTGCGGCCATCGGCCGACGAGCCATCCTCCAGCTTCACGGCAAAGTGCGCTTGCGGCGCCAGTTGCGGTTCCTGCGGCACGCCATCGACGGCGCTGTCGTCGCCCTCGTAGTGAAAAATGAATTGCTGATCGGCCTTGCCCTCGGCAAAGTTTGGTAATTGCACGTCCATGCTTTGCGGATCATTAAAAACAAAATTGGGCGCATTGAAGTTCAGCGGCGACTTGCTGCCAAAGGTGATGCCATCGGCGATGCGGATGAAAGCGCCATGCTTGGAAATCAACACGATTTCATCTGCCATGCCCATCAGCTTGCCTTCGCTGGCTGTCAGCTTCAAATTTTTCGCCGCATTGAATTCCATGTCGTCATGCTGGCTTTGCAGCAGGAACTTGCCATGATGGGCGATGGCACGGATGCCATCCGCATGGGAAAACAGCGAGATGCCCTTGCCCGCGTTCACGCTGTAGCGCTGGCCTGCCACCGCTTGCAGGTGCTGCTGCGCCACCGTATCGATATTGCTGACAGCATAGCTGACGATGGCCTTCGAACTGGCAAAGCTGATGCCGGCCGGCGCCGTAACGGCAATCGTCGCCGCACCACCCAGTTCGGCACGGGGCTGCGTATTGCTGCCGCCTTCCCAGCTTTTCAAGCTTTGCTGCAACTCCTGCTGCGCTTCGTCGGCGTTCTCCAGCGCCTGATGCGTGGCCGCATAGCTGCCCAGCGAGCGAAACAATTCCAGACAGTTTTCCATCAGGCCCAGATATTCGCTGCGCGCCATGTGCCCGCCCTCGCCATTCAGCCGCTTCCAGGCGGAGAGCAGCATGCCCTTGCCAGCACGCATGGCCAGTTGCTCATCGGTGCGCAGCTCGGCGCCCTCGCCGCGTGCTTCACCCTGGCCATTGCGCCGGTCCTGCGTCAGCCAGCCCAGGTTGAGCTGGCTGGAACCGTGATCGCTGGCAAGCTGGGCGTTGATTTGCCCATGCACATCGTCAAAGCGCAGTTGATTCGCGCGCGTGCCCTTGATCTCGCGGCTCTTGATGCCGGACAAATAACGGTTGCCGGGCAGGTCGCCCGCCTTGCTCAAGGCAACCGGCTGCGCATTATGGTTGTACAACTGGCCCACGATGATAGGCCTGTCCGGATCGCCGCCCAGGAAAGCCAGCAAGACTTCGCTGCCCACGCGGGGCAAGCCCAGGTAGCCGCATTGCTGCATGCTGCCAGGTCCGTTTCCCGCCCAGCTCGACGCGACGCGCACCCAGGCCGAATCGGCATCCGTGTCGGAGGCGCCCGTGCCGCCTGCATGCTCATGGTCCCGCTTGCGCGTGGCGGGAAAGCGCACCTTGACCCGGCCCATGGCGTCGCAATGGACTTCCTCATTCGCCGGTCCCACCACCATGGCGCTTTGCATGGTCACTGGCGGCAAATCACTGCGCGTGTCGTAGGCAGGCACGATGGCCACGCCGCGTCGCACTGCCGTCAGTTCAATATGCATGCGCAAGGGGCCACCGTCCACGGCAGCCGCCAGTTCGCGCTGCGGCAGCGATGTGTCATCAGCCAGCCAGCGGTTGCGCGCGAACAGGCGTGCCACCCTGGCGGCCAGCTCCCTGGGTAAATTATTTTGCGCCGCCACCTGCAGCGACGTGACGACAAAATCGCGCGCGGCTGCGGGCAAGGCGTCGATGTCAGGGTGCTCGTCCAGCGTAAAGTATTCACCCGGACACAAGTCGCGTACGCTGCCTGCGGCGTGAAAACAATGGCTCTCGTAATCGTGCTGCTGCATGGCCAACATGCCCAGCTGACACAATGCCTCATGATCGTTGCCCGCGCGCGGCGGCAGCACGCGATAATCATCAAGAGTCACGGCAATGGCATTGCCATGCATGCCTTGCTGCCCCCGTCCCAAGGCATCGGCGGTCATGAATGGCCGCGCGCGCGGGTGTTCCTCATTCCAGCTATGCCGCGTCACCTTGCCCGCCTGCAGCTTGCGCAGTTCGTTCCACGACGTCAGGGTGTCACGCTCTTCAGTTGCCCGGTCCGCGTGATAGCGCACCGTGTCGGCCATGTTCTTTCGCAAGCCATCGCTGTGGTTGAATAACACCAGGGTATGCGCCGGCTCGGCATCTGCATTCGTACTGCCCTCCGCGCGAAAAAACCAGGCAACGCCGCTGCGTTTGAGCAGGCGCCGCACGAAGGACGCATCAGATTCATTGTGCTGCATGACAAACTCGCGCTGCGGATACGTCTGCGCCTCGAAGAAATCGGCAAATGCATACTGAAAAGCATGCGCCAGCACGGTATTGCTGCGTATCCATTCGTCGAGCAAGGTCTTGACGATTTCGATATCCGTCAGGCGCCGGAAGACGCGCGTATTGCAGCGTTTTTCCATGATGGCGAAGGCATCCGTCAGCACCAGCTGGTAGCTGGCCAGCGCGCCGTCGCTGTCGCCGGCACTCGCTTGCGTGACGATGCCGCAAATACTGCGCAGCTGGCCCTGGTCGGTGACGATATCGAGTGCGGCGGGCAAGGCAATCAAACTACTGAGCGGCAAGTCGGCATGCGTCGAGACGCACAGCACGCGGTACTCGATGCCACCACAGATGGCCTCGCTGCCGGCGATACGCTGCGGTATCAGCACGCCGGCGGGCACCTTGGGTGACACCCCCAGGCGCAGGCGCAAGGGACGCTGGGCACCCGATATCGACTCGTCACCGTCCATGGCATTCTCCTCATGCACGCTTGCATCTCATCAAGCTGGAGAACCGACAATGCCATGGGATGGCAGGGGAATACTTGATATTTAGTAAGAACCCGACAAGGTTCCCATAACTGCCATCAACCTTTTCCACTTGGCCAGCACGACGGCGCGCAATCGCTGCGCCCCATTGTCCAAGCTGAAACTTTCTCAACGCATCAGCGCTGGTAATTCTTGAAGAAATTCCAGCTGATCACGGTGGCGTCCGGGCCCAGTTCATCGCTGAACGGCCAGCCGGGAGGACCGCCGCTCCATGCGTGGTTCATGCCCTCGACCGTGTACTTTTGCGCGATGACGGCGCCGTTGTGCAGGTAGGTGTCGATGGTATAGCTGCGGCCATATGGCACGGTCTGGCGCACGATGCTGTCGGCACGGTAGCGCACGCTGTCATTGTCGAGGCCATCGTCGCCAAAATCGCTGGTCTGCAGGAATTGCTCGATGGTTTGCTCGCCGTTGACGGGATTGACGACGATATCCGAGGTGCCATGGAACACCATCGTCGGCATCAGGCGGCGCGGCGAACCGGAGCAGCGCCAGGCATCCTTGCCCCGTACTTTCGGGTCGAAGGAACTGCCGTTGAACAGCGAATCGGCGGCCGTGAGCATGCCGATGGCGCCCTTGTACATGCCGCCCGAATGCACCATCACGGCGGCGAACACATCTGAATAACAGGCGGCCATGATGGAGGCCATGGCGCCACCAGCCGAGATACCCGTCACATACACGCGGCTATCCTGCACCGCATACTTGTTCTTGACCTTGTTCAAGATGCCCATCAGCACGGCCGGCTCGCCCGTGCCCCGCTCCTGGTTCAGCGGCAACATGAAATTCCAGCAGCGCATGGGATTGGCCGTGACGTTCTGGCGCGGATAGACGACGATGAAGTTTTCGCTGTCGGCCAGCTGATTGTAGCGGCTGACAGCGGCCATGCTGTTGGGCTCGGATCCGCAGCCATGCAGCATCAGCACCACGGGCAGCGGCGTGTTCGGATTGTAGTTGCTCGGTAGCCAGACCTGGTATTCGCGCGTGCCCCACAGGCTCGCGTACAGGCCGAAATCCCACTGCCCGGCGGCAGCCGGCAGCGCGGCCAGCAAGCCGCAGGCGGCGATCAGTGCAGATAAGAAGTAACGCAGTTGATGATGCAGATGTGCCATGCCAGTCTCCTGATTATTATTCACGACGAAAACAGCGACAACAAACCGGCTTGACGCCCGTCAAGCCGGTACTTCTGACCGGCGAAGCCCGACCCGACGGGTCCGGCCCCGGCAGTGAAGAACTTTAAAATTTGTAACCTGCCTTGGCGATGATCTGGCGTGGCGGACCATAGAAACCGTCGAGGATGAACACGGCCGGAATGTTGTAGCCATCCGTGCGGTAACGTTTGTTGCCCAGGTTGCTGCCATGCAGGCTGAAGGTCCAGTTCTTCGGCGCTTCCCAGACGACGCCAGCCGTCCAGATGCTGTAACCGCCCTGCGCCAGGGTTGCGCTCAAGTCCGTGGTCGGATACACCTTGCTGCGGTAGCCATAGCCGACCATGCTGCGCAAGGCGCCGCCGAACACGTCGCGGTCCGTGCGCGTCAGGTTCAAGCCCACTTGCCGGGCTGGCGTGTTGCTGAATTTTTGCGTATCCGCAATATTCTTGCCGCCACTCATGAACTCGTCATAGTTGGCATCGAGCAAGGCGAGGAAACCGTTAACTTCCCACTGGCGGTTGGGCCGCCACGAAAACTCGAACTCGGCGCCTTTCACTGTCGCCTTGCCCGCATTCGTGAAGTCGCCATAGAAGCCCGGTACGCCGCCCGGCTGCACATAGCTGGTGAAGACGGACAGCTGGATATCCTTGTAGCGGTTGGTGAACAGGGCCACGTTGGCGTCAAACGTATCGTCCGGCGCCGCGTACTTCATGCCCACTTCCAGCGCGTCGAGTTTTTCATCTTTGTAGGGCCGCGCGGAATCGGGTACCACCAGGTTGTTGGCGCGCACGTTGTAGCCGCCGGACTTGAAACCTCGCGACAGGTTGATGTAGAAATTCGTCGTCTTCGACGCTTCATAGCGCACGGAGAGTTTCGGCGAGGTATTGCTGACCGACAAGGACTTGTCGAAGTCGGCCGCCGTCTGGATGGGCCGCGTAAAGCCCACGTCGGCAAAAGCGCGGTTGAGCACGATGGCGCGCTTTTCCTCGCGCGTGTGGCGCAAGCCCGCATTGATGCTCCACACCTTGCCCAGTGGCCAGGTCCAGTCCGTGTACAGCGCCGTGCTGTCTGTCTCCACCGTGCTGAAGGCGGCCGTGAACTGGCGCCCCAGGAAGTTGTTGTAGATACCGCCGCCGGCCGTGCCTTCGAAGCGGTACAGGCCGATCACGCCGGCGCCATAGTCGCCGCTGTACGAGGCCTGCAATTCCAGGCTCTTCTGCTCGTCGCGCGAGTCGCCGAACACGTCGGCAATCGGCTGCGGCAAGCCGTCGAAGTCGATGGTTTGCTCGGACGTGCTGCGCCGCTTGGCGCCGATCACTTTCACCGACCACTCGTTCGACAGCGTGTAGTTGGCCACCAGCGAGCCGCCACGGTTGTGCGTGAAGTTGTTGCCCGGCATGCCGCTCTGGATGTCATACGCATCCGTACTGGCGGGCCGCTTGAGCGGATCGAAAGCGCTTACGCCCATGCGCTGGAAACCGCGCACGCCCGATTTATCGTCCGTGGCGTCCAGGCTCAGCACGACAGTCAAAGGTATGTCCTGCGGAAAGTAGCCGACGGACAGGCGCGCGGCCGTGCTGTCCTGGTCGCTGACCTGTTCGCCATTGAAGGTGTTGCGGCCAAAACCATCGCGATCCAGCTTGGCGGCTGCCAGGCGCGCGCGCCAGGTACCGTTCTCGTTGGCCAGGTTGAAGGCGGCCTTGAAATTACGCTGCTTGTAATTGCCGATGCCCACTTCCGCCGAAGCGCCATTTTCCTTCGCCAAGGGGCGCGAGATGTACTTGATGGCGCCGCCGATGGTGTTCTTGCCGTACAGGGTGCCTTGCGGGCCGCGCAGCACTTCGATGCGCTGCACGTCGAACACGTCGAGCAGCGCGCCTTGCGGACGGGCCATGTAGACGTCGTCAAAATAGATGCCCACGCCCGGGTCCACGCCCCAGACGGGATCGGCCTGGCCCACGCCGCGAATGAAAGCCGTCAGGGTGGTATTCGTGCCGCGCGAAGCGTACACGGTCAGGTTCGGCACGCGCTCCTGCAAGTCGGCCAGGTTCTGGATATTCGCCCGTTCCAGGGCCTTGGCGGAAAACGCCGTGACGGCCAGCGGCACGTCCTGCAGGCGCTCTTCGCGGCGGCGGGCAGAGACCGTCACGGTTTCCATGCGTTCTTTCGCGTCGCTGGCTTCCTGGGCGCTGACAGCGATGGCAGGGCTGGTTTCCTGCGCCTGGGCCTGGGTGGCAAAGGTGCCGGCAACGGCGAGGGCGGCGGGCATTAATTTCATAGCAAGTTTCATAGCGTCTCCAATGTCAGGCTTGCTTACCACCAGGGAAGACGGCCGGATGCCAGAATCGCAAGACGTAACGGTACCCGCGCGCGCGTAGCGAGCACCTGCCCTGCGATGACTGTTTCCCGGCCTCTGCCCGTGCGGCGAGTGGCCTGTTTATTTTGAATGTAGAGTAAGGAAGGACTGCAACAAGGTATTCACACGCTGCGCCTGGTCCAGGGGCGTGGCGTGGCGCGAGTTCGCGATGATCTCGATCTCGCACTGCTGAAACTGTGCGGCAAAGGCCCGCTTGCTGGCGACGGGCGTGTAATCCTGGTCGGCCGCCATGATGAAGACGGGCATGGCCAGGGCCTGGAAATGAAGTTCGATATCCCAGTGGAAAATGGCGTCCAGCGCAGCCAGGTAGGCGCGCTTGTCCATGCCCGCCATCTGCGTGGCGAAGCGCTCGACGAGGGCTTGCTGTGCCGGATCGGGAAACAGTTTCTTGCCGATAATCTTGCCCATGGTTTTCAAGCCGAAGGTGGCGATCACCGTACGCCGCAGCCAATAGGCAAACAGCAACGACGCCGGCTTGCTGCCCTGGAACGGTTGCGAGTTGATCAGGCACAAACTGGCCACCCGGCCGGGGGCGCGGTTGGCCATTTCCAGGCCCACCATGCCGCCCAGGGAAAAGCCGACGATGTGCGCGCGCGGCACGTCGAGCTGGTCCATCAGGTTGAAAAGGTCGTTGGCGAAGTCGCCGATCTGCCAGTCGCCGTCAGGCGCGGGACTGGCGCCATGGCCGCGCAGGTCGGGCACGATCAGGCGATAGCTGCTGCCGAGGGCGTCGATTTGCGGGCGCCAGTCTGCGGCGCAGGAACCGAGGCCGTGCAACAGAAACACGGGCTCGCCCTGCCCTGTCCCAGTGCAGGGATCGAGGTCGAGGTAATGCAATGGAACATCGGATGTCGTGTGACGCCGCATTCTGTCTCCTTGCTGTTGAACATGCTTTGTGTTCAGGTGCAGGAATATGTTTTCCTGCTGTTGGAAAACATAATACGGAATCCGAATTCCGATTTCAAGTTAAATCGCTAAATATCTTAGCTTATCTCAAGTCAGGTAATGTAAAGCAACACGCACCAGCTCATCTTCCAGTGCCGCGCCCGATAAAAAGGATAGCGAACCCGTCAAGGTGTGCTGGTTCAGGATGCCCAGCAGCACGGGCGGCACCACCATCATCGCCTGCGTGGGGTTGGGGTGACGGATGCTGGACGACTTGCTGGCCAGCACGGCGACCGTGCGTTGCGAAATCAGATGATTGATCTGGTGCACCCTGTCGCGAAATTGCGCATCCTGCGACGCGCGCGTGATCAGGGCCCGCAAGACGCCGCTGCGCCCGCCATTCACGGCTACGAACATGGCCACCATGGCGCGGATGAACTCTTCCAGGCTGCGCCCTTCCCATTGGCGCAGCTCCGTCAGGGTCTCGACTTTTTCCACCATGTCGGAAAAAAAGCGCTGCAGCAGCAAGCGGCTCAAGGTGTCCTTGTCGCCCAATAAACGGTAAAACGTGCCCACCGAGGTTTCCGCCAGTTTTGCCAGGTCGGCCACGCCGATTTCATCGAAACGGTTTTCCGCCAGCAACTGTTCGCCCACCTGCAGCAGGCGCTCGAACGCTTGCTTGCTGCGTGCCTGGGTGGGTTCCGGGGGAACGATCATCTGCGGAAAGGGCATCGGAAAGGAAGGCATGCGGCGTCGGCGTCTCGAATAGTGGAACCTGGGTTCCGTTATGGGTGCGCGTATTGTAACGCGGGAGACGGCCGATGGGGAGCGCCGCATGCATGCCTGATGGCGCTAGCGGCCCTGCCACTCCATGTAGACGTCGGCGCGCTGGTAATGGGCGTCGCCGGCCGGCCGCGCCACATGCGTAAAACCGCTGCTTTCATACAGGCGGATGGCGGGCGCCAGCTTGCTGTTCGATTCCAGGAACAACAGCTGGGCGCCGCTGGCCTCGAAGGCGTCGAAGGCCCGCTCGATCAGCCGGCGCGCGATGCCCAGGCCCTGGCATTCGGGCGTGACGGCCATCTTCGACAGCTCGATGCTGGCATCGCCGGCGCGGATCAGGGCGCAAGTGCCAACAATGCGGCCATCGAGGCGCGCGAGGAAAATCTGCCCGCCGTCATCGAGGATGGAACGTTGCGGATCGGACAGCACCTTGTCGTCCAGCGCCTCGACATAGAAATAGCGTTCCAGCCATTCGATATTCAAGCGTTTGAAATCGGCCGCGTAGGGCGCGGCGTAATCGATGATCTCCACGGCGGCCCGCTCGCGCTGGCGCAGGCAAGCGGCGATCGTCTCGCCAAAACCTTGCGCCTGCAAGCGCGCCTCCGCCCGGTCCAGGCTGGCCATCAGCTGCGGCGTGCCTTGCTCGAATACCGTATCGACGGCCGCGCGCACATCGTCCCACAGGGGCGCCATGTTGTGCAGCAAGGCTTGCCCGGCGTCGGACAGCGCCAGCAGGCGGCGCCGTTCATCCTTGGCGTCCGGCATCTCCGTCACCACGCCGGCATCGAGCAGCTTGCGTCCCAGCTGCACCACCACAGGATGCGTCTGCCCGATCTGCGCGGCCAGGGTCGTGATCGCCGTGGGGCCATTGTCGCGCAGCAGCAATAACAAGGGGAAACAGCGCGAGCTCAGCTCGACACCAGCGGCCAGGTAGCTGGTATCGACACCGGCGTACAGTTGATCAGATAGACGGCGCAGGCGGCTGGCCAGCATCAGCGAGCCGTAGGTTTGCAGGGTGGAGGACATGTTAGTCAGGGTATATGTAAGTAGTTACGTATACCCTAACGCAAACCGGCTTTCCAGGTCAAGCACAGGCTTGCCTAGTCGTCATCATCGGCCAGCGCCGCCTGCAACCTGGCCTGAAATACCGTCTCGATCATCTCGCCCAGGGTCGGCCACACTTGCGTCAGCCAGCGCTTGCCCTCCTCGCTCACCTCCACATATGGCGCCTGGCGCGTGGCGCAGTCCAGGCCAATCGCGATGACTTGCCCGGCATCTTCCAGGCCCCCGGCGATCATGGCGGCTATGGGCATGGCGATCAGCTCGGCGGTCAAATGCGGACGCAGCAGACAGGCGGGAGCGATAATGGCGAACGACGCTTCCGCATAACTCCAGCAATTCGTGGGCCAGTGGGCAGCCTTGACGGCCTTGAGGAAGGCCGCGTCGCTGTAGGCATCCGGCTGGGCTTGCGCTTGCGCATAGAAAGCGGCAAGGGCGACGAGTTGTGGCGGGGAAGTCCAGCTAGGCATCAAGCATGATCCAGAGGGCGCCGCTCCAGCTTGGCGGCAATCGCGGACTGTAGCATGTTCAAGCGGCACGCTGAAACACGGCTGGCCCGGGCATAATGCTGGCATCGCTCTCGCCCCTTTATCTGTTATGCCGACCGTCTGGGAACTCTGGAAAGCGGAACTGTTAAATGTGGGCGCCTGAGCGCATGGCCGCGCGCCACGCCCTACCCTATCCACATCCATACTTGAGGAAGTCCATGTCGGTCTACGCCATTACCATCCCCTGCTTTGCTGGCGCGGCAGGTGGAATTCACGTGCACGCAGGCGCAGGAAGCCGTGTCCCGGCTGACGCGGCAAGCGCTACCCCAACTCGCCACGCCCGCCAGCATGCAGGAAGCCAAGGCGCTGATCGAGGACACCCTGACGATGCTCGCTGCGGCGGACCGCGCAGCGATCGACGCTGGTGCAGAGCAGCAAGTATCGATCACCGTGGCCGGCGGTTTGAGCTTCGACATGACGGGTCTGGAATACGCAGTCAACTGGGCCACGCCGCAATTCTATTTTCACCTGGTGACGGCCTACAACATCCTGCGCCATAACGGCGTGCCGCTTGGCAAGGCCGAGTATGTGCAGCATATGTTCGCCTATGCGCGCGCGGCATAATTACTTGTATATGTGAAGGAAGGAAACCATGCTGTTATCACTCGACGATCCCCTCTGGCCCACCCTGGAAGGCGGCTACCGCATGCCCTGCGACGTGGCGGAGGCGCTCAAGGCCATGCAGGCGGGAGAAGACGTCTGGCATGAGCTGTGGGAGGAGCTGCACCACCAGGGCGACGTGGGCGTCGCCTCGTATGCGGCCGTGCCCCAGCTCGTCGCCATGCTGGGCGGCGCCAATTCGCGCGCGGAAGATTTCTATGCGCTCATCGCCCTGATCGAACTGGAACGCCACCGCCAGCACAATCCGCCGCTGCCGGAGTGGCTGGCCGGCAGCTACCGTGATGCCTGGGCGCAGCTGCCCTCCATCGCCGCGCGCGATCTGCAGGGCCAGCTGGATCCCGTCATGCTGGAATCCGTGTTCGCCGTGCTGGCCCTGGCCAAGGGCAAGCTGCGCCTGGGCGCCCTGCTGCTGCAGATGGATTCCTCCGAAGCGGACGAGTGGCTGGGAGAGCGTCTCGGCTGGAGCGAAGTCTACGGCGCAGACGCCTAGCGGTTAGAAACGCTCGTCGCGCAGCGCCGGCAGCACCAGTTCGCGCACGAACGAGGCATTCGATAGGCTCAACAGCATACGCACGACGGCGACGACGTCATGCACGGGAATCAGCTCACCCTCGCCCCGCGCTGCAGCGTCCGCCAGCGGCACGGACAAGCCATCGTAGGTATTCAGATAGCCCAGCTGTAGCGCCGTCACGGCCAGACCCTGTTCGCGGAAACCTTCACGCAAGGCGTCGGCGATGCCGTTCAGGGCGAATTTCGAGGCGCTGAACGTCACCTCGGGACGGCCGCTCTGGCGCAGGCCCGAAGTCGAGCCCGTGAGTATCAGCTGCGGCTTGTTGCTGGCCAGCAAGCGCGGCACCAGGCGCTTGAGCAGCAATATCGTCGCCGTGATGTTGGTATTGACCATGTCGACGATGGCATCGTCCGCATCGCCGAGAAAAGCATACTCGTCGGTGAAAGCCTTTTCTTCCCACACGCCAAGGTTGTAGATCACCGCGTCCAGCGCGGCGGGCGCTACACGCGCGATGCATTCGACCGCCTCGGTCGGCACAGACAGGTCCGCCGCGATCCATTGCAGCTGTGTACCCTGGCCGGCAGGCAAGTCGGCAGGCTGATGGCGCGATACCCCGATGACGGCATGGCCGTCAGCGAGCAAACCGTCCACCAGCGCGCGTCCCAGGCCCCGGCTGGCGCCCACGATCATGATGTGCATACTGTGTCCTTTCCAATGAAGTCAACGCCGATGATAGCGGCGTTGTATTAAGCACAGCTGAGGCTGGCCCCCATACGCCCCGCGTTTACTCATGCGGCGGAAATGCGTATGCTAGGTCTGGCAATCTCCGATAACACACAAGAACGAGACACATGCCTACCTCCGACACCGCCGCACTCAACGCCGCAAGCCGTCCCCTCACCCAACAAGACTATAAAACCCTGTCGCTGGCCGCCCTCGGTGGCGCGCTGGAATTCTACGATTTCATCATCTTCGTCTTCTTCGCCAACGCCATCGGCCAGCTGTTCTTCCCGCCGGAAATGCCGGACTGGCTGCGTTTGCTGCAAACCTTCGGCATCTTCGCCGCCGGCTACGTCGTGCGTCCACTGGGCGGCATCGTCATGGCCCACTTCGGCGACTTGCTCGGCCGCAAGCGCATGTTCACCCTCTCCATCCTGATGATGGCCGTGCCGACCTTGCTGATCGGCCTGCTGCCGACGTATGCCACCATCGGCCTGGCCGCCCCGCTGCTGCTGCTGCTGATGCGCGTCTTCCAGGGCGCGGCCGTGGGCGGCGAAGTGCCGGGCGCCTGGGTGTTTGTGTCCGAACATGTACCCAGCCGTTTCACGGGCTTTGCCTGCGGCACGCTGACGGCCGGTCTGACGGTGGGAATTTTGTTGGGCTCACTCGTGGCGACGGGTTTGAACACCGTCTACACGCCGGCAGAAATCACCGATGGCGCCTGGCGCTATCCGTTCTTGCTGGGCGGTATCTTCGGTTTCGGCGCCATGTATTTGCGCCGCTGGCTGCATGAAACTCCTGTCTTCGCGGAAATGCAGCAGCGCAAGGCGCTGTCGACGGAAATGCCTTTGAAATCCGTGCTGCGCAGCCATCGCGGCGCCGTCGCCGTGTCGATGTTGCTGACCTGGATGCTGTCGGCCGGCATCGTCGTCGTCATTTTGATGACACCTGCCCTGCTGCAAAAGATCCACCACATCGCCCCGCGCACCACCCTGGTCGCCAATACCGTAGCCACCCTGTGCCTGGCCATCGGCTGCGTCATCGCCGGCATGCTGGCCGACCGCCTGGGCGGCAAGCGCGTGATCTTCGTCGGCTCCGTGCTGCTGGCCATTTCCACGTATATTTTCTACACCACCGTCGGCAGCCGTCCCGACCTGCTGCTGCCCTTGTACGCCATGACGGGCCTGTGCGTCGGCGTCGTCGGCGCCGTGCCCTACGTGCTGGTGCAAGCGTTCCCGGCCCAGGTGCGCTTTTCCGGGCTGTCGTTTTCCTACAACTTGTCGTACGCGATTTTCGGCGGCCTGACGCCCGTGGTCGTGACCCTGATGCTGAAAAACAATGTGCTGGGCCCCGCCTATTACGTGATCGGCGTGTGCGTGATCGGCATGCTGACGGCGCTGTTCATCAAGGATCAGCAGCAGACTGTGGGACGCTAGATACACGCAGCGCGCGGGGCTGGCCTCGTGCGCTGCAACAACTACCCCGGTAACCTATCAAGAAAATAGCAATAGAAAGTCTTCAAAGGAGTTCGCAATTTTTCGCCAGTAATCATCGTCCCATAAGATGACAGAGGGCGCGTTTCGGGCGCCCCTGAAATCGAGACAGAATTGACTCCCGTCACCGGCCATGCCGAAACAAATGATTTCTGTAAAATCAACGATGTCCGGAATGGCTCCCGGGCCGGCACTGACACTTCCAGGCTCCCCATAGCAGCCATCGCCTGCGAAACACGCGCCAAGCTTCGCTGTCTGGGCACTCAATTCGACGACATCCGTATAGATTTGCGCCAGTTCCGTCTGCAAGACGCCGCCGAAAGAATCGAGCTCTTGCTTCAGTCTCAAATTACAAAGTCCTTCCGCATCTCGATACCTTGCCGAAAAAGCAACATACTCGACGGGTAAATCCATACCGTTCATCTGCATTGCTGACTTTACCTTTCACAATCGGAACATGATATTAAAACAAAATTGCTTCTGCGCCAGCTTCGGGTGGCTTTTTTTTCGCCCCGATTTGTCGCGCTGCACCAAATTCTGAAAAGGCGTTTCACATCGCGGGATCTCAAACAGCAGACTCAACAATAAATGCTCTCACTTTTTGAAAATTCATTTCACATCCTGAAAAATTATAATTAAGCCGTTGAAAAACATGGAATAAATTTAAGTTATATGTCTTATATAAGACTTGAACATCGGCGCCAATCGGCCTACTATTTAGTCATGCAGTTTGCTTCGACAAGACGTTGTGGCGCACTCGGCGATTTTCTCAAACATAGCTTTTCTTTTTAGGAGATTCACATGTCCCAATATCAAGACGACATCAAAGCTGTTGCTGGTTTGAAAGAGCAACAAGGCAGCGCCTGGAACGCCATCAATCCCGAGTCCGCAGCCCGCATGCGCGCCCAGAACAAGTTCAAGACCGGCCTGGACATCGCCCGCTACACGGCCAAGATCATGCGCAACGACATGGCTGCCTACGATGCGGACACATCCAAGTACACCCAGTCGCTCGGTTGCTGGCACGGTTTCATCGGTCAACAGAAGATGATTTCGATCAAGAAGCACTTCAACAGCACCGACCGCCGCTACCTCTACCTGTCCGGCTGGATGGTTGCCGCCCTGCGCTCCGAGTTTGGCCCACTGCCAGACCAGTCGATGCATGAAAAAACCGCCGTCACCAGCTTGATCCGCGAGCTGTACACCTTCCTGCGCCAGGCCGATGCCCGCGAACTGGGCGGCCTGTTCCGTCAGTTGGACGCTGCCCAAGGTGCTGAGAAGCAAGCCATCCAGGCCAAGATCGACGGCCACGTCACCCACGTCGTGCCCATCATCGCCGACATCGACGCCGGTTTCGGCAATGCGGAAGCCACCTATCTGCTGGCGAAACAGTTCATCGAAGCGGGCGCCTGCTGCATCCAGATCGAAAACCAGGTATCCGACGAGAAACAATGTGGCCACCAGGACGGTAAAGTCACGGTGCCGCACGAAGACTTCCTGGCCAAGATTCGCGCCATCCGCTACGCCTTCCTGGAACTGGGCGTGGACGACGGCATCATCGTCGCCCGCACCGATTCGCTGGGCGCCGGCCTGACCAAGCAGATCGCCGTCACCAATGAGCCAGGCGACCTGGGCGACCAATACAACTCCTTCCTCGACTGCGAAGAAGTGTCGGCCGACGCGCTGGGCAATGGCGACGTCATCCTCAAGCGCGAAGGCAAGCTGCTGCGTCCAAAACGCCTGCCGAGCAACCTGTTCCAGTTCCGCGCCGGTTCCGGCGAAGAGCGTTGCGTGCTCGACTGCATCACCTCGCTGCAAAACGGCGCCGACCTGCTGTGGATCGAAACAGAAAAACCGCATATCGCGCAAATCGGCGGCATGGTCAGCGAAATCCGCAAGGTCATCCCGAACGCCAAGCTGGTGTACAACAACAGCCCATCGTTCAACTGGACCCTGAACTTCCGCCAGCAGGTGTATGACATCATGAAGGCCGACGGCAAAGACGTGTCCGCCTACGAACGCGCCCAGTTGATGAGCGTGGAATACGACCAGACGGAATTGGCGATCACGGCCGATGAGAAAATCCGCACCTTCCAGGCCGACTCGGCCCGCGAAGCCGGCATCTTCCATCACCTGATCACCCTGCCGACCTACCACACGGCCGCCTTGTCGACCGACAACCTGGCCAAGGAATACTTCGGCGACCAAGGCATGCTGGGCTACGTGGCCGGCGTGCAGCGCAAGGAAATCCGCCAGGGCATCGCCTGCGTGAAACATCAAAACATGTCCGGCTCGGACATCGGCGATGATCACAAGGATTACTTCAGCGGCGAAGCGGCGCTGAAAGCGGCTGGTAAAGACAACACCATGAACCAGTTCTGAGATTTTGGTTTGGCTGTAAAGTGAGAGAGCCCGCTTCGGTGGGCTTTTTTGCGTCTGAACTTTGCGTGAGAGGGGGATTCAAATCCTAGGTCAAAACCCGCATATATCCTAGATTTTGGCAATTTGAAATTTCCACAAAACCCAAAACATACCCCTTCTGGCAACAGCTTCGATGAAAAAATCATCTCGCTCTACGCACACGGCCTGAGGTTGCGGAGATCCAGCCTCGCTTGGAAGAAATGTACAACGCCAAGGTGCCACCGCCCCTCATATCCAACGTCACGGACGCCGTCAGCGAAGATGTGAAGCTCTGGCAGGCCCGCCTGATCGACGCCTTGTACCCGCCGGAAATCCGAAAGGTGATTTACACCACGAATGCGATTGAATCGATGAGCATGAGCATACGAAAAGTCACGAAGACTCGCAGTTCTTCTCGCTTTCTTCAATTTTTGTGGGTATTGTCAATTTCGCCTCCAGTCCACCTCCCGGTCGCTGACTAAGTTCTATTGCCCCGCCAAAGCGCTCAGCAATTGCGGCGACGATCGACAGGCCCAAGCCACTTCCCTGACCGGTACCGCGCCGCCAGAAGCGCTCCTTGACCATAGCCAACTCTTCTGCGCTGAGACCTGTTCCTTGATCGAGCACACGGAACGCACAAGTATTCCCGGCCAACTGCATCTCCAGGACAATGTCTTGCGCTGCCGGCGTATGGCGTAGTGCGTTGTCAAGCAAATTACGCAATGCGGTAATGGCCAGGGCTTGCGGCAGCGCCAATTGTGCCGACTTGCCAGCGCTGTGGAAAACAATACGTTCTCCCGCATTGCTACTGGTGCTGGCGTCACGGATCGCCAGCCGTGCAACTTCCTCAGCATCAGAAAGGTTGCCATCTTCCCAGGAGAAGGGCCCCTCAATTTGCGAAAGCGTCAGCAATTGGCCGAGTGTGCGCTGCAGCCGGGCGACGCCTTCCTCTGCGTAGTCCATTGCCAGTGCGGCGTCCTTGCCCTGCGTGATACGCGTCACTTGCAAATGCGTCTTGATGGCAGTAAGCGGAGTCCGAAGTTCATGGGCGGCATCGCTCGTGAAGCGGCGCTCACGAGCGATGGTGACGTTCACCCGTTGCAGCAAGGCGTTCAGGGTGGTGACCAAAGGCATGAGATCGGTCGACATGGCTCTCTCGGGAATCGGCGTCATCGTATCTGGCGTGCGCCTGGCGAGTGCCTGCCGCAGCCGCTCCAACGGCAACAGGCCACTTTTCACACCAAACCACAGAACGATCAAGCTACCGATCATGGCAACGACAAATGGCACTACTGCCGCCATCGCCACATTTTTCAGCAGCGAATTGCGCTCAGCCAGACGGTCGGCGGTGGTCACGCGCAGCCTGTCGGTTTCAAACGTATAACTGCGCCAGCGTTCACCCTTGATAACACGTTCGGAATAGCCGGGTTTCCCCATCGCGACAGCGTCCGCTGTGACACCTGGAGTGCGCGCTATCACATCGCCGCGCAAGGAAGTGATTTGGCAATCGAAGCCCTTGGCCATCGATGGCATTGTCAAAGCGGATTTCTCCTGCGTGCGGTCGGCTCCGTCCCAGGCGGAGGGATTCTGCGCCATCAGTCCGGCGACCATTTGCGCCGACATCGCCAGCCGCTGGTCCAGCGTGTGGTGTACTTCGTCGTCCAGACTGCGCAACATCCATATCGCCACGGCTCCCCACAACAGGCTCAGCGAAATCCCGATGAGCAACAACAGCCGCAGTCGCAAGCTCATTGATTCACCATGGAAATCTTGTAGCCAAGGCCGCGTACGGTTTCGATCAGGTCTGTGCCGAGCTTGCGCCGCAGATGATGGACATGCACGCTGAGGGCGTTACTTTCAATCTCTTCATTGAAATGGTAGAGACTATCCTTCAACTGATCAGCACTCAGAATGCGTCCGCTAGCGTGCAGTAACGCTGCCAGCAATGCCAGCTCGCGTCGCGACAAATCGACCAATTGGCCGTTGAGATGGACTTCGCCGTTGCTGGGGTCCATGCGCAAAGGCCCGCGTTCGATGATGTCAACGCTGCGGCCGGCAGCGCGCCGCAGTAGCGCGTGCAGGCGCGCCACCAGTTCGTCGAGATCGAACGGCTTGAGCAAGTAATCATCGGCACCGGCACGCAGGCCAGCCACCCGATCCTCGACCGCGTCCCGGGCGCTTAACACCAGTACCGGAAGCGCCATGCCAGCCGCACGCAGGCGCGGCAACAGGCGCATTCCATCTTCATCAGGCAAACCAAGATCCAGAATGACGACGTCACAGTGCAGGGTAGCCAACGCGGCTTCGGCCTGCGCAGCGCTGGTCACGCCGTCGGCTGTCAAGCCATGCGCACGCAAGCCGGCCAGAATGCCATGGGCGATCAGTTCATCATCTTCTACCAGTAATACTCGCATTGTGTTCCTCCATGCCATCCATTTTTTCAGCATTAGATTATCGCATTGTTAACGTAGCCTTAACCTGCATGAGACAGGATGGAAACCTATCTTTTTCGGAGCTACCTATGTCACGTATTCTGCGATACCTATGGGTGTTTTTATTGCCCCTACTGCTTGGGATGCCCGCGCATGCCGAGAGTAATTTTCTCCCCCCGGAGCAAGCGTTCAAGTTCAGCGTCACCCACGAGGATCAGGGACGGGTTCGCTTGACCTGGCAAATCAGCGAGGGCTACTACCTGTATCGCAAACAATTGAAGGTCGAAGCGCAGCCAGCCGAAAGCGCCCTGCCCATCGACTATCCGGCAGGGACAATGAAGACCGATGAATTCTTCGGCGAAAGCGAGGTCTACCACGATAGCGTCGAGCTGATCGTCAACGCCGCTGGTGCAAGTGCCTTGACAGTGGGCTGGCAAGGCTGCGCCGACGCTGGCCTGTGCTACCCGCCACAAAGCCAGACCATCGAATTGCGTAAGGCATCATCATCGCTTGCGACCGACAACAATGCTGCCGGTGCGTCAACCGAGGTCCGCGGCGAGGACCAGAGCATGGCGGATCGCTTGTCACAGTCAAACTTGGCCTGGATGCTGGTGGTGTTCTTCGGCCTGGGCTTGCTGATGACGTTTACCCCTTGCGTGCTGCCGATGATTCCCATCCTGTCCAGCCTGATCGCTGGCAGCGGCGCCGGCCCGAAGCGCGGCTTTATCCTGTCGCTGGCCTTTGTGTTGCCGATGGCGTTGACCTATGCCGTGTTTGGCGCGGCCGCAGCGCTGGCTGGCGCCAACTTGCAGGCGATGCTGCAAAATCCATGGGTACTCGGCGTGTTTGGCGCGATCTTTGTCGCGCTGGCAATGGCAATGTTTGGCTTCTACGAGCTACAGCTGCCGTCTTTCCTGCGCAATCGGCTGGATCAAGCCAGCCAGGGTCAGCGCGGCGGCACCGTGCTTGGTGCTGGCGCGATGGGTGTGCTGTCGGCACTGCTGGTTGGACCCTGCATGACGGCACCGCTGGCTGGAGCCCTGCTATACATCGGCGACACTGGGAACGTCCTGAGTGGCGGTCTGGCCTTGTTGTTCATGGGCCTGGGCATGGGCGTACCCCTGCTGTTGGTGGGCACCGTTGGCGCGAAACTCCTGCCTCGACCAGGCAACTGGATGAACCGCGTCAAGGCCTGCTTTGGCTTCATCTTGCTGGGCATGGCCATTCTGTTCGGCGCCAGGGTATTGCCAGATTCCGTCGCATTGGCCCTGTGGGGTGCCTTGCTGCTGGCATGCGCACTGAGTCTGTCCACGTTGGCGCAGCAGTTCGTCGCTGACGGCGGCCGCTTGCTGATGCGCTGCATCGCATTACTCATCGGTATTTGGGGCGGCATCATGGTTCTGGGCGCTGCGGCCGGGGGACACGACCCGCTGCAACCGCTGGCTTTCGCCGCCCGTGCCAACGCTACCGAGAACGCCAGTGGCAAGCGGAACTTCATGGAGAGCTTTGCGACCGTCAAGACGCCGCAGCAGCTCGCCGATGGCGTCGCCGAGGCAGGCCGCAACGGACAGTGGACACTGGTCGATTTTTACGCCGACTGGTGCGTCTCCTGCAAGGCGATAGAGCGCGACGTGTTTTCCGACTCGCGGGTGCAACAGGCCCTGAGCGGCATGCAGTTGCTGCGTC
Source organism: Janthinobacterium leeuwenhoeki (assembly GCF_051380795.1). Taxonomy (NCBI): domain Bacteria; kingdom Pseudomonadati; phylum Pseudomonadota; class Betaproteobacteria; order Burkholderiales; family Oxalobacteraceae; genus Janthinobacterium; species Janthinobacterium leeuwenhoeki. Next base: position 31,561 of record NZ_JBNYXT010000046.1, read on the forward strand.
CCGATATCACGGCAAACAACGCCGATGACGTAGCGATGCTGCGTGCATACCAGGCCTTTGGCGCGCCGACCATCCTGCTGATCGGCCCGGACGGCAAGGAACATCGCGCCGAACGCATTATCGGTGAATTGAGCGCCGACGAATTCCTCGCACACCTCAAGCGCGCGCAGGACAAAGCCTGATCATGCTGACGATAAATATAGGGCCGCTGGTGCTACCCATGCACCAGGCCATGCTGATTGCTGCCGTACTGGTCGCGTTTAGCGTGAGCCACATTATCGGGCGGCGCCAAAAAAATCAATGCGTTGGACACATCCTGTCCGACATGCTGATCGCGGCACTGCTCGCGGCGCGCCTGGCCTTCGTCGTGGCGTGGTTCGATCTCTACCGGTCAGCACCATGGTCGATTATCGACATCCGCGACGGTGGCTTCACGCCTTGGGCAGGCATCATGGCCGCCTTGCTGGTGGCGATCTGGCATGCTTGGCGTACCCCGGCAAGCTGCAAGCCGCTGGGCATCGCGCTGGCCGCAGGGATGTTGACCTATGGTGCGTTGCTCGGAACCAGTCTTACGATCAACAAGGGGCCAGCGGCACTGCCGGCCACAGCGCTGACGACGTTGGCCGACGAGCAAACCAAGCTTGCTCGGTTGGCCGACGGCAAACCGCTGGTGGTCAATCTGTGGGCCAGTTGGTGTCCACCCTGCCGGCGAGAAATGCCGCTCTTGGAGGATGTCCAGAAAGAACAGGGTGGGACCGCTTTTGCTTTTGTCAATCAAGGTGAAACGCAAGACATCGTAGAGCATTACCTGAGCGATAGCGGCGTGGACCTGTCCAATGTCGTGCTTGACCGCGATACAGCGCTTGGCAAGGTGGTCGGTTCAATGGCCTTGCCGACCACCTTGTTCTATGACGCTAGCGGCCAGCTGCGCGCTACCCATATGGGAGAACTCTCGGCCGCTACGCTCGCCGACAAATTGAGGCTGCTGCAGGAGCCTGCCCAACAATCCCATTCCACTTTAAAGAAACAGGAGTAAATGACAATGCGCAAACACTCATGCATGTTAGCCGCCGCAATGTATGCCGCAATCGGTATCGCCGTGGCCGCACCCGCGAGCAGCCTGCCGGCGCCGATCAAGGCACTGGAAACGCAAGGTGTCGAGATAGTAGGACGTTTTGATGCGCCAGGCGGAGTGCAGGGCTATGCTGGCCTGCTGCAGCAGAAGCCGATCGGAATATATCTGACTCCGGATGGCAAACAGGCGATCGTCGGCACCATGCTCGATGCCAAGGGTGCCAATCTTACCGAAGGGCCATTGACGAAGCTGGTCAGCAAACCGATGACGGAGGAAAACTGGAGCAAACTGGGCCAGAGCAGCTGGATTGCGGACGGTAACAAAGATGCGCAACGCATCGTCTACACATTTACCGATCCAAACTGCCCGTATTGCAATAAATTCTGGAATGATGCCCGCCCCTGGATCAAGGCTGGCAAGGTGCAAATACGCCACATCATGGTCGGTATCATCAAGGAAAACAGCGCTGGCAAGGCGGCCGCGCTCCTGAGCGCAAAAGATCCACAGGCGGCCCTTAAACAACATGAACAGCAACACGCCAGCGGCGGCATTCAGCCCATGGCGACGGTTCCAGCAGACATCCGCGTCAAGCTCGACGGCAACAAAAAACTGATGCAGGAGCTCGGATTCTTCGCCACACCAACAATTTTCTATAAAGATTCAAACGGAATCATGCAAACAGTACAAGGTGCTCCAAGTGCGAAAGCGCTGAACGTCATTCTCGGTACGCGCTAGGTCCGGCTGCAGTAGCTTGCATTACTTGCGGCGAACACCGAGATTGGCAAAGAGGAGGAAGAGCCAGAACGTACCGGGGTCAGGTCCGCCAGTCAAACCGAACTGATGCATTGGGCGCCGTAGAGCTGGCTCAGTAGAAACCTTATTAAAACCAGGAACGCGCACCAAAGGCACGCAGGGCTGCCGCGCATGGCCCCATGGGAAAGGTCCATCATTCGGACACGGATTGATGCATTGGGCGCAGTAGAAGCTTGCTCAGTCGAAACCTAATTAGAACCACAAACGCGCGCCGAAGGCGCGCGAAGTGAGGTGTACTGTCAATAGCGGACACTCTTGTTTCAAGCCGCCCGTGGCTGTTTGCTGAATTTCTCAGCGAACAACGCGGGCGGAACATTGCCGAGGCGCGAGTGGCGCCGCTGGCG
>NZ_JBNYXT010000047.1:0-32963 GCF_051380795.1 Janthinobacterium leeuwenhoeki
TCAGATTCGCAGTCACCCGCGACACCCTTGCCGTTCAGCTAACTCTTCCCCTTGTCGGGCGAGTAGAGGACTTTCACCTCCAAGTGAGTGCGCCCTGCCGGGCGCACCATAAAAAAAGGGCTTGCCGCGGCAAGCCCTTGTTGCATCCGGCCCGCTGGCTTAGCGGCGCTGGACGTTCATCAGGCGCGCGCGGACGGACGACGACAGGCTGACCTCGAAGCGGCCACCGGCCGGCAAGGCGCTTACGTCGAGGCTGGCATTACCACCCGTCAAGCCGCTAGCGACCACCGTCTTGCGGCCATCGGCTGCCACGTGCAGCACGGCCGCATACGGTTCCGCTTGCGCATCCCAGACCAGCGCCAGCTGGCCGCCGCTTTGCTTGACCTCAAAGCTGCCATCGTTGGCGGCCTTGCTGCGGCGCAGCGGGCGGTCCAGGGTGGCCAATGCCTTACCTTTTGACAATACTTTCACGTCGCTGATATCGCCCGGATTGGCGAAGCTGACGCGGAAGTGGCTCATGGCGCTGCCGCCATGGTCGGCCACGGTCACGGCATCGAAGGGCAAGTCAATAGTCGCTCCTGACGCCGTCACTATCCGCAAGGTATACGCCTGGCCGCTGCCGCTGGCCGCTGCGCCAACGCGCGTGGACGAGGCGACGGCTGGGCGCAAGGCCACGCCGCTTGCCGTGATGCGGCCGGAAATGGTCAGATAGCCGTTCTCGGCCACGGACATGCTGGCGGCCAGCACATTGCTGCCTGTCACCTGCGTGCTGCGTTTTTCCAGGAATTGCTGCACCCGCGCATAGCTGTAGTCGGAGAACCAGGCGCCGCTGCAATAGCTCATCACGTCCTTCATCGGCGTGCTGCCGTAGACTGCCTTGCTCAGCTGGCCAATGCTGCCCGCATAGTTGCTGTTGTACAGCGGTTGCGGGCCCAGATTACCATTCGCATACGGGTAGTCGGCAACGGCGCCGGACGGGCCGCCGCAGGCAACGTGCTGCAACGAGTGGTTGTGGCCCAGCTCATGCACGAGCGTGGTCAGCCATTCCGGCCATTGATTGCCGAATGGATCGACCGCTGCGATGCTGGTGAACCTGGCATCCAGGCCGATGGCCGACGTAAAGTCGTTGCCGCTGCTGCGCTGGTTGATGTAGGCCAGGCCGGCGGCGCGGCTGGAGGACATTCTCGGCACGAAACCATAATAATAGGCGCCGCTGTCTTCCAGCGCGCGCTTGCTTTCCAGCTTGCCCAGGGTATCGCTCCACCAGCTGTCGGCCGTGCTGCTGCCTGGCATGCTCAGCGCAGCGCGCGTGGTGATGCTGATATTTTCCGTCGCATATGGATACACGCGCAGCAGCGCGGCACGGATCACCTCGGCGTCAGGCAGTTGCGCTACACCATCATCGGTGCTCAAGGGCACGAGCACCAGACGGATTCTGGCCAGGCTGGCCACCACGGGCGCCGCTTCCTGGCTTACTTGCACGCCGTCATTGCCGACGGCCGTCACGCGCACGCGCACGCCGGGCAAGATCCACCCGGAGGGCAAGACGGCACTGAAGTTGCCATTGAAACTGTCGTCGTTCTTCGTCGTCGGCAAGAGCGCCGGCCCCGTCATCGCGATGCTGCCCAGGTTGCTGCCATTGGCGGCGGTCGCATTCAGTGTGACTGCCGGGCTGGCCTGGCCCGCCTGCGTGGCCAGCACGGACACGCGCACGGCGGCCGGCTTGCCGCGCGTCAGGCGCAAGGCCGTATTGCTGGCGTTCAAATTCAGCACTTGCGCGAAATCAATGCTGCCCAGGGTAAAGGCCGACACCGTGCCCGCATTGACGGCGATGCGCGAAGCGGCCGACAGCATCACGTTGCCCGTTGCCGCCGCTGGCGCAGACAGCAGCAGCTGGCTGGCACTGGCGCTGACGATGACGGCCGGCGTATTGCCCACCGAAGCCGAGCTGACCTGATCGAGATTGCTGCCCTGCACCGTCACCGACAAGGCCGCGCCGTTGACGGCCGACGTGATCGACGTCACCGCCACGCTGGCCAAGACCGTGTACGCGTCGCTGCTGATCACATCGTTGTAGGGACCGCGCACCGTCAGCGCGCCTGTCGCCGCGCCCGCAGGCACCACCACGGTCACGCTGCTGGCCGTCTGGCTTTGTGGCGTTGCCGCCGCGCCAATGCCAAACTGCACCGCCGTCACGGCGCCCATGCCGCCACCCGTGATCGTCACGCTGGAACCGACACCGCCCGTCGCCGGTGCGACGCTGCCCACGCTCAATGGCAGATACACATTGACGTTATAGCTGGTGGCCACCGTGCCACCGGCGCTGACCAGGCTCAAGGCGCCCGTGACGGGCACGCCAGGCATGGCCAGGGTCACGCTGGTCTCGCTGGCGGCACTGGTGGCAACGGTCACGCCGGCCACCTGGAAGGCCGTGACGCGGCTCAGATTCGTGCCCGTCACCACCAGGCTGCCGCCCACGACGACATTCGCCGCCGAGACGGCCGTCACGGCAGGAGTCAGGACGGGAGTACCCGAAGTGGTCGCCACCACCGTGTCGCCACCGCCACCGCCTCCCCCGCCGCAAGCGGACAAGCCCAGCATGACAAACAATGCGACAAGCAGATGGTTTTTCATGGCTGGCAACCATGTTTGTGCAGCGCGATGCCGGGGAGGACACAAGATAAATGTGACATATTGGTGACTTTTGGTGAGAATTTAATTTCCAGGAACCAATATTATCGGCTAATTTGATTCCCAATAACAACTATTAATGCTTTTGATTCAATTGGTTTTGATAATAATGAAAATATCTGTTTGGCAAAATTTATTCAGAGCATTATTCCTCTCACTCTGCACTGGCTGAAATCGAATTTATTTTCCTTTGCAGCTATTGCCATTCAATTCATTAAAAATAGGCTGATAGCGCATAAATAATGTGGAAATTTTTCCACAGCCTAGAAGGCATACCTTCCCGCCAACTTTGGCGGAAGAATTAACGTTTTGAGTAAGATTTTCAGAAATGTCATTTCAGAAGCAGGCGTAGCGGAAGGCGATGTGTTGCAAGAAGGCCGGCCGTGCGGCGAACGGCCGCTTTTGCTTAAAGCCAAAGCAGCCTGATGCCGTATAATTTTAGACCCGGTGATATCAGGCGATTGCCACCTTCTGCCCGCCCTACCCGGCCGGCACTCTCCGTCAGCTGATCCTGCTGGCCCGCAGCCGCCTCGTACTTGTCTTGTCGCCGCGCCGCCGCCCGTTTGCCTATTGAAAGCATGAAATGAACGATACCGTGATCCCCGCCATGTCCCCGACCGAAGCCACCTTGCGCGCCATTCTGGCGCAGCGGATCATGATTCTCGACGGCGCCATGGGCACGATCATCCAGCAATACAAGCTCGACGAAGAAGCCTACCGCGGCGGTCCCGCCGGCCGCTTCATCGATTTCGCCGCGCCGGCCGACAGTGGCGCGCGCGAACTGTTCGTCAAGGGCAATAACGAACTGCTGACCCTGACGCAGCCGCACATCATCCAGGAAATCCACGAGCGCTACCTGGCAGCCGGCGCCGACCTGATCGAAACGAATACCTTCGGCGCCACGACGATCGCGCAAGACGATTACCACATGGCCCACCTGGCCTATGAAATGAACGTGCAGGCGGCCAAACTGGCGCGCGCCGCCTGCGACAAGTATTCCACCCCGGACAAGCCGCGCTTCGTCGCCGGCGCCCTGGGCCCCACGCCGAAGACGGCGTCGATCTCGCCCGACGTCAACGACCCGGCCGCGCGCAACGTCAGTTTCGACCAACTGGTGGCCGCCTACCTGCAGCAGACGCAGGGCCTGGTGGAAGGCGGCGCCGACGTGTTGCTGGTGGAAACCATTTTCGATACTCTGAATTGCAAGGCGGCCCTGTTCGCCATCGACCTGTTCTACGAGCAGAATCCGGACGTCGTGCGCCTGCCGCTGATGATTTCCGGCACCGTCACGGACGCCTCGGGACGCATTTTGTCGGGCCAGACCGTGCCCGCCTTCTGGAATTCCGTGCGCCACGCGAAACCGCTGACCATCGGCCTGAACTGCGCGCTGGGCGCCGCCCTGATGCGTCCATACGCGGAAGAGCTGGCCAAGATCGCCGACACCTTCGTCTGTATCTACCCGAACGCGGGCTTGCCCAATCCCATGAGCGACACGGGCTTTGACGAGTTGCCAGCCGACACATCCGCCCTGCTGCGCGAATTTGCCGACGCAGGATTTTTGAACATGGCGGGCGGCTGCTGCGGCACCACGCCCGAACACATCGCCGCCATCGGCGAATTGCTGTCGAAAAACACGCCGCGCAGCGTGCCGGCCCCGTCGCACGACTTGCGCCTGGCCGGCCTGGAACCGTTCGTCGTCAATGAAGAATCGCTGTTCGTCAACGTGGGTGAGCGCACCAACGTCACGGGGTCGAAAGCGTTCGCGCGCATGATTCTCAACGAGCAATACGACGAAGCCTTGTCGGTGGCGCGCCAGCAGGTGGAAAACGGCGCGCAAGTGATCGATATCAACATGGACGAGGCCATGCTCGATTCGCTGGCCGCCATGACGCGCTTTTTGAACCTGATCGCTTCGGAACCTGATATTTCGCGCGTGCCCATCATGGTCGACTCGTCGAAGTGGTCGGTCATCGAAGCGGGCCTGAAATGCGTGCAGGGCAAGGCCATCGTCAATTCCATCTCGATGAAGGAAGGCGAAGAGGAATTCCTGCGCCAGGCGAAGCTGTGCCGCCGCTATGGCGCGGCCGTGATCGTCATGGCCTTCGATGAAAAAGGCCAGGCCGATACCTTCGAGCGCAAGATCGAGATTTGCGCCCGCGCATATCACTTGTTGATCGATGCGCTGGACTTCCCGCCGGAAGACATCATTTTCGATCCGAACATCTTTGCCGTCGCGACCGGCATCGAAGAGCACAACAACTACGCCGTCGACTTCATCAACGCCACGCGCTGGATCAAGGAAAACTTGCCGTACGCAAAGATCTCTGGCGGCGTGTCGAACGTCTCCTTCAGTTTCCGCGGCAACGATCCAGCCCGCGAAGCCATCCATACCGTCTTCCTGTACCACGCCATCAAGGCCGGCATGACCATGGGCATCGTCAACGCCGGCATGGTGGGCGTGTACGACAACCTGGACCCGGAATTGCGCGAGCGCGTGGAAGACGTGGTGCTGAACCGCCGCGAAGACTCGACCGAGCGCATGATCGAATTTGCCGGCACCCTGAAGGCGGGCGGCAAGGCCGAGGCGCAAACCCTGGCCTGGCGCGAAGGCACCGTGCAGGCGCGCCTGTCGCATGCGCTGGTGCACGGCATCACGCAATTCATCGTGGAAGACACGGAAGAAGCGCGCCAGGAACTGCTGCACAATGGCGGACGCCCCATCCACGTGATCGAGGGCCCGCTGATGGCCGGCATGGACGTGGTCGGCGACCTGTTTGGCCAAGGTAAAATGTTCTTGCCGCAAGTGGTGAAATCGGCGCGCGTCATGAAGCAGGCCGTGGCCCACTTGATTCCATTCATCGAGGAAGAAAAGCTGCTGGAAGAAAAGCGCACGGGCATCGTCGCCAAGCCGAAAGGCAAGATCATCATGGCCACCGTGAAAGGCGACGTGCATGACATCGGCAAGAATATCGTCACCGTCGTTCTGCAGTGCAACAACTTCGAAGTGGTCAACATGGGCGTGATGGTGCCCTGCTCAGAAATCCTCGCGCGCGCCAAGGTGGAAAACGCGGACATCATCGGCCTGTCCGGCCTGATCACGCCGTCGCTGGAAGAAATGGCGTATGTCGCCAAGGAAATGCAGCGCGATGAACATTTCCGCATGCTCAAGATCCCCCTGCTGATCGGCGGCGCCACCACCAGCCGCGCCCACACGGCCGTGAAAATCGCCCACAACTACGAAGGCCCCGTGATCTACGTGCCGGACGCCTCGCGTTCCGTCTCCGTGGCGCAATCGTTGCTGACGCCGGAACAGCGCGACAAATACGTGGAAGACATCGAACTCGATTACGCGCGCATCCGCGAGCAGCACGCCAACAAGAAGGCCCTGCCCATCCTGCCGCTGGCGCAGGCGCGCGCCAACAAGATGAGCGTGCCCTTCGACGGCGCCTGCACACCCGTGAAACCGAAGTTCATCGGCCGCCGCGTCTTTAAAAATGTCGACCTGGCCACCCTGGCCAACTATATCGACTGGGGCCCGTTCTTCCAGACCTGGGACCTGGCCGGCCCCTTCCCCGCCATTTTGACGGATGAGGTGGTGGGCGACGCGGCCACCAAGGTATACGCGGAAGGCCAGGCCCTGCTGAAAAAACTCATCGACGGGCGCTGGCTGACAGCCAATGGCGTCGTGTCCTTGCTGCCGGCCAACAGCGTCAATGACGACGATATCGAGGTGTACACGGACGATACGCGCAGTAGCGTGGCGTTCACTTACTACGGCATGCGCCAGCAGGGCGTGAAACCCGTGGTCGACGGCGTGCAGCGTCCGAACCAGTGCCTGGCCGACTTTATTGCGCCGAAGGCATCGGGCGTGAAGGATTACATCGGCATGTTCGCCGTCACCTCCGGCCTGGGCATCGAGAAATACGAAAAACGCTTCGAAGATGCGCACGACGATTACTCGTCCATCATGCTCAAATCGCTGGCGGACCGCCTGGCCGAGGCGTTTGCCGAATACCTGCACGAGCGCGTGCGCAAGGATTTGTGGGGTTATGTGCCAGACGAGCACTTGAGCAATGACGACATGATCGGCGAGAAATACGTGGGCATCCGCCCCGCGCCCGGCTACCCTGCCTGCCCCGAGCACACGGTCAAGAAAGAGATGTTCGAGGTCATGCAGGCCGGGGAAATCGGCATGCAGCTGACCGAATCGTATGCCATGTTCCCCGGCGCGGCCGTGTCCGGCTTCTATTTTGCCCATCCGGAGTCGAAATACTTCGTCGTCGGCAAGATCGGCATGGACCAGGTGGAAGACATGGCCAAGCGCCGTGGCGCCAATATCGAGGACGTGGAACGCTGGCTGGCACCGAATCTGTCATGATATATGTACAAGGCGCGCGGAACTTATCGCGCGCCGAAGCGCACTAACCGAACAGCGCGTCGTCAGGTGGAACGCGTTGCTCGTCGCTACCGTCGTCGTCGTGCTAGCCCTGTGGAGATTGCGTACCGACCGCGAGCTGCACAAGCACTGGCCCGGCGCCGCAGCCTAAGAAAAAACCCCGCCACGGCGACGCCGTGCGGGGCTTTTTAAGGGATGCTACGACAGCGGGTAGGTCGGATTAGCGCTTGCGCGTAATCCGACAACACCGGTCAGTGCCAACAATGTTGTCGGATTACGGCCCTGCGGGCCTCGGCGGCCCCACCTAATCCTACCTACAACGCATACCTTACGACGTTGTCGCTCCATTCGTAGGCGGCCATTTCCAGTTCCACCAGGTCGTCCGGCGACATGGCCAGATCGCGCAGGGTTGGCACGATCTCGCCTTCCATGTCTTCGATGCGCTCGATGCACTCGGCCAGGCGCAGCAGGTCGCCATAGAAGCCCTCGCGCGACAGCAGCGCTTCGGCTACTTCGTCGATCACTTCGATCTGGCTGAGAATTTCCGACATCGGCACGCCGAACAGGGTGTCCATCAGCGACATGATGCCGACCGTAAAGGCGATATCGGCCGAATGGGCGTGGTTCGGGCGCAGTTTATGCGCCAGCAATTCCAGCAAACGGCCACGCGTGGTGGCCAGCATCAGCAGCGGCGTCATGCTATGGCCGCGCTTGCTTGGTTCCGCATACAGCATGATTTGCAACCAGCGCTGCAATTGGCGGCGGCCCAGCACGGTCACGGCCTGGCTCAGCGAATCGATGCGCTGGCGCGCGCCCACGGCCGGCGTATTGACCAGGCGCAGCAGGTTCAGGGCCAGCGACACGTCGCGCTTGATGGCGCGCTCGATATCCATGTTGTCGGCGTCGGAGGTCACCAGGGTCATCAGTTCCATGACGGCCAGTTGCGACGGCGACAGTTTTTTGCCCGTCATGATGGCGGGCTTGGCAAAGTAATAGCCCTGGAAATAATCAAAGCCCAGATCCAGGCCCGACTTGAATTCTTCGCGCGTCTCGACCTTCTCCGCCACCAGTTTCTTGTTTTCCTGCTTGAAACGGGGCGCCAGGGCTGCCAGCACCTTCGGGTCGACCGTGCTCATGTCCATTTTTACATATTGCACCAGCGGCAATAATTCCTGCACTTGCGACGTATCGGCCACGACGTTTTCCAGCGCGAAGGTGAAGCCATGGCCCACCAGTTCGCTGATGCGCGCGCGCACTTCCGGCGTGACGGGCATCGATTCGACGATTTCCAGCACGACTTTTTCACGCGGCAGGAAAACGAAGATGTCGCTCATGATCACGTCGGCATCGACGTTGACGAAACCGAGCGCGTCGCCGATGACCTTTTCCATGCCCAGCTGGGAAGCGTGGGCGATGACGGACGCCGTGGCGGACAGGTCGCTGGTAATGTTGGCGGGGCCGACCGGAGCGTTGCGGAAAAGCAACTCATAGCCAAACAGGGCTTGATTGCGGTCAAGGATAGGTTGTCGCCCCAGATAAAACTCGCGCACGCGCAAGGGTTTCGGGGTGATGTCGTTGCTGGAAATATCGATCATTAACTCTTCATCAATCACGTCGAGTGACGCCGGCCGCGCCGCGCCCGCATCAAGGTTCACTATTGACAATACTTTAGCTGAATTTCGCCCGCGCTGTGGGTATTTTGGCAGCAATCCGGCGTATTGTCGTCAACAAATTAGGCCACTGGCGTGTCTTGCACCATCCCGTCGACAAATAATTTCAATTCACCGGGCACAAACGCCGTCCATTGTTCATTCGTCGTCAGCGGCTGGGTAACGATCACGGCCACGCGGTCCTGGGGCGTCGTCACCTGGGAAAAGTCCACGCTCAGGTCTTCATCGGAGAGTTTAGCAGTTGGAAACGGATGTTGTCGCACCAGATAGTGCAAGCTGGTCGAGCAATGGGCAAACAGCGCCTCGCCGCTCGACAGCATCATGTTGAAGGTGCCGTGGGCCGCGATGCTGGGCAACAACTCCGCCAGGGCGGCATGCAATTGCGGCAATGCTGGCGGGGCATCGCCAAAGCGCGCGTGCAGTTCCTGCAGCAGGTAGCAGAAAGCCAGCTCGCTGTCGGTGCAGCCAACGGGGCGGTAACTGCCCGTCAGCACGGGGTGGAATTGCTTCAAATCGCCATTGTGGGCGAAGACCCAGTAGCGGCCCCACAGTTCGCGCACGAAGGGGTGGCAGTTTTCCAGCGCCACCTGGCCTTGCGTGGCCTTGCGGATGTGCGCGATGACATTGCGCGACTTGATGGGGTAGCGTTTGATCAGTTCGGCCACGGGCGAGGCGATGGCCGCCTGGTGGTCGACGAAATGACGCACGCCGGCGCCCTCGAAAAAGGCGATGCCCCAGCCGTCATGGTGGGTATCGGTATGGCCGCCGCGCATGGCGAAGCCGGTAAAACTAAAGACAATGTCCGTGGGGACATTGCAATTCATTCCGAGAAGTTGGCACATGGTCTGTTTGCAGCAGGGTAACCCAACCACCATACCATGCCGTCAGGCGGATTGGTATGGTGGCGATAGCCATCAGACTAGTGCAACAGGACAGGCTGGCTCATGAGGGAATCATAGCTGCCCAAAAAATCATCGATCTCTTCCATGCTGGGTTCACTGGCGATCAATTCCGTGACGTCGCGGCGGAAGTTTTGCGCAAGTATGCCGGCGATAAACGTTTCCCGCTTGCCGCCCTTGTCGACGATTTCATAGCCGCCAAAGCGCAGGGCTTCCAGGTCGACGTCGACGCCGAATTCCACGACGCTATATTGTTCGCTGTTATAGATCAGATTCATTTTGCATCCTTCGCTCAAGCAGGAGAAGCTCCTGCGGTGTCAGAACAGAGGTGGGTACACACGGCGCCATTTCAAGCGGCCATGCCACCCTGCGGGCTACAGAGTTGTAACGAGATGCAAACTGCGCTTGCGCTAAGTCGGCCGATAAATCGTCAGGAAACCACTATATCTGCTTGCAGCGCCAGCAGGGCATCGTAGGGACTGGCGGTGAGCCAGGTGCGCAATTGCTCGATGTGCGAGGCGTCGGCCAGGCTGACGAACAAGCGCGCGGGTGGATGGCGCAGCAGACGATTCAATGTTACACGCAATACGAGATTGCCGCTGCAGCACAGGCAACCGGGCGCGATGCGCAACAGTTGCAAGGGAAATGATGGAGAAGGGGAAACTTGCTCGGCCAGGTCGGCCAGGATGGCGTTGCCGTCAGCGAGGCCCTCGAGGATCACGGCGGCCGGCTGGCCAGGCGACAAGGCTTGCGCGATAGCCGCCTCGCGCCCGGCGGCGCGTCCACCGCTGACCAAAGTCAGCGGCGTCGGACGCCGCACGGCTGCCGTCACAGGTTTTTCTTGGCCAGCTTGCCCGGTTCGACGCCCAGCTGTTTCAGCTTGCGGTACAAATGGGTACGTTCGAGGCCCGTTTTTTCCGCCACGCGGGTCATGCTGCCGCCTTCGCGGCCCAGGTGGTGTTCGAAATACATGCGCTCGAACGCATCGCGTGCCTCGCGCAGCGGCAAGTCGAACGACAAGTTGTAGCCATGGCCTTCGGCCACCGCCGGTAGGGCGATGCCTGGGCGCACCATCAGCTGTTGCGGCGCGCTGCCGCCAAAGCTGGGCACGGGATGGTTGCTTTCCTCGGCCACCACGGGTGCCACGGGACGCGGCGCCACGCTAGTCGCGCGCACGGTTTCCTGTGCCCGCGTCAAGCCTTGCTGGACCGCCTTCAGCAGTTTTTGCAGGGCAATCGGTTTTTCCAGGAAATTCATGGCACCGATGCGCGTCGCCTCGACCGCCGTATCGATGGTGGCGTGGCCCGACATCATGATCACCGGCATGGTCAGCAAGCCGTCGCGCTGCCACTCCTTGAGCAAGGTGACGCCATCGGTGTCGGGCATCCAGATATCGAGCAATACCAGATCCGGCGCACCGGCGGCACGCGCTTCACGCGCCTGCTGCGCATTTTCGGCCAGCTGGATAGCATGTCCTTCGTCGCCCAAAATTTCCGAGAGCAACTCACGGATACCCATTTCATCATCCACTACGAGTATGTTTGCCATTCGTGTCTTGCCTTCCTCATTTCGCCGGCCGTCGCGCACAAGATGCACACGGCGGACAACTATGATTTTATTAGTGTTTTAAATACTAAACCAGACCCTCACGCCAGGAAATTCTGGGCAGGAGTGTCGGGAGCTAACTTTAACAGCAAAATGACCAGCGAAGCGCCATTGCCGTCGACCCGGTTCTCGATATCGATGCGTCCGCCATGTTCATCGATAATTTTCTTGACCATCGCCAGGCCCAATCCCGTGCCGCGCGCCTTTGACGTCACATAAGGTTCGAAGGCACGCGCCAGGATTTTTGGCGCGAAACCAGGGCCATTGTCGCTGATGGCGAGCCGCACGGCGATTTTCACGCCGCCGTCCGCACTGCGATAATGAATTGCTTCCGTCCTCACGTCAATCCGCGGATGCGGCGAGTCCGGCAGCAGCTCGGCCATGGCGTCCTGCGCGTTCTGCAGCAAGTTGTGAATCACCTGGCGCAGCTGGGTCGGATCGCCCATCACCATCGGCAGATTCGGCGCCAGCTGTGGGTGGATGATGTCGCCATCATCGCCGCGCAGGTAGAGGTTCAGGATCTCTTCAATCAGTTCGTTCAGGCCCAACGGCATGAGCACGGCTGGCGGCGTACGCGCATAGTCGCGGAAGTCATCGACCATGCGCTTCATCGCATCGACCTGCTTGACGATGGTGCTGGTGGCGCGGTTGAGCAGGTCCGCATCGGACTGCTCCAGCTTGCCTTCCAGCTTCATCTGCAGGCGCTCGGCCGACAGCTGGATGGGCGTGAGCGGATTCTTGATTTCATGCGCCAGGCGGCGCGCCACCTCGCCCCAGGCGATCGAGCGCTGCGCGGAAATCACGTCGGAAATATCATCGAACACGACGATGTAGCCGCTGCCGGACTCCAGCGGCAGGCGCGAGCCGCGCGCCAGCAAGGTAATGTCATGCTCGTCGGCACTGCTGCCCAGGCGGCGCGGAATCTCGATCTGGCGCTGCCAGTGCAGGCGCTGCTGGTTGCGGCCGGACGCCGATTGCGCGCTTTGCGCCGTGAAGGCACTGATGATGGCGCCGCCAAATTCTTCCATTCCAGCAGTATGCGCCAGCGGCTGGCCTACCATGCTCATGCCCGAATGCTGCAGGATGCGCTCGACCGATTCATTGCAGGTCACCAGCTTGAAATCGCCGTCGAGCACCATCACGCCGGCCGACATGTTCGCCAGCACCGATTCCAGGTGGGCCTTGGCGTTTTGCAAGGCGGCGCGGTTGCTTTCCACGGCCGTGCGCGCATCGAGCAACTGGCGCGTCATGATGTTGAACGACTGCGTCAGGGTGCCCAGCTCATCCTTGGTGGCGACGATGGGGCGCGGCGACAGGTCGCCCTCGGCCACGGCGCGCGTGCCTTCGGCCAGCAGCAGCAGGGGCTGAGCCAAGTTGCCCGCGATCAGGAAAGCGCTGCCGATGGCGCCGAAAATGGCCAGCAGCAAGGTCAGGGTGAGAATTTCCATGTACATCTTGCGCAAGCCCACGCGCGCGACGAAACGTTCCTTGTATTCACTGTAGGCGGCGCGCAGCACCTCGCCATTCGTCGCCAGCTTGGGCGGTACCGATTGCAGCAATTGCAAGTAGCGGGGCGAGACGGACGGCCCCGGCACGGCCACCAGCACCCGCAGACGCAGGCTGGTCGCCGTTTCCAGCGACGCCGGCGTACCCGCGCGGAAGCCGCCACCGCCCGACTCCGTGCCATCATCGTGCAACTCCTGCCCCCCTTCCGCGAAGGCATAGCCGTCCGGAGGGGCCGCCTTCACCAGCATGGCCGGCGTTGGCAAGTCAGCCGCGCTGTGCGGCCCGGCGCTGGCCAGCAGCATGCCATCACCGCTGACGATCATGACATTTTGCATGCCCTCTTCGCGCAGCAGGCTGGTCAGCACGGCCGGGCTGGCCACCGGATCGGCGCCCAGCTCCTCGACGGCCTTGTTGCCCCGGTGTTTGAGCTCGACCAGGGCCGCATCGAGGCCGGCGCGGCCCAGCTCAATCCCCGATTCCAGCGCCGCTTCGATCTTGACGTTGAACCAGGACTCGATGGAATGGGAGACAAATCTCACGGATACCACGAAAATCACCAGGCCCGGCAGGATACCGACGATGGCGAACAGCATCACCAGGCGGGCCATCAGCTTGGAGCCGAACTTGCCGCTCTTGTAGCGCGCGTACAGGCGCGCCAGGGAAATGCCCACCAGCGCCAGCAGGGACACGGCCACGGCCGCGTTCAGGCCCAGCAGCCAGGTGTAGTAACGGTCGAAGAAGCCGGAATTGTCGGAAGCCGACGCCAGCAGGAACAGCAGGATACTGACAATGCCGCCGCCCACCACCAGCAGATAGCGCAATGCTTGACTCACTACTCCGCCGTATACAAGAAAGTTTTTTTATTCGAAGCCAGGCGCCAGTCGCTGTTATTGAAGGCATTGACCTGTATCGGCTTGGGCAGGTAGTCGCGGTCCATGCCCATGCGCAAGGTGACGTTATACGTCTGCCCCACTTTCAGCTCACCGCGCCGCGCCACCAGCCAGCGGCTGGGACGGCGAATCAGGAACAGCGCGTCATCGAGGGTGGGGAAGCTTTGCTGCAAGGCACCGCCCGACACATGATACTGGCGCGTGAGCACGTTGTAGGACAGCTTGCTGGTCTGGCGCGCCACGATGGCTTTCTCATCGAACCAGTACCAGCGGGGCCGGCTCAGTTCGATTTCCGTCGTGAAATACAGCGGCACGCCATGCTGCACCGCATCATCGAGGTCGTGATTGAGCTCGAAGGAATACGTGGCAGCCAGCTTGTAGCCCTCTTCGCCCGACTCGATGTAGGCACGGGTGATCTCGACCATGTCGGCGGCATGCGCGCGTGGCATGGTGCATGCCAGCATCAGCAGCAGGGCCAGGAGTCGGAAGAGTCGTGTTGTCACAAGTGTGCCGGTGTAGTCCGTAGGAAAAGGTTCGACGAATCGCTCAAGCCGCATTTTTTTGGAATAGCGCATAGAACAAACCGTCATGGTCCTGCTCCGCGCTGCCAGTCGGCAACAGCTGGCCAGGCGCTGTCAATCGGGTCGCATTATTGCGTACCGCAAATGCCGCCGCCTGTGCCTCGGACTCTTGCGGCCACAATGAACATGTCACGAATAGCAATTTACCATCGGGGCGCAGCATCTGCCACAGGTTGTCCAGAATTTTGGAGGAAAGTGTTGCAAGTTGGAACGCGTCGCCCTTGCGGCGCAACCAGCGGATATCGGGATGACGGCGCACGATGCCCGAGGCCGTGCACGGCACATCGGCCAGGATGCGGTCGTACTGCTGGCCGTCCCACCACGCGCTCGATTGCGCATCCTGCGCCTTCAGGGTAGCGTCCAGGCCCAGGCGCTCAAGGTTTTCCGCGATGCGCGGCAGGCGTTTGGCGTCCGCATCGATGGCCGTCACTTGCACGTCGGCCAGCTCCAGGATGTGGCACGTCTTGCCGCCGGGCGCCGCGCAGGCGTCCAGCACGCGCATGCCATCCTGCAAATCCAGCAACGGCGCGGCCAATTGCGCGCCGGCATCTTGCACGGAAACGACGCCCTGCTCGAAGCCGGGAATCAGCGCCACGCCGATCGGCTTGTCCAGGCGCACGGCAAATGGTCCTACCTGGCGCGCGGCAATACCCGCCTCGGCCAGCACGGCCAGATACGCTACAACCGTGCTCTTGCGGCGATTCACACGCAAGGTCAGCGGCGGCACGGCATTGCCGGCCGTCAGAATGGCTTGCCAGTCGCGCGGATAGGCGAGACGCAGCGAGTCGATCCACCACTGCGGATAGTTCCATTGCGCCAACGGTTGCTGCAGGGCCGCTTCCAGCAAGGATTTGCGTTCGCGCAAGAAACGGCGCAAGACGGCATTCACCATGCCCTTGGCGTGCGCCAGGTCAGGGTGCGAGGTGGCGACCGTGACGGCCTGATCGACCACCGTGAATTCTTCGTACGGCTGTTCGCCCGGCTCGGCCGACATCAGCGACAGCGCGCAGCACAGCAGCGCGGCCAGCATCGGCGGCTCGGGCGCCTTCGACGTCATCAGGCCGACCAGGGTTTCGCTGCGGCCCAGCTGGCGCATGGTGCGATAGGAAATATCCTGGATGGCGCCGCGCGCCTGCGGGCTGGCGTTCGATTGCGCAAACACCTTGGCCAGCGCCTGCGGCAGCGCCGTGCCGGTGCGCACTTGCGCCACGGCATTGGCCGCGCCCAGCAGGCAAAACGCCAGCGAGTCGGCGCGCAAATCGGGTTGGAAGCCTGGCTGCAAGACCGGCTTCAGGTCGGGATGGTAGCTGGGACGCAATTTCGGTGCGGCAGGCGCCTGGCCTGGCGCCGGCTTGGTTTTCAATTTCAGCGTGGGGCGCTTGTTCATAGTTATCCGGTGTGGCTGCGCGCGGCGGGCTGCATGGTGGCAAAGTCGCGGCCGCGCGTCATCAATAAAGGGTCGATTGTAGCGTTTGTGGCGCCCTCTGGCCCAAGCGATTGCAGCGATACCTGTAAATTGCAGCAAAAAACTGCATATATACAAGCAGAATGCGCCATGCTGATGTTTTCATGCACCAACATGGGCATGTTGTCCTGATAATATCGTGAAATGCGCCGGCACGGGGACCTTGCCGGCAAGCGTATTGTTCCCGCCGGCAAACCAGTATAATTAACGCAGTCTGGGCGGCTTGAATACTTGCCGTCCGTTTTGCTTTTTGATTCATTCTATTCATTCTTAACGCGGTTCCGCCGCCATCCTGCTCATGCTCGCCCAACAGAAACAAGAAATCATCGCCCTGTTCCAGGCCGCCCTCGCTCCCGTCCTGGCCGGCACTTCGCTTGCGCCTACCGTGGTGCTCGAGCGACCACGCGATGCATCGCATGGCGACGTCGCCTGCAATATTGCCATGCAGCTGGCCAAGCAGCTGAAACAGAATCCCCGCGAACTGGCGCAAACCATCGTCAGCGCCGTGCTGGCCAATCCCGCCGGCAAGGGTCTGGTCGAGGCAGTGGAAATCGCCGGTCCCGGCTTCATCAACGTGCGCGTGTCCGCCGCCGCCAAGCAAGCCGTGGTAAAAACCATCTTGAGCGAGGCCGACAGCTATGGCCGCAGCACGGCAGGCGCCGGCAAGCAGGTCATCCTGGAATTCGTCTCGGCCAACCCGACCGGTCCGCTGCACGTGGGCCACGGCCGCCAGGCCGCCCTGGGCGACGCCCTGTCCTCGCTGTTCGACGCGCAAGGCTACCAAGTGACGCGCGAGTTCTACTATAACGACGCGGGCGTGCAGATCCAGACCCTGGCCAATTCCGTGCAGGCGCGCGCGCGCGGCGTCAAGCCGGGCGACGCCGAATGGCCGGAGTCCGCCTACAACGGCGACTACATCGCCGATATCGCCAACGACTTCAAGGCCGGCAAGACCGTCTCGGCCAGCGATGGCATGCCAGCGACAGCCAACGGCAACGTGGAAGACATCGATTCGATCCGCCCGTTTGCCGTCACCTACCTGCGCAACGAGCAGGATATCGACTTGCAGGCCTTCGGCGTGAAGTTCGACAATTACTACCTGGAATCGTCGCTGTACGCGGACGGCAAGGTCAATAGCGCGGTCGAAACCTTGATCAAGGCGGGCC
This sequence comes from Janthinobacterium leeuwenhoeki, assembly GCF_051380795.1. Classification (NCBI taxonomy): domain Bacteria; kingdom Pseudomonadati; phylum Pseudomonadota; class Betaproteobacteria; order Burkholderiales; family Oxalobacteraceae; genus Janthinobacterium; species Janthinobacterium leeuwenhoeki. The sequence continues at coordinate 16,870 of NZ_JBNYXT010000047.1, forward strand.
ACACCTACGAGCAGGATGGCGCGCTGTGGCTGCGCACCACCGACTTCGGCGACGACAAGGACCGCGTCATGCGCAAGACGGACGGCACCTACACATATTTCGTGCCGGACGTGGCGTATCACCTGGTGAAATGGCAGCGCGGCTTCGTACAGGCCATCAATATCCAGGGCAGCGACCACCACGGCACCATCGCGCGCGTGCGCGCCGGCCTGCAGGCGGTCGACATGGGTATCCCGCAAGGCTACCCCGACTACGTGCTGCACAAGATGGTCACCGTCATGAAGGACGGCGAAGAAGTCAAGATTTCGAAGCGCGCCGGCTCCTACGTGACCGTGCGCGACCTGATCGAATGGTCGGGCGGCGGCGACATCGCCAAAGGCCGCGACGCCGTGCGCTTCTTCCTGATCTCGCGCAAGGCCGACACGGAATTCGTCTTCGACGTCGACGTGGCGCTGAAAACCACCGATGAAAACCCGGTCTATTACGTGCAGTACGCGCATGCGCGCATCTGCCGCATCCTGGAAAACTGGGGCGGCGATGCCAGCACGGTCGCCGGCGTTGATTTATCTCCCCTGACGGCGCCGACCGAAGCGACCCTGCTGGCGACCCTGGCCGCCTACCCTGAAATGCTGGCGCGCGCGCAAGCGGAACTGGGACCGCATCAAGTCGCCTTCTACCTGCGCGACCTGGCCGCCAACCTGCACAGCTTCTACTTCGCCGAAAAAGTGCTGGTCGAGGACGAAGCCGTCAAGATGGCCCGTCTGGCCCTCGTCATCGCCGCGCGCCAGGTACTGCGCAACGGTCTGGCACTGATCGGCGTGTCCGCGCCAAACAAAATGTAATCGCGAAGGTCAAACCGTCAATGAATCATGCTTCCCGTTTCTCTTCGACCCGGCGCCAGCAGGGCAATACCCTGGTCGGCATCATCATCGGCCTGGTCATCGGCCTGGGCATCGCCGTGGTGGTTGCCCTGGTGATCACCAAGGGCGCCTCGCCCTTCACGGACAAATCGGGCAAGGCCGGCAAATCGACCGAACCGACAGCCGGCCAGATCGCCGACCCGAACAAGCCGATGTACGGCAACAAGGAAGCGGCCAAGGAAGCGGCGCGCGACTTCTCCAAGGAGCCACGCGAGATCGTCACGCCGACGCAGCCGGCCGCACCGGCGCCCGCGCCCGCCACCGCGCAGCAGCCGAAGGCGCCGCCGCCGGACGCGCTGCAGGAATTGATCGGTACATTGAAGGACAAGCCGGCGCCGAAAACGCCAGCGGCAGCACCAGCAGCGCCCGCGCCGCAAGCGAAGGCCGATGCAGCCAGCGACAAATGGATTTATTATCTGCAGGCTGGCGCCTTCCATGACATGTCGGACGCTGAAAGCACGCGCGGCAAACTGGCGCTGCTCGGCTTCGAAGCGGCCATCAGCGACCGCAGCACCGACGCCGGCGTTCTGCACCGCGTGCGCATCGGGCCGTTCAACCAGCTCGAAGCGATGAACCGCGCGCGCACCAAACTGTCTGAAAACGGCATCGATGTCGCCGTCGTGCGCAACCAAAAATAAGGAACCAGCATGCGTTTTCTGAAGAAAATCCTGTTTGCCGCCGCCCTGTGCAGCGCCGCCATGGGCGCATCGGCCTCGCCGGCCGAGCCGAAGAACGGCGTCGAATACGAAACCCTGGCCACGCCGCAGGCGACGGAATCGGGCAAGAAAATCGAAGTGACGGAATTCTTCGCCTATTACTGCCCGCATTGCAACGTGCTCGAACCGCAACTGGCGGCCTGGGTCAAGAAACAGGGCGACAACATCGTCTTCAAGCGCGTGCACGTGTCGCGCGATGAGAGCGTGGCGCCGCAGCAGCGGCTGTTCTTCACCCTGCAAGCCATGGGCCTGCTCGACAAGCTGCACACCAGCGTCTTTCACGCCATGCACGTGGAACGCAACCGCCTGAACACTGACGATGCCGTCTTCGACTTCGTCGCCAGGCAGGGCGTGGAGCGCCAGAAATTCATCGACACCTACCGTTCGATGGGGATCTCGGCCCGCGTGCGCCGCGCGGACGCCATGATGCAGGGCTATAACGTCACGTTCTGGCCCATGATCGCCATCGATGGCCGCTACATCACCTCGCCTTCGCAAGCCGACCAGGGCAGCAAGTCGGCCAAGAACGAAGAGCAGCTGAACGCCCAGGCGCTCAGCGTGATGGACGTGCTGGTCGCGAAAGCCAAAGCGGAAAAGAAATAAGCATGGCCACTTCCCTGGCGCGCCCGGGCATCGCCTGATGCATCGCGTTTTCATCACGGGCGCGTCGAGTGGACTGGGTGCCGCCCTGGCGCTGCAGTACGCGCGCCAGGGTGCCCAACTGGGCTTGCTGGCCCGCCGCGGCGACACCCTGCAGCAACTGATCGCCTCCCTGCCCCACCCTGAACGCCACCGCGCCTACGCCGTCGATGTGTGCGACCACGCCGCCCTGAAAAGCGCGGCCGATGACTTCATCGCCCATGCCGGCGGTATCGACGTCGTTATCGCCAGCGCCGGCGTGTCCTACGGTACCTTGAGCGAACACGCAGAAGACCTCGACGCCTTCGCGCGCCTCATCGCCATCAACGTCACGGCCACCGTCGCCACCTTCGCGCCCTTCATCGCCGCCATGAAAAACCAGGGCAGCGGGCGCCTGGTAGGCATCGGCAGCGTGGCCGGCATCCGCGGCCTGCCTGGCGCCGAAGCCTACAGCGCCTCGAAGGCGGCCGTCATCAGCTACTGCGAATCGCTGCGCCTGGAACTCAAACCGGCGGGCGTCAAGGTCGTCACCATCACGCCCGGCTACATCGACACGCCGATGACGCGCCACAATGCCTACCGCATGCCCTTCCTGATGCCGGCCGAAAAATTCGCCGTGCGCGCCGCGCGCGCCATCGCCGACGGCGACAGCTACCGCGTGATCCCGTGGCAGATGGGCGTCGTCGCCAAGCTGCTGCGCGCGCTGCCCAATGCCGTCTACGACCGGGCCTTCGCCAATGCGCCGCACAAGGCGCGCAACTGAACTGACCACCATGACGAAGCACTCAGACTTGAACAGCGCGGCCATCGCCGCCCATTGCGCCACGGGCGCCTCCCACGTGGCCATCGAAGTGGTCGACGAAACGGGATCGACCAACGCCGACCTGCTGGCGCGCTGCGCCACTCTGGCCGGCCCGACCCTGCGCATCGCCGGCCAGCAGACGGCCGGACGGGGACGTGCCGGACGGCCCTGGGTGTCGCAGCCGGACGCCAGCCTGATGTTCTCACTGGCGTGGCGCTTCAAGGGACCGCTGCATCAGCTGGTCGGCCTGCCGCTGGCCGTCGGCGTGGCACTGGCCGAGACCATGACGTCGCTGGGCGTGCCGGTGCAGCTGAAGTGGCCGAACGACCTGCTCAAGGATAGCCATAAACTGGCCGGCATCCTCGTCGAGACGCAACAGGCAGCCGACGGCGGCGTGTGGGCCGTCATCGGCTGCGGCATCAATCTGCTGATGCCCGATGCGCTGGAACGGCAGATCGGACGCAGCGTCTCGGCCGTGCCCTGGCTGGCGCAGATGGAGCGCAATACCCTGCTGGCGGCCCTATTGAGCCGCCTGGCCGGCATGCTGGCCGAATTCGACGACACGGGTTTTGCGCCTTTCACAGAACGCTGGAACCTGCTCCACGCCTGGCAAGGCCAGCACGTGAAAATTCTCGACAACGGCCAGTTGCTGCAGCAAGGCGTGGCGGCAGGCGTGGACCAGCTGGGCCGCCTGCTGCTGCGCACCGATGGCGGCCTGCAGGAAATCATGTCCGGCGACGTGTCCTTGCGCCTGGCCGGGGAGTAAGCGCATGCTACTGCTGATCGACGCCGGCAATACGCGCATCAAATGGGCACTCGTGGCCGCCGGCAGTCCCGTCGGCGGCTGGCTGGCCAGCGGCGCCGTCACGCATGCGCAGATCGATATGCTGGCCGCGCAGTGGGCGACACTCGACATCAACGAAGCGCTGCTGTCGAATGTGGCAGGCGCCGTCATCGGCACGCGCCTGCGCGCCATGCTACCGGTAGTGCCGCGTGACTTTATGTCGCTGCCGCAGCTGGCCGGACTGACGAGCGGCTACCGCGTGCCGTCGCAGCTGGGCTGCGACCGCTTTGCCGCCGCCATCGGCGCGCTGGCGCTGGCGCCTGGCCTACCCGTCATCGTCGCCAATTGCGGCACCGCCACCACCATCGACGCCATCACGGCCGATGGCGTTTTCCTCGGCGGGATGATCTTGCCGGGACTGGGATTGATGGCCAGCTCGCTGGCGCGCAACACGGCGCAGCTGCCGCAAATCACCAGCGACGCCGTGCTGCCGGCCGGCTTTGCCGACAACACGGACGACGCCATCCTCTCCGGCTGCCTGGCGGCCCAGGCGGGCGCCATCGAACGGGCCGTGCGCATGCACGGCGCCAGCGCCTGCCTGCTGTCGGGCGGTGCCGCAGTGCGCATCGCACCGGCCCTGGCGCTGGCGGTGCCGCTGCAGTTGGTGGACAATATTGTCATGCTCGGCCTGCAGGCGGCCGCGCGCGCCGGGGCCGCAGGAACACAAGGAAACCACGTATGCTGAAATTCGTCTTCTGGCTGCTGGCCGGCGTCAACCTGCTGGTGCTGGCCATCGGCCAGGGTTATCTGGGCAGTTTTCGCAGCGAGACGCGCGAACCTGCGCGCCTGAAAAACCAGCTGCAGGCGGCCAAGCTCACCTTGTTGACGCAGGAGCAGGCCACGGCGCCCGCCGCCGAAGAGGACGCGACGCCGGCGGCGACCGTACCTGCGCCAACACCATCGTATGCCTGTACGGAAGTGGGCAATTTCCTGCTGGCTGACGGGCGCCGCTTCGAGGCGCAAGTGGCGGTGCTGGACCTGGGCGACCGCCAGTCGCGCCGCAACGTGGCCGGCCAGGAAATTTCCAGCTACATGGTGTATATCCCGCCGCAGGGCAGCAAGGAAGGCGCCGACCGCAAGGCCGGCGAATTGAAGCAGCTGGGCGTGACGAACTACTTCATCATGAACGAAAGCAGTCCGCTACGCTGGGGCATTTCACTGGGCGTATTCAAGTCGGAAACCAGCGCGCAAAGCCAGCTGGCATCGCTCAACAAACAGGGCGTGCACAGCGCCCGCGTCGCGCCGCGCTACAGCGCCAGCAAGCAACTGGCCTACCAGTTCCGCGACCTCGACGCCGCCACGCGCGCGCGACTGGCCGAGATCACGAAACAGTTCGAAGAGCAGGAACTGCGCTCTTGTAAATGACACCTGACAATCGCGTCGGATTACGGCGCTTTGCGCCTAATCCGACCTACGCTTATCTTTCGATGACGATGGGCTTGATGCCCGTCGACTCAGGCAAATTTGCCGCCGCGCGTGCCGCCTCGGCACGGCTGGAAAACGGTCCGCCGTACAGGCGAAACAGGTTACCGGCCTGCACCACGCCCAGGGTGCCCAAAGCTGCCGCATACGGCGCCAGGCGCGAACGTCCCGATTCCGCATTGTCGGCGCGCGAATAGGCGCCCAGCTGCAAATAAAAGCCGCTGGCCAGCGCCGCCGGCGCAGGCATGGCCACCGTCGCATCGACGGGCGGCATTTGCGTCGACACTTCCGGCTGCACCACGGCGCCCGTTTCCACGGGCGTATCGATGGAGATAGCGACCACGGAAGGCACGGGCTTCGGCGCCGCTCTAGCCGCAAGGATGGCGTCGATATCGGCTGGCAGCAGCCGTTCGACCACCACCTGGTGGCTGCCCTTGCCGAGGAAACCCAGTTTCAGCGCCGCCGTGTAGGACACGTCGATGACGCGCGTGGCGTGGAAGGGACCGCGGTCGTTGATGCGCACGATCACCTGCTCGCCGCTGTCGATGCTCGTCACGCGCGCATACGACGGAATCGGCAAGGTCGGATGGGCTGCCGTCATCTTGTACATATCGTAGATTTCGCCCGACGAAGTGCGCTGGCCATGGAATTTCTTGCCATACCAGGTGCCCGTGCCCTTTTGCTTGAATGGTTCGTTATCGGTGATCGGCGTGTACGTCTTGCCGAACACGACATACGGGCGGTTCGAGCGCGTCGAATACGGCTCGTTGCGCACTTCCGCGTCGGGCACGTCGCGCAGGTTGGCTGGCGGATTGTCGCCCGGGCCGTCATCCTTGTAGTAGCCGCCGCGCCCGGAGCCGGCCGCCGGCAATGCCGGCAAGGTGGGATCCTGGCGCACGGGCATCTTGACCTTGCCGCCGGACGGCAGCGGCACATTATGCGATGCGGGCTTTTGCGGCGTGGTGCCGCAGGCGGCCAGGGTCAGCAAGACCGTCAGCAGTGTGGCAACATTCGGCCCGCGCGTGGCGAAGGTATCGAAAGGCGCGCGCATCAGGTCTGCACCAGCTTGCGATGGCGCTGAATGCTCATCAGGATACCGGTGGCCACACCCAGAGTCAGCAGCGCGGTGCCGCCATAGCTGAGGAATGGAAGGGGAACGCCGACCACCGGCACGATGCCGCTGACCATGCCCATGTTAACAAAGGCGTAAGTAAAGAAAATCATAGTGATCGCTCCTGCCAGCAGGCGAGTGAAAAAACTGGGGGCGTTGGCGGCGATCATCAGCCCCCGTCCCACCAGCAGCAAATACATCAGCATCAGGATCAAGTTACCGACCAGGCCGAATTCCTCGGAATATACGGCAAAAATAAAATCGGTCGTGCGTTCCGGAACAAACTCCAGGTGGGCTTGCGTGCCGTGCGTCCAGCCCTTGCCCGTCATGCCGCCGGAACCGATGGCGATGATTGACTGGATGATATGGAAGCCCTTACCCAACGGGTCTTTGGTCGGGTCGATCAGCATCATCACGCGGTCGCGCTGGTAATCATGCAGGTGCGACCAGGCGATGGGCAGGCAGGCAACAAAGGTGATCAGCAAGCCGGCCAGCACCTTCCACGACAGGCCGGCCAGGAAGATGACGGTAAAGCCGGCCGCCACCACCAGCAGCGCCGTGCCCAGGTCGGGCTGGCGCGCGATCAGGTAGACGGGCACCAGCAGCAGCACGGCCGCCATCAGGAACGATTTCCAGCGCAGGGCGCCCGCATTATGCTGGAAGAACCAGGCCAGCATCAGCGGCGTGGCGATCTTCAGGAATTCGGACGGCTGGATGTCGATCACGCCGATATGCAGCCAGCGCCGCGCACCGAGCTTGATGGTGCCGAACAGCGCCACGGCCACCAGCAAGATCACCGATACCGTGTATGCGGGCACGGCGATGCGCATCATCATCTGCGGCGTGACATTGGCCGCCACCCACATGACGAAAAAGCACAGCAGGATGTTGCGCAGGTGGTCTTCGATCTTGCCGGGAATGCCGATGCTGGCCGAATACAGGGTCAGCAGGCTGGTGCTGAGCAGCATCAGGATGATGATCATCAGCGGCGGATCAAACACCGCCAGATAGGGTTTGGCGCGCCGCCACAGCGAGCGCCTCTCGTTAATGGGCATGTGCTTCCTTATTGCCTGGCAGGTACCGCCGGGGCGGCCTGCTCGTCAGTGATTTCTTCCAGGGTGCGCACTTCGTCGACATCTTCCTTGGGCACCTTGGTGGTGTCCTTTTCCTTGTCGCTCGGGCGCTTGCCCAGCAGATAGTAGTCGAGCGCCTTGCGCGCGATCGGCGCGGCCACGCCGGCGCCGAAGCCCGCGTTTTCCACCACGATGGCAATCGCGATGCGCGGCTTGTCGGCCGGCGCAAAGGCCGTAAACAGGGCGTTGTCGCGCAGGCGTTCGGCCAGCAGCTTGGCATTGTACTTCTCGTTTTTCTTGATGCCCACCACCTGCGCCGTACCCGTCTTGCCGCCCACCGTGTACTGCACGCCGGTGAAGATGCGCGCGGCCGTGCCACCCTGCTCGCTGGTCACGCCCACCATGGCGCGCTTGATGATGTCGATGTTTTCCTGCTTGAGCGCGATGCGGTAGCTTTCCTTGGGCACCGTCAGGGTGCGCGCGCGCGTGGCCGCGTCTTCGATGATCTTCACCAGATGCGGTTTCATCACCACGCCGTTATTGGCCAGGTTGGCCGTCGCGTGGGCGATCTGCAGCGGCGTGTAGGAATTGTAGCCGGAGCCGTTACTCACCGAAATCGTGTCGCCGCCCACCCATTTTTTCTGCTGCGGCGTCTTGAATCGGTTGCGCTTCCATTCCGTCGATGGCAGCACGCCCGTCTTTTCGTTATTCAGGTCGATGCCCGTCAACTGGCCGAAACCGAACGGTTTCATGAAGTCGTGAATGGCGTCGATGCCCATGTCGCGGCCCAGCTGGTAGTAATAGGTATTGCACGAAACGACGATGGACTTGTGCATGTCCACCGTGCCATGGCCGCCCACCTTGTCGTCGCGGAAGGTGTGGCCACCGAGAATGAAGAAGCCGGGATCGGAAATCGACTGGCTCGGCGTGCGCTTGCCCAATTCGAGTGCGGCCAGCGCCATGAAGGGCTTGAAGGTCGAGCCGGGCGCGTAGGTGCCGGACAGGGGCCGGTTGACCATAGGCCGGTCCAGCGAAGTATTGAGTTCGTTCCAGCTTTGCTGGTCGATGCCGTCGACGAACAGGTTGGGGTCGTAGCCTGGCTTGGACACGTAGGCGAGGATGTCGCCCGTGGCCGGGTCGATGGCCACGGCCGCGCCGCGCCATTCGCCGAACGCTTCCTCCACCACCTTCTGCAGTTCGATGTCGATCGACAGGATCAGGTTGTTGCCAGGGGTGGCCGCCGTACGCGACAAGGTACGCATGGCGCGCCCGCCGGCCGATACTTCCACCTCTTCGTAGCCGGTGGTGCCATGCAACTGTTTCTCATAGCTTTTTTCCAGGCCTTCCTTGCCGATATGGTCGGTGCCATTGTAGTTGGCCGCGTCCTCGCCCTCTTCCAGCGCCTTGGCTTCATTGCGGTTGATGCGGCCGATGAAGCCCACCACGTGCGACGCCACCTCGCCCATCGGATACTGGCGAAACAAGCGCGCCTGCACCTCGACGCCGGGGAAGCGGAAGCGCTGCGCCGTGAAGCGCGCCACTTCCTCGTCCGTCAATCGCGTGCGCAGCGGCACGCTGACGAAGTTCTTCGACTCTTCCAGCAGCTTCTTGAAGCGGCGGCGGTCCTTGATGTCGATCTGCACCAGGGTCGACAGCTCGTCGATCACGGAATCGAGGCTGGCGCTCAATTTCGATGGCGTGATTTCCAGCGTATAGGCCGAGTAATTGCGCGCCAATACCACGCCGTTGCGGTCGAGGATCAGGCCACGCGTGGGCACGATGGGCACCACGGCGATGCGGTTGTCTTCGGCCTTGGTCGCATAGTCCTCGTGCTTGATCACCTGCAGCCAGATGAAGCGCGCCAGCAGCAGCGAAAAGCAGACGAAAACGAGCGCGCCCAGGATGGTCAGGCGCATGCGGAAAAAATGCAGTTCGCGCTCGGTGTTCTTGAGTTCAGTCATGGCAGGCGCTCGTCAGATCGGCCGGTTATGGTCGCGGTCCACGGCGCGGCGCTGCGGTGCCAGCAAGATCCACGTGACAATGGGCCACAGGGCGACGGCGACGAAGCTCTCGATGAAATTAAGCCAGCCGGGGAAGCGGCCCGAGACGATCAGCCGCGTCAGCAATTGCAGCGCCTGCGTCAGCAGCAGCAGCGGCAGCACGTGCAGCGCCTGCGTCAGGATGGGGAACCACAGCACGCGGCGGTGCATCATGATGGCGAAATACGACAGCAAAGTATAAGCCAGCGCATTCTCGCCCAGCAGGGTCGAATCGTGCACGTCCATCATCAGGCCCATGAAGAACGCCACGCCGATGCCAACCTTGCGCGGCTGGTGTATGCCCCAGAAGACCAGTACAAGAGCGACGAAATCGGGCACGCCGACGAACTGCCCCCATGGCAGCAGATTCAGCAGGAAAGCGCACAGCAGGGAAAAGCCGATGAACAGGGGGCTGACCGGCAGCAGGATGTAATGCGGGCGGTTCATCGTGTCGCTTCCTTCGGTGGCACGGCGGCAGGTGTTGGCGTTGGTACTGGTGTTGCGGCAGGCGCCGCCGGTTTCGGCGCGGGGCCGGCAGGCGGTTTCGCGACCGGCGCGGCGGCCGTATTGGTGGCCGGTGCTTTCGCAGCGGCGGCGGCAGGCTCCTTGGCAGGATCCTTGATCGGCGCCATCTTGCCGGCGATCTTGCGGCCCGTCTTGACCTCTTCAGCGGGCGGGCGCGGTGCAATCTCGGGTGACGTCATCAAGATGAGCAGCTGGGTGTTGCGTTCGATGCCTGCCAGCGGCTGGCACACGACACGGCCGAACGGGCCATGCGCATTGCGCTCGACCAGGGTCACGCGCGCCACGGCCAGGCCGGCCGGGTACAGGCCGTCGAGGCCCGAGGTAATGACAATATCGCCGATCTGGATGTCGGCGCTGGGGGCAGTGAAGCGCAGCTCCATGGTGCCAGACTTGCCGCGGCCGATGGCCACGCTGCGCACGCCATTGCGCAGCAGCTGCACGGGAATGGCCTGCTCTTCATCGGTCAAGAGCGTCACTTCGGAGGTAAACGGGAACACGCGCGTGACTTGTCCCACCACGCCCAGGTTGTCGATCACGGGGCGGCCCAGTTCGACGCCATGCTGAATGCCCCGGTCCAGCACGATCTTGCGCGTGGCCGAATCGCGCGTGTCATACAGCACTTCGGCCATCATGGTCTTGACGGGGACGCGCTCACGCGCTTCCATCAACTTGCGCAAGTGGTTGTTTTCAACGATGTTGAGCTGCGCCTGCTGCAGGATCTGCGCTGAGGCGATCTGTTCGTGCTTGAGGTCGCGCACCTGTTTTTCCAGGGCGGACAGCGAAGAAAAGTAATTGCCGACACCGAGCGCCACATCACGCGGCACCAGGGCCGCCATCTGCACCGGATACAGCACGGTGCCGACTGCCTGGCGCACGGCAGTCAGCGCGTGCATGCGCGAATCGACCAGCAGCAGGGCGATAGAAATGCCGGCGAACACCATCATCTTGACGCGGGCAGAGGCGCCTTGTTTGAAAAGTGGCGGAGGACTGTATTCCATGACTTCCAATAATCAGGCCAGGCGCAGTGCGCCAACGTGCAGACCCCGGTCAGACGCCGGCGCCAAAACCAAAGCCGGAGACCCGCTCTCCGGCCCGTTGATCCGATTATTCGTAGGAGAAGATCGAGCCGAGCTTGTCCATACGTTCCAGGGCCATCCCGGAACCGCGCACCACGCAGGTGAGCGGGTCCTCGGCCACCAGCACCGGCAGGCCGGTTTCCTCCATCAGCAGACGGTCCAGGTCGCGCAGCAGTGCACCGCCGCCCGTCAGCATCATGCCTTTTTCGGCGATGTCGGCGCCCAGTTCCGGCGGCGTCTGTTCCAGCGCGTTTTTCACGGCCGAGACGATGTTGTTCAGCGGGTCGGTCAGCGCTTCGAGGATTTCGTTGCTGGAGATGGTGAACGAGCGCGGGATGCCTTCGGACAGATTACGGCCCTTGACTTCCATTTCCTTCACTTCCGAGCCAGGGAAAGCCGAACCGATGGCCTTCTTGATGGCTTCAGCCGTCTGTTCGCCGATCAGCATGCCGTAGTTGCGGCGGATGTAGTTGACGATGGCTTCATCGAACTTGTCGCCACCGACGCGCACGGAACCCTTGTAGACCATGCCGCCCAGCGAGATGATGCCTACTTCGGTGGTGCCGCCGCCGATGTCGACTACCATCGAGCCGGTCGCTTCGGACACGGGCAAGCCCGCGCCGATGGCCGCTGCCATCGGTTCTTCGATCAGGTACACCTGCGAAGCGCCGGCGCCCAGGGCCGATTCGCGGATGGCGCGGCGCTCAACCTGGGTCGAACCGCACGGCACGCAAATGATGATGCGCGGCGAAGGACGGAAGAATTTCGAGTCGTGCACCATGCGGATGAATTGCTTGAGCATCTGCTCGGTGACGGTGAAGTCGGCGATCACGCCATCTTTCATCGGACGAATCGCTTCGATATTGCCCGGTACCTTGCCCAGCATCTGCTTGGCTTCCTTGCCGACTGCCTGAATGGTCTTCTTGCCATTCGGACCGCCTTCCTGGCGGATGGCGACGACGGATGGCTCGTCCAGGACGATACCGAGGCCGCGTACATAAATAAGGGTGTTGGCCGTGCCCAAGTCAATGGCCAGATCGGTGGAGATATACCTGCGTAAAAAACCAAACATGAGTGTCCTGTAGCGCATCGAGCTGCGCAAAAGCTGTTTATGGGGAGTTTCAAAGCGGGCGCTTTCAGGCCCCCTGAAAATCCATGAAGGCGATTTTCCCGGGTTTCGCTTGGCGCTTGCGCAATCTTTTCTATGCTGCGGCAGCAGTCCATCAGCGCCGACAACGCATTAACCCGCCATTCTACCTTATAATTTGAATGCGATTTGCTCAAAAACCATGGAAAAGTGCGACTCTTGCAGCCGCGAGTTACGCGGCATTCCTCGATTTTTGTGAGCAAAATAGCAGTAAATACCCGCGTTTTATCAAAACGCCAACTTAATACTAATGCGCGGCACTCCGCGCCATTCGCCATGTCCCTGACACTCTCCGACGTAAAACGCATCGCCCACCTGGCCCAACTTGAAATGGCCGACGATCAGGCCGTCACGTCTTTGGCCCAATTGAACAAGATTTTTGCATTGGCGGAACAAATGCAAGCCGTCAATACCGATGGCGTGGCGCCCCTGAGCCACCCGCTGGCCGCCCATATGGACAATATCGCCCTGCGCCTGCGCGAGGATCTTGCCACGGAACAGAACCGCCGCGACGCCTACCAGGCCGTGGCGCCGAAAGTCCAGGATGGACTCTATCTCGTTCCCAAGGTTATCGAATAAGCACGCCGCTGCGCCGTTCCCGCCTTCTTGCCGAATATCAAAATAGAAACGCCATGCATACAAAATCCATCAAACAGCTGTCCACGCTCTTGCAGAACAAGGAAATTTCCGCCGTTGCACTGGCGACGCATTTCCTCGACCGCATCGAAGCGGACAACTCGAACGCCTTTTTGCACGTCGACCGTGCCCTGACCCTGGCGCAAGCTGCCGAAGCGGATGCACGCATCGCCGCCGGCACGGCCACGCCATTGACGGGCGTGCCGATCGCCCACAAGGACTTGTTCGTCACGAAAGGCTGGCGCACGACGGCCGGCTCGAAAATGCTGGCCAACTACGCCAGCCCGTTTGACGCCACGGTGGTAGAGAAATTCCGCGCGGCCGGCATGGTCACCCTGGGCAAGGTCAATTGCGATGAATTCGCCATGGGTTCCGGCAACGAGAACTCGGCCTTCGGCGCCGTGCAGAACCCGTGGGACAAAAACGCCGTGCCAGGCGGCTCGTCCGGTGGCTCGGCCGCCGCCGTGGCGGCTGGCCTGACGCCAGCGGCCACCGGCACCGACACGGGCGGCTCGATCCGCCAGCCAGCTGCGTTTTGCGGCATCACCGGCATCAAGCCGACGTATGGCCGCGTCTCGCGCTTCGGCATGATCGCCTTTGCCTCGTCGCTGGACCAGGGCGGCCCGATGGCCCGCTCGGCCGAAGACTGCGCCCTGCTCTTGAGTGCCATGGCCGGCTTCGACGAACGCGACTCGACCAGCCTCTCGCCAGAACAGGGCGGCGTGGCGGAAGATTTTTCGCGCAGTCTTGATGAACCACTCGCAGGCTTGCGCATCGGCGTGCCGCGCGAGTACTTCGGCGAGGGCCTGGCCAAGGATGTGGAAGCGGCCGTGCGCGGCGCGCTGGCGCAGTATGAAAAGCTGGGCGCCACCCTGGTCGATATCTCGCTGCCGAACACGGCCCTGTCAATTCCCGCCTACTACATGATCGCGCCAGCCGAAGCGTCGTCGAACCTGTCGCGCTACGACGGCGTGCGCTACGGTCACCGCGCGGCCGAGTACAAGGATTTGCAGGATATGTACAAGAAGTCGCGCGCCCAGGGCTTCGGCCCGGAAGTGCAGCGCCGCATCATGGTCGGCACCTATGTGCTGTGCCACGGCTACTACGACGCCTACTACCTGAAGGCGCAAAAAATCCGCCGCCTGATCGCGCAGGATTTCGACGCCGTCCTGAATGGCCCGAACGCCGTTTGCGACGTCATCATGGGACCGGTCGCGCCAACCGTCGCCTGGGACCTGGGCGACAAGACGGATGACCCGGTGGCAAACTACCTGGCCGACATCTACACCCTGTCGACCAGCCTGGCCGGCCTGCCCGGCATGTCGATTCCATGCGGCTTTGGCACTGGCGAGAAAAACGGCAAGCGCCCCGTCGGCCTGCAAATCATCGGCAATTATTTTGGCGAAGCCAAGCTGCTGAACGTGGCCCACCAGTTCCAGCAAGTGACGGACTGGCATACGCGCGCTCCTGCCGGTATCTAACTATATATTTGCGCCGCTTTGCCGGCGCCACCAGAAAAAAAGCGAGAACACTATGCAATGGGAAGTCGTCATCGGTCTTGAGAACCACGTACAGCTCACGACCGAATCCAAAATTTTCAGCGGTTCGCCAATCAAGTACGGCGCCGACGCCAACACGCAGGCCAGCCCCGTCGACCTGGCGCTGCCAGGCGTGCTGCCCGTCATGAACAAGCAAGCCGTCGACCGCGCAATCCGCTTCGGCCTGGCCGTGGGCGCCACCGTCGCGCCGCACTCGGTCTTCGCGCGCAAGAATTATTTTTATCCGGACTCACCCAAGGGCTACCAGATCAGCCAGTTCGAAGACCCTGTCGTCATCGGCGGCGCCCTGACCTTCGGCTATGAAAAGGATGGCGAATTCGTCACCAAGACGGTCAACCTGACGCGCGCCCACCTGGAAGAAGACGCCGGCAAATCCCTGCACGAAGACTATGCGGGCATGAGCGGCATCGACTTGAACCGCGCCGGCACGCCGCTGCTGGAAATCGTCTCGGAACCGGAAATCCGCAGCGCCGCCGAAGCCGTGGCCTACGCCAAGGCCTTGCACTCGCTGGTCATGTGGCTGGGCGTTTGCGACGGCAACATGCAGGAAGGCTCGTTCCGCTGCGACGTCAACGTCTCCGTGCGCCCTGTGGGCCAGAAGGAATTCGGCACCCGCTGCGAAATCAAGAACCTGAACTCCTTCCGCTTCATCGAAGAAGCCGTGCACGTCGAAGTGCGCCGCCAGATCGAACTGATCGAGGACGGCGGCAAAGTCGTGCAGGCGACGCGTTTGTACGATCCGGACCGCAAGGAAACGCGCGAAATGCGCAGCAAGGAAGACGCCCAGGATTACCGCTACTTCCCGGACCCTGACTTGCCGCCGCTGGTCATCTCGCAAGCGTGGATCGACACCGTCAAGGCCTCGATGCCGGAACTGCCGGCCGCCATGCGCGCCCGTTTCATCAGCGAATACGCGCTGCCTGAATATGACGCGCTGGTGCTGACGCAATCGAAAGCCATGGCCACCTATTTCGTCGCCGTGGTCGACAAGGCCGGCAAGGAAAACGCCAAGGCCGCCGCCAACTGGCTGATGGGCGACGTAGCGTCGACCCTGAACCGCGAAGGCGTGGATCTGGACGAAGCACCCGTTTCCGCCGCGCAGCTGGCCGCCATGCTCAAGCGCATCGCCGACGGCACGATCTCGAACAAGGCGGCAAAGGAAGTCTTCGCCGGCATGTGGGAAGCGAAGTCAAACGACGAGCACCTGGTCGATGCCATCATCGATGCCAAGGGCCTGAAGCAGATCTCGGACACGGGCGCTCTGGAAGCCATCGTCGATGAAGTGCTGGCGGCCAACGCCAAGTCGGTGGAGCAGTACCGCGCCGGCAAGGAAGCGGCCATCAACGCACTGATCGGCCAGGCCATGAAAGCCTCCAAGGGCAAGGCCAACCCGGCCCAGCTGACGGAACTGCTGAAGGCCAAGCTGGCGGGATAATTTCCCACACTCCCAAAAAAAAGACGCTACGGCGTAATGCCGTTCAGTTAAGCAGGTTTTCGTAGAACGCGCATGGCATAGCGCTTTGGTTTTGCCTTGACGGCCCGGTCGAATTTTCGATCGGGCCGTTCGTCATTGAGAAGACTAACC
>NZ_JBNYXT010000048.1:0-30602 GCF_051380795.1 Janthinobacterium leeuwenhoeki
CGCTGGGGTTAGTTTCGCTGCTGGACACCCAGCAGCGCTTCCAGCTTGTGAAATGAACCGCCGTATGCGGAACCGCACGTACGGTGGTGTGAGAGGGCGGCTGAGGTAACTCAGCCCTCTACTCGATTTTGCCGCGCCTGGCGGCTATCCCGCAAGGTCATGCGTCCCGCGCAACAGACTATATCTTGGATTTCAAGCGATGCTTTTTTAGACTCGAAAATAGATACACAATAAAGTCATTGCTCAGTAAATCGCCAGACGGTCAATCCATAAAGCGAGCCCAGATTATCCATTTCCTCGTTCTGTTGATAACGACGCAGTTCCGGCACCACATCTAGCGACTGCCATAATCCTGCCCTGGGGCACGGATCGCCGGCCTTGGCGCGCAGTTCGTTGGGCGCAATCGGATCGCTACCCTCCGGTGTATAATCCTTTTTTGCCTGTCTTGCGAAATCAACTAAATCCTTGGGATAGAACTGCGCGCTGGCATAACTGCTGTCATCGATGTCAAGCAGAAAGGTGATGGCTGCAGCTTCCCAGGACCAATAGCCCCAGAACGAGATATCCCGCGTATGCGCATCGTAATAGGGCTCGCGCCGGCTGGCGTGGTACCAATCGTCCAAATACTCGGCCATCAAGGCAGGACGATCTTTTTCCGATGCTGAAAAAATTTTCAGCGTTTTAAAATAAGGCAGATGTCGCACGCAATCATTTATCGAAATAGATCGATTTTCTGAATAATTACTTAATATTCTCTCAATCATCCCATCTTTTTCGTGATTATTAAAATCTATAATTTTAATCAACCTCCCCACCAAACCATCCCAGCCCAAAAGTATGGCGAAGCAAAGCATTCTATTTACTTTGTTATAGTCCTTTCCTGGCAGTGCAAAATGAGGGAACCCACGATCATTTTCGTTTTTCTGGTTATTATCATATTCCTCATTGTATTTGGCATATAATTCCCAACACTCCAATGCCTCTGGATAGCGCGACCGAATTTCATTCACACTATGTCCAGCACTGTACATATTTGCTATATTATTAACAACATTCCATGCCTGTTCTTGAGTAGCCACCATGAAATTATACAAAGGTATTTTTCTTAATTTTTCCTCTGGCTGTCCAAAAGCCTTCCGTACTTTCTCAAGACAGGTGATGGTTCCTAAGAAATTCTCCTCATAAATCTCATAGGCCAACAAATTTTCTCTCCTTTTTTTTGAAAAATCATCGGAACTTAATAGCGCACTCATTCATCACCTCTTTATGATATTATTTGGCAAGTCAAGGATTATTTGCACATGATGTTCAGCACCCCTTGATTTTTTATGCAAACTTAGTTGCCGTCCTGTAACAAGAGATATCCAACGTTTATATGGTGCTAAAATTTCAGGATCTATTGCGGCATCGATTCTGTAATTTGATATTTTTGATTTTGCTTTTCTTCCAGACTCAGTCAAGTTCTCATCCACTATCGCTCGAGCTATCCACTCATGGCTCATCTGCGTAGCCAACTTCGTTTTTTTATTGGCTTTATTTAACCCACTTCTTACTGCGCCTGTATTTCCTGATCGATCGATTTTAACAATCTTATTCGCGTGTTCGTCACGCCCTTCATTATTAAAAATATCAGGCTTTCCATTTCTTACCGGATGGGCTTCCTCATCCGCCCGCAATGCCTGAAATTTCTCCTGCATCTCTGCCGGCAAGGCCGCAATTAAAGTAAAGGAATCAAAAATACTTGATTTTGTCTCACCCACAATAAATGGCTGCCTAATATTCAAAGGATTTGACCATAGATGATCCAAGCCATTATGCGGCGTGCTATGTTCCTCGGTCAATCGCCCTCCATTATTCACCTTGAGGTGTTTCCCCTTAATGTGATAATCGGTTATATGTTCCGCAGGCACCCCGCTACGCCAACTTTTCTTTTTCTCGCCTTTTTTCTTGGTATTAACCTTGGTGGTATTCGGCGTGGCCTTGTTTTCCTTCGCGTCCTTGTTTTTCTTCGCCAGTAGTTTCTTTTCTGCCGCAGCGGCGGCCTTTCCTTCTTTCTTGGCAACGGTCGTGGCTAGATCCTGTCCCTCTTGCCGCACGACCTTACCCGAGGTCGCCCCTAGCGCGGCCGTAGTGCGGGGAAGTTCATTTCCCATCATCTTCGCGTGCACTTTTTTCAGGTCGGTAAACGCATCGTCGATCATGCGCGGCCCCTGCTTCTGCAATGCCTTGAGTTCGCCGATGAGCTGTCTGATTTCCGGGCCTCCTGCCATGGCTTTGACCACCCAGCTGTCAATGCCGTCGATGAAGGTCTCGATGGCACTGTTGAACAGGCCTTTGCTATCCTTGCTCAGCGCACCCCAATCGATCTTGCGCATGAATTTTTCAACGTTGCCGCGCAGGGTGGGCGACACCGCTTCAAGCACGCGGCCGAAATGGCTGCCTTGTTTCATGAGTTTAAAACCCACTTTCAGGCTGTCGCCCACTGCCGGCACGCAGCCGACCAAGGTGATCACCAGCTCCACCCAGCCGCCCACCGCCGCCGGCGATTTGGAAATCTGGATCACTCCAAGGATCAGATCGCGCGCATCCATAGCCTGGCCTACGCCAGGAATCACTCCGAGGATGCCCGTGACGATGATGTGCGATGGCGAGGAACCTGAACCTGTCACCAGTTCAGCCAGCCAGCCGCCGATGCCGTCGTCGGCTTCGCGCAGGGCGCGTCCGGCTGGCGAGACGACATTGCCATGGCCAGGCCCTATAGCGCTCACGACATTACTCATGCCTGACCCTCGCCATTGTCGTGCCGCTCGCGATAATTTTTTTCGGCTTCCCTGTCTTCAGGTGTCTCTTCATCCGCATAGCGGTAATCGTCATAGTGAAAATCGTATTCAAGTGTGTGGCTCCCCGCGCCGGGCGGTCGCTCAGCAGCCATCTCGGCTAATTCGTCTGGAAAATAATTGTCTTTGTAGTACGCATCTTCCTGCGCCAGATACTTTTCGAGGACGGCTTGCGCCTCTTCATCGCTACGCGGTTTAGCGCCGATCACCTGATTGGTTTTTTGTTTCTTGCGCGGCTCGGCATCGCGCTCATCCTCGCCGTACAGCACCACCGCACCGCTGTTCGGAATATCGTCCAGGCGGGCAAAGCCGTGCGCATCCAGCTTGCCTTCCATCGTGATGCCATTGGCAAACAAGAGCGTGTACGGTGCGCCAACCATGGGCTGCAGGTCGTCCCAACGGTAATTCAGTTCCAGGAAATTTTTAGCTTGGCCGGCCTGCGGCAAATAGGGCAGCTTCGCTGCGCTGCTCGCCGGCCCCGTCAACTCCTTCATGCTGGCCTTGAACTCCATCTTGCCCGGCCCGTGGATCTCGATATTGCCGCCTTCGAGCTTGAGGTAGGCGCCCTGCACCGTCATCAGCACGTGCTGCTTGGCCGCGATGGCGACGCTTTTGGCGGTGCTCGTCACAGTTACCGCCTTCTCGGCGGTCAGGCGCGTTTCGCCGGACTGGCTCTGGCTGCTGACCTTGCCGCTGGCGGCATGCAGCCTGATGCCGGTTTCCTGGTTCGGCTTGTCGGCGTCGCTGGCCTTGCCGTAGGTGAACAGGCTGATGCCGGACTGTACGGCGTGGAAATGGTTGCCTTGCGCGCCAAAGTTGATGTCCTGGCCGGCCACGATGCTACTGGTGTTGCCTGCGGCGAAGATGGCATGGGCCGGCGTGGTGGCGGCGATGCCGGCCGGGCTGGACAATTGCAACAGGGGTGCGCTGTAGGCAATGGCCTGGGCCGCGCCGCTGCCGTCGCTGGCCTTGAGCGCGTCGATGCTGTGCCGCATTTGCTGCAGCGCGGGCAAGGCGTCCGGCGCCGCTTCAGCCTGCCCTTGCTCGCCCTTCAAGCCGGCGTTATGTTTTTGCGCCGTTTGCGCCAGTGTCGTTTGCAGCGCCAGACAGTGTTCGATTTGCGCCACCGCCTCGCTTGCATCCATCAGGCTACCGCCGCTGCGCTGATGCGTCGACAACAACAGGCCTTGTCCGGCGCGCAGCGCGGTGCTGTGTTCGGTCTTCAGTTCGGCGCCAAAACCGGCCGGCGCCAGGCGCTGGTTGTCCGTCTGGTGGCGCAAGTGCCCCAGATTCAGTTCCGCCGTGCCCTGATGCGCGGCGGCGTGGCGTTGCAGCGACAGGCGCGACTGGCCGGGGCTGTCATCGAACACCAGTTGGCTGTAGGCGCCGCTGCCCAGGCCGCTGCTGCTCATCGTTTGCGACTTGATGCCGGACAAGGCCGCAGGATGGGCGTGGCCAGCCGCGGTGCCGGGAAACCAGGCGGGGGAGTTGCCGGTCGCTACGCCCGCGCCCTGGGCCACCCGGTTTTGCTGGGCATCCGGCTGACCCTGGCCGTTGTAGACCGTGCCAATGACCACCGGCCGATCGATGTTTCCTTCTAAAAAGTCGATCACCACTTCCTGGCCAACGCGGGGCACGGCATGGCCACCCCAGTTGGTGCCCGCCATGGGCGCTAACGTCGTTGCCACGCGCACCCAGGTGCCGGCACTGTCATCGCCGGGCGCGCCGGTATGGCTGTCGGTATGCGGGTGTGGCAGGCGGCTGTGGCTGAGCGTGCCCCGTTGCCAGTGAAATTGCACCTTGATGCGATGGTCGCGATCGGTATGGATCACGGCGCCGGGAGGGCCGACCACGATCGCCGTCTGCTGCCCGGCTACCGTCGGGCGCGGATGTAGCAGGCGACCGTGCTGGTCGGCGCCTGTGGCGCGATAAGGAACACTGCTGCGGATCGCATCGATGCGGTTACGGTACAGGGGCCGCTCGGCGATGCCCGCCATCTGGTGCAGGCCGCTGTCCAGCTCCTTGCCGATCGCCTTGACCAGCAGGCCGGCGCTAAGTCTCTGCGTGATGCTGGCCTGCAAGTCGGCACTCAAGTTGTTGTGCATCAAATGGACCGTGCGCACGATCAAAAAATGGCGTTCGTCATCGCTGGCCGCGTCGAACAGCGCATGGCCGTGCAAGGTGAAAGTGGTGCCGGGCGACAGCGTGCGCACGGTGCCGGCGCCGACGTGGACCTCCTTGCAGGCCTGTAACGCTTGCAACTGCCTGACGGCGATGCGCTGCCCCTGTTCGCGCGACGCGTAAGCATAAGCTCCCGGCGCGTCACGGCTGAGCAAGGCCGCGCCGGACGCGTCGCCATGAGCGGCGACCGGGCGCTGATCGAGCGAACGGTAATCCCAACTGCCCATTTCGATGGCATTGGTTTGCTGGCGCCATTCGGTGCGCCAGCGGTCGATGCTGTCGACCTTCATCACGGCGCCCGGCTGCGTGAAGTTGACGGCGGGCTGGACATTTTGCGAAAAGGCGCCATTGTGGTCAGCGATGACCAGCGTGTGGCTGCCCAGGGACGGGCTGCAGGCGTCGCCAGTATGCTCAAAATAGTAAAACAGGCCTTCTTCCAGCATCAGCCGTTCGGCAAACGCCAAGTCGCTTTCTTGGTACTGGGTGGTCAGGCTACGCTGTGGATACACGGCGCTCTCGGCAATATCGAAGCGCCATGCGGGCGCCAGCTTGCCTTGCCCCTCATACGCGGCAAAGAGCGCGTCGAGGATGTCGCACACGGTCATGTCCTGGAACACGCGGCTATCCCGGCCGCGCGCAAGGAACGCTGTCCACGGCTCCACAGTCAGGTGATAACGCGCCAGGCCGCCATTCGCGCCAAGCAGTTCGACGGCGGTGATGTGGCCGTGAAACGGGCGCCAGTCGTCGCTGCTGGCGGCGGTCAATAACTCAAGCAGGGCGGGCTGACCGATCAGCGCGCGCAGCGAGATGGCGGCATCGGTGGACAGGGCCGCGATCTGAAACGCGAACCCCTGGCTGAGCCCTTCCTCGCCGCGCACGCATTCGGCCAGCAAGCGGTTCTCGCCCAGTGGCGTGGTCAACCGCAGCAATCTGGTGGCTTGCGTGAAGCCCGCAAGCGGCGAAGTGAGCATCGGATACTCCCAATGGCGGTCTCCCGCCTGAAAATTACTAAATATGCATTTTTACTAAAGACATTACACCTCAGAATTATTTTTCCAGCAAGAGTGATTCGATTGGAATACGCGCGCTACCAGGCGGAGTAATGGCCGCGCCTGCGCAAAGGCTGAAGCGGCCATCGGTCGGCAAATGCCTAGGCATTTGCACTGCCCTGAGGGGCAGGGGCTTTCCTGGCGCTATGTTCTAATACCGCTCCATTCCCCGACGATTCCCCATTCAATGCATCCCATTCTCCAGTTGTTGCTCTACGCCGCCCTCTTCATGCTCATCCACGTTTCCGTTATGACCATCTGCGCCAGGCTCTTTGGCATCACCGTGCGCAGCATCAGTTATGGCGCCGGGCCAACCTTGCTGAGCTTTGGCAAAGTGAATATCAAGCTCCTGCCCTTCTTCGGCAACGTGGTGCTGAAGGATACGCGCGAAGAAGATATTTTCGACGACGATCCCTGCATGGACACCTACAACAATCAGCCCTTGTGGAAGCAGGCGCAGCTGCCCTTGAGCGGCGTGGCCGTGCTGCTGGCATTGTCGCTGGGAATACTGGGAGGGCAAGGCTGGGACAGCTTTAGCGTGGCGTTCAGGCAAATTTTTGCCGGCGCGCTGGCGCCCTTGTCGACCGCGCAAGCACTGCTGGGCGCGGGCGAGGCGTATGCCCGCGCGCATGCCTACCCGCTGGCGTTTGCCCTGTTCGCAACAAAACTGTGCGCCTTCAACCTGCTGCCGTTTGCCGGCTTGAACGGGGGACAGGCGCTGCTGGCCATCGCGCGCGGCGGCAAGCCCTATGTGGCGTGGGAAGAAACGGCAGCAAAATGGCTGTTGCTGCCGGGACTGGCGATCTTGCTGGCGTGGGTGGCGGCGTTCGGCTGGTATGGCTGGCAAGCCATGTCGGCGTAGGCCGGCTTGGCGCTTGCGCGCAAGCCGGCCTGCACACATCAGTTCACCCTTCTGGCCGGCATGTCCTGCCCTTCCTGGCGCAATACCAGCTGCTCTGTCTTGCCGCTGGCATCCTTGCTGAAGCGCACTTCCGCATCGACTTCATTCGAGAAGAAAGCCGTCTCGCTCATCGGCAGCATGGCCAGCTTGCGGAAACCCGTCACCTGGGCGAAGAATTTATCGCCTTCGCGCGTCACTTCCAGGTAGACCTCGGGCGCCAGCGCATATTTGCCCACGTAGGCATCGAATTGCGCCGTCGTCATGGCGACCACCGTACGCGCTGGCCTGGCGGCGCTGGCGCGTTCGTGCACCGACTTCGATTCGCCGCCGTCGTTGAGGATCAGCTGCGCCTCGCCCTTCGGTCCCCGCTCGAATTCGGCTGTGGTGAGCGTATTTTCAATCAGGAAACCATTTGGCGAATACGCCAGCATGCGTTGCGCCGGGCGGCCGGTGCGCTGCAGCAACAAATTGCCCTCGAAGTTACGGATCGTATAGCCGGCCTTGTCGTTGATGGCGTACACGCCCGCGTACGCATCGAGGATGGCGGGCTTGAGCGTAATGACCTTGATCTCGGGGTACGGCCGGCCCACGGCGACGGCGGCCGCCTTGCGCGCCACCACATCCGGGTCGACCAGGCCCGTGTCCGAATTTTCCAGCACGGCCACGTAGACTTTTTCCTTCGGCAAGCGCATCGCATACGTGGCAAAGCCATTGATGCCGCCGCCATGATGGATGACGGGGGTGTTTTGCCAGGTTCCCACCTTCCAGCCCAAGCCAGAACGGGTGGCCTTGCCATCGTTCAGTTTTACCGGCGTGAACGCCTGCTGCCAGGTGGCGGCCTTGAGCAGCTTGCCGTCCGAAATGGCAGCATCCCAGCGCGCCAGGTCGTCCACGGTGGAGACGAGCGCGCCGGCCGCATACGGCTGCGTCATGCTCAAGGGCAGGCCCGGCACATAGGCCTCGCCCGAACGGATATGCCCGGCCGCGCGCTTGCCCGGCTGGCGCTCGTGGCCTTCATAGGCCGTGTCGTTCATGCCCAGCGGCACGAATATCTGCTGTTCCACAAACGTGGCATAGGGCTGGCCCGAAGCCTTTTCGATGATGGCGCCCAGCAGGAAATAGCCGGAGCTGCTGTAACTCCACTGCGTGCCAGGTGCAAAATCAGGCGGATCGTTCTTGAAGAAATCGATCATCTGCGCCACGCTCAGGTCTTTCGTGCTGTTGGGCACAAATTCTGGCTTCCTTGTGTAGTCGTGGATGCCGGACGTATGCGCGAGCAGCTGCTCGATCGTGATTTTCTTGCCGTGCGTCGGATAATCGGGCAGGAATGTCGTGATGTCATCGGTGATGGCCAGCTTGCCCTGGTCGGCCAGCAGCAGGATGGCGACGGCCGTGAATTGCTTGGAAATGGAGCCCAGGCGCAGCGACATGTCAGGCGTCAGCGGCTGGCCATCCTGCACGCTGGCCAGGCCATACGCCTTGCGCAACAGGGGCTGTCCATCCTTGACGACGATGACGACGGCGCCAGGTTCCGTGGCCTTGTAATAGGGAGCGATACTGGCATCGATCTGCGCGGCCAGCGCTTGCTGCTGCTGGCTCAGGGGCGCTGGCTGGCCAGCCCAGCCGGATGGCGCTTGCAACAGGATCAGGGTGGCGAGGCAGATACTGGAAACGTTAAACATGTAGATCACTTTCACAGGAAGGATAAACAAGCTTGGTCGCTCCCCTGGCGGCGGCTATCGGGATGACATATTTTGCTTTAGGAAATATTTCCAAATAGCTCATTTAGCCTAACAGAGACGACGGGAGTAATTCTATCCATTTGTCACATGAATAATGCATGCTGGCCAACGCTTTGTATTTCGAAAAAGGCATGATGTCATATGAATTCTAGTTACAACTGAAATTTTCATTCATAAAGTAAATAAGCCCCATTCTCACTGTGAATTGGCCGGAAGCGACACGGCGGCCTATACTCGGGCCGTCTCCCCTACACTGCTTCCCATGCACACCCAGCTCAGCCCGCATACATTGCGGGCTTTTTGTTCCCGGCAATTGCCACTCCATTTCTCCTCTTATACAAATCACCGGGCGCGCGTTTCCCCGCCAGCCCAGCCCCGAACTGGGAGCGCAGCATGATCGTGCGCGAGCGTCCATCGGCACTACGGCTATTCCTGGTGGTACGCGGTTCTGTCCTGCCACGCATCCGCACTACCCTGATCGTCAATACCCTGATCGCCACGCTCGTCACCTGGTGCCACGGCACCTTGTTCGACCACAAAATCATCCTCACCACCATCCCGTTTACGCTGATCGGCTTGCCGCTGGCCATCTTCCTGGGCTTTCGCAACACGGCCGCCTACGACCGCTACTGGGAAGCGCGCAAGCTGTGGGGCGAACTGGTGCTGCGCAGCCGTAATTTCTCGCGCCAGTGCCAGACCATGATACGCAGCGACACGCCAGCCCACGCCAGGCTGGGTCTGGGCGATGTACGCGTGCGCATGATTTACCGCACCATCGCCTTTTGCCATGCGCTGCGCCACCAGCTGCGCGACACGCGCGGGCCGGACGACTTGCAGCCACTGCTGCGCCCGGCAGAGTGGGATGCGGCCTGCCAGGCGGCGAACCCGTCCGACTACCTGATGCTGCAGATGGGCCACGACCTGGCCGACTGCATCCGGCAGGGCCGTATCGACAGCATCCTTGCCACGCAGATCGATAACACGATCTCGGCCATGGTAGCGGCGGGAGCCTCGTGCGAACGCATCCGCAGCACGCCGATCCCCTTCTCGTACTCGCTGCTGCTGCACCGCACGGCCTATCTGTACTGTTTCCTGCTGCCCTTCGGCCTCGTCGATTCGCTGGGCTTCATGACGCCCTTCGTCGTCGCCATCGTCGCCTATACCTTCTTTGGCCTCGATGCGCTGGGCGACGAAATCGAGGAACCGTTCGGCGAAGATGCCAACGATTTGCCGCTGTCGGCCATGTGCCGCGCCATCGAGATCAGCTTGCGCGAATCCGTGCAGGACGAGAACGTGCCGCCGCCCATGCAAGCTGACGACTTCCTGCTGAATTGATCCATATGCCAGCTTTCCCCTTGACCTTACCATCGGGGGAAGGCTTACAGTGGAAGCACTTAATCATTCAAGGAGTGCTTGCCATGTATCAGTTACAAGTTGAAAACATGAGCTGCGGCCATTGCGTCGGCTCGGTCACGAAAGCGGTGCAAGGCATCGATCCGCGAGCCCAGGTGCAGATCGACCTGGCCAGCAAGCGCGTCACGGTGGAGTCACCCGCCGACCTGGGCGCCATCAGCGCGGCCATCGTTGAAGCGGGCTACCCCGTTACCAGCGCGCAGTAACAGCCTCAGCAGCTCCAAGACAGCCGGCCCTTGCGCCGGCTGTTTTTTTCCGTCCAGCTCGGGATAATGGCGGAAGATGCCTTCCTCATTGAAGGCGATTCTGCGCTTCGACTTCAGGTAGCGGGCAATGTTCGGCCGCGCCGCCACCGTATCGTGCAGCGCAAACAGGGCTGGATACTGGGGCGCCAGGCGCGCCATGGCTTGCGGAAACGCATACTGCAGGCCGGCCAGCATCTGGAACAGCGACAGGTCGCCATACATGAGTTTTGAACCCATCAGATACTGGCCGCGGCTGCCGTTGTTCAGCAACACCTGCGTGACAGAATCGAGAAACTTGGGCAGGCGCGTCGCACGAAAGTCTGCACTGCGCAGTATGGCCGCCTGCTATTGCTTTCCCGCAAAAAGTTAAACCGACCTTCGGAAGACCGGTGGTGAGCCTTATTGTCTTACGCGACTCAATATACGTCTAGACAGGCCTGCCCGGAAGACCACAGGATGTTCTGTCAAATTGCATGCTTACAAGGCCATTGCATCGCGCGCCCACCATGACCGGTTAGCACCACCGACTCCCCGCTATGCCGTTGAGACGCTAACGCGACTCAATGGCATAGCACCGGAATGTCGAACTCAGACGGATTAGCTCCGGAATTTCGACAGGTTGTCCATCCATTACGAATGCACTTTCAATATACGCCTGGTATTCCTCTCACTTGCCTATATACTCATTTTCTAGCGATACATTCATAGGTTCTGTTGGGCACTCTAAACCAGTAACAAAAATTCATTTTCTCTATTCGCAGCAATGCTATCACTAGTCGATCCCAAGTTTCGCCACACAAGCAAACTCGGCGAAAAATACTGTCGAAATTACAACTATACGATATTGACAAAAAAAATGTTAAAATTGCACCAATTTTTATATTTACAGCACAAAATTACTATTTTTTACAATATAGGGAAGTTTATTAGTTAATGAAATCCATTATTTTTTGCACAAGTTTCATCAAAGATGCAGAGTCTTGGCAAAGTCGATATCAGCGATGGCTCGACTACTATGAAACCATGCCAATCAATGCAACAAGAAAAATTATGATTGATGATGGCTCACCATATCTTCCATCAGAAAAGATCATAAATACGGTACATCATAGTTCGCCTTTATCACTTCACAATGATACCAATCTTATCATTCGATTTGATGACAACTTAGGCCGCCAAAGTGGGTCTGCGTACCCCGGTTGGTGGCGGAGTTTCCTTCACTCTATCAATATTGCAAAAGAGTTAGGGGTTGACAAAATTATTCACATTGAATCTGATGCATATATTCTTACGCCGCGCCTTGTTAATTTCATTAACGAAATTGAATCAGGATGGCACGTTCTTTGGTCTCCCCGTTATAAATTTCCCGAAACAGCCATTCAAATTATTTGCAGAGATCAATTTGAGGTTTTTGAGAAATTAAAAAACAATAACCCTAGTTTATCCTTCCCTGACATTGCTGAAAAACTGCTGCCTTTCACCGCTATACATCAGCAGTTTAAGGGCGATCGCTATAGCGAGATCAAAAAAAACAGATGGATATTTCGTTCAAGAAAATTCGACAAAATTCCCATTTTCAAGCGAGATTTTTTCTGGGAACCGATACCGGCCGATGCGGACTTTGTTACACAAGGAGAAAGTCATCAACATTTTGAATACAAACGTGATGCTGACGCCTGATTTCAACACTGCAAGAGCAAACCCCAGCATATCCTAAGAAAAATGTCTCCGAATACTCACGCAGTAAACGATTTGGAAATAGGAACAATAAAATTGCTCATGCTCGCTTTAGTTAGAGACGGTTTAATAACTAGCCGAAATTTAGTCGGCATAACAGCAATGATCCCATCGTAATATTGATTCATCGAAAGCGGATGATGCGTGTCGTGCACATCCGTGCGCCAGTCGGCCATCGTCAGTTGCAGCTGGTTCAGCCACAATCGGCCGCTTTCCGCGCGCGGCGCCAGGCCCAGGCGCCGGCCAAGGTACAGCAGGATATTCGTGGTCTGGCCAATCAGCACGTCGCCATCGCGCAGTAGGGGCGGCGCGTAGGCGGCCTGTGGCGTGGTGCCACCATCGAGGCAGGCTAGCATGGCGGACAGGCCTTGTCCCTTGCGTTCAGGTAAACGGGCGATATCGCGGTAGTTGGCGCCCGCCTCTTCCAGGTCCAGCCGGATGAATTTGCCCCGCCCCTGTATCGTGGGCCAGTGACAGTGCATACGCCATGCCAGTTCCTTGGATTTATCTCAATGGCAACAGGGTTTCGCTTCCGCGTCACCGGCCAGCCCCAGGCTTTGCAGGATGGGGCAATCGGGCTTGTCGTCGCCGTGGCACGATTGCGCCAGGTGGGTCAGGGTATCGCGCATTTCCGTCAGTTCGGCGATGCGCTTATCGAGCTCGGCAACGTGCGCCAGGGCGATGCCTTTCACGTCCGCGCTGGCGCGCTGGTCGTTTTGCCACAGCGACAGCAGTTCGCGGATCTGCTCCAGCGAAAAACCCAGACCCCGCCCGCGCTTGATAAATCGCAAGGCGTGCAAGTCGTTCGGCGTGTAGATGCGGTAGCCCGCGTCGCTGCGCGCGCTGGGTTTTAACAATGAAATACTCTCGTAGTAGCGTATCATTTTTGCCGATATGCCCGTTTCGCTTGCCGCCTGGCCGATATTCATCCTTATTGCTCCTTGGTATCCGCGCTAGCTAAATGACTGCGGGCTTTCCAGCGCCGCAGCAACAGGGCATTACTGATCACGCTGACGGAACTGAAGGCCATCGCCGCGCCCGCCACCATGGGGTTGAGCAAGCCAAAGGCGGCCAGCGGAATGCCGATCAGGTTATAAATGAAGGCCCAGAACAGATTCTGCCGTATCTTGCTGTAGGTGCGGCGCGAGATATCGATGGCGTCCGCCACCAGGGCCGGATCGCCGCGCATCAGGGTGATGCCGGCCGCATGCATGGCCACGTCCGTGCCGGTCGACATGGCGATGCCCACGTCGGCGGCCGCCAGCGCGGGCGCATCATTGATGCCGTCGCCCACCATGGCCACTTTCGCGCCCTCGCCTTTCAGCGCGACAATTTTAGCGGTTTTATCGGCAGGCAGCATTTTCGCCGCCACCGTATCGATGCCCAGCAGCTTGCCGACGGCGTCCGCGCTGCCCTGGTTGTCCCCGGTCAACATCACCGTGCGGATGCCCAGGCTGTGCAAATGGGCAATGGCCGCCTGCGCGTTCGGCTTGACCTGGTCGCTGAAGGCAAACAGGCCCAGCAGTTCCGATCCCGACGCCAGCCACGAAATCGTGTTGCCCGTATTTTCCAGCGACAAGGCCTGCTCCGCCAAAGGCGTCATGTCCACCTGTAACTCCTGCATCAGGCGCGTACTGCCCAGTTTCAACTCCAGGCCATCGACATGGGCCGCCAGGCCGCGGCCCGGCAATGCCGACAGGCCCTTGGCTGGCAAGGGTTCGATGTGGCGTGCGGCCGCCGCATCCAGCACGGCCGTAGCCAGGCTATGTTCGCTTCCGCGCTGGATGCTGGCCGCCAGTTGCAACAGCCGCGCGTCCTCGATGCCATGCGCATGCAGGGCCGCCAGAGCTGGTTTGCCCACCGTCAAGGTGCCCGTCTTGTCGAACACGACGGTATTGACGGCGTGTGCCACTTCCAGCGCTTCCGCATCCTTGATCAGGATGCCGTAACGGGCAGCCACGCCCGTGCCAGCCATGATGGCCGTCGGCGTGGCCAGGCCCAGCGCACACGGGCAGGCGATGACCAGCACCGCCACGGCATTGATGATGGCGTTCTCCAGCTCGCCGGTAGCGAACCACCAGCCCAGCATGGTCAGCAGCGCCAGCAGCAGCACCACGGGCACGAAAATCGCGCTGACCTTGTCGACCAGATGCTGGATGGGCGCCTTGGCGGCCTGCGCGTCCTCCACCAGGCGGATGATGCGCGACAAGGTCGTCTCGCCGCCCACGGCCTGCGTGCGCACCAGCAACAGACCATCGGCATTGATGGCGCCGCCCGTGACCTTGTCGCCCGGATGCTTATCGACCGGCAAGCTTTCACCCGTGATCAGGGACTCGTTGATCTGGCTGGCGCCTTCCACCACCACGCCATCGACGGCCACCCGCTCACCAGGGCGGATGACCACCAGGTCGCCCACTTTGACCTGTTCCACGGGCAAGTCGATCTCGATGCCATCGCGCCGTACGCGGGCCGATTCCGGACGCAAGACTTGCAGCGCGCGGATGGCCGAG
The DNA here is from genome assembly GCF_051380795.1 of Janthinobacterium leeuwenhoeki. Taxonomy (NCBI): domain Bacteria; kingdom Pseudomonadati; phylum Pseudomonadota; class Betaproteobacteria; order Burkholderiales; family Oxalobacteraceae; genus Janthinobacterium; species Janthinobacterium leeuwenhoeki. The sequence continues at coordinate 14,616 of NZ_JBNYXT010000048.1, forward strand.
GCTGTCTGGCGCTTGGCGCGGCTTTCCAGCCATTTTCCCAACAGCACCAGGGTGATGACGACGGCTGACGCTTCGAAGTACAGGTGCGGCAGCATCTCGCCCGCCGTCAACCATTGATAGACGGACAAGCCATACGCGGCGCTCGTTCCCAGCGCCACCAACAAGTCCATATTGCCGCTGCCGGCGCGCGCCGCTTTCCAGCCCGCCTTGTAGAAGCGCGCGCCAAAGTAAAACTGCACGGGCGTGGCCAGCGCGAATTGCAGCCAGCCTGGCAGCATCAGGTGGATGCCGGCCCACTCGAGCAGCATGGGCAGCATCAATGGGAAAGCCAGCACGGCTGCGAACGCCACTTTCATGCCGTCGCGCTTGGGCGCGGCAGCGGGCGCGCTGGACTGGCTGGCGGCGGGCACCGTGGCGGCATAGCCAGCCTTGTCGATGGCGGCGATCAGGGTGCCCGCTTCCAGGCCGCCCGTCACCTTGATGCGTGCGCTTTCCGTGGCCAGGTTGACGCTGGCGGCCAGCACGCCCGGCACTTTCAGCACGGCTTTTTCCACCCGGCCCACGCACGAGGCGCACGTCATGCCGGCGATATTCAGGTCGATCTCGCGTTGCGCCACGCTGTAGCCGGCCTTTTCCACGGCCGCCTGCAAGGTCGCCAGGGGAATCGGCGTGCTGGACGTGACTTTGGCCACTTCGGTGGCCAGGTTGACGCTGGCCTGGCTCACGCCGGGCACGGCGGCCAGGGCTTTTTCCACGCGGCCCACGCACGAGGCGCAGCTCATCCCTTCAATGGCCAGCGCCTGCGCATGCGCGGCGGCGGAAGGGGAAGCGGCGGGAGCGAGTGCACTCTGGTTCATGGCAGATCCTGTACGATAGATTAACTAATGGGATCAGGATCTGCTTTCCCATGATGGGAAGGTCAAGCCCTATTTGCACTGTGTGCCGGGCTTGCTTGAAGACGCTTAGCGCACCACGCAGTCGATGGCGGCTGGCTTGCCGGAGCCAGCGGCAGGCCCCGTACCGGATGCCGTCGGCACAAAGGTTGGCGGCGGCGTGAACTGCATGCCGGGATTGACGGGCAGCAAGACGGGCGGCTGCCTGAAGTTGGGCGTAAAACCAAATTGCCCGGCGGAAAAATTACTCGTCCCCACTGGATTCGTCACATGGATCATGCCATCAAGCACCTGCACGTACAGGCCCGGCGCGGGCGCGGTGCGAGCCGTTGGCGTGCCCGGCAGCGATCCGAGCGCCACATACTCGGCAACAAACGTCGTGCCGCGAATGCCGATGGTGGCGGCCGGCGTCTTCATCTCGAAGCGCTCCTTGTTGCGCTTGCCCAGCAGCCCCGTGACGGAGCGCAAGCCCCCCTTGAGCAAGCTGAAGATAGCGTGATCGCCGTCGGGCTGCTCGGCCGTGTAGCTGAATTGCTCGATCACGACACTGGTATTCGGCTTCAGGGTGATTTCGCTATTGTCGATCAGCTTGATCAAGGCATAGGTTTCCTTTTCCGTCAGCAGGGTGTCGCCCTGCTCGACTTCGGACTTGATGGCCAGGATTTTCACCTTGCCATCCGCCTTCTTGACCATCAGCGGACCACTCAGTTGCATGACGGTACCGGCCACCTGTCCAGCCCAGGCATGCGCGCCCATGCACATCAGGGCCAGCCACAACAAGGCCTTAATTGCAGTAGGTTTTTTTAATAGAGTCATTGTCTCGGTATCCTGTTGATTTACCCGTGCCGCTGGCAACATCCTTGTCGTCCTTCACCTTGTCATCGGGCCTGGCTGACGGCATGGAAGCGAGCGGAGCGTTGGCACGGTCGGCTTGTTTGATGAAGCGCAAGGCATCGTCGATGGCGGCGCTGACGCCGGCATCGATGACGGGCTTGTCGCTGCTCGTGGCGGGCAGGAAGATGACGTCCGGCATGGCCACCGCGCCGTTCGGCGCCAGCAGGCTGACGTTGGCGCGCTGGCGGTTGACGCGCACGCCCGCTCCACCCGTGATGCTGCCCGCTTTCGCCAGCACGCTCATGCTGGCCGCTGCCGGCAAAGCGACGCTTGCCGTATCAGCAAAGCGCACATTGGCCCCAGCGCTGGCGCTGAAATTGCCGCCACCGAGGACCTTGGCATTGCCTTCGACGCGGATATCGCGTCCAGCCACCAGGCTGATGTCGCGCGCCGCCGCCAGCTGTGCGCCATCACCCAGCACCACGTCCGTGCTGGCATTGAGGGCGATGTCATTGCCCTCGATCTTGCCGTTGACGGTGACGGGGCTGTGCGCCGTCACGCTGACGTTACCACCATTCGCATTGATATTGCCAGCCGTGACACCGCCCGTGTTGTCGATGGCGATATTGCCCGCGCCCGTGGTCAGCGCTCCCAGGGTCAAGGTGCCCGGCGCCGAGGTATTGTTCAGCACAATGCCGCCGCCAGCACTATTACTGGCAGTAAAACTGCTTACCTGGTTGCCCGCATGGTCCAGAACGATGCCATGTTGCGCCTGCGCCGTCAGGCTGCTGGCGAGCAGCGTGCCGTCCTGGCCGATGGCGCCGTTCAGGGCGCTCAGTGTCACTTCGTTCGCCGCCAGGCTGGCGAAGCGCAAGTCGCCAGCCGCTTGCGTGATGGCCAGCTGGCCCGCCAGCCGGATGGCGCCGGCCGCCTGGCTGAAGCTGTTGGCGACGAGCAAGTTCCCGCTGCCGCTCAGCACGCCGCCGCCTTGCGCGTAACGGTCCGCCGACAGGCTGCCATTCAGCAGCAAGCTGCCGCCGCTGATTTCCAGGCCGGCTAGGCCGCTCAGTACGGAGAAGTCCAGCGCGCTTTCACCGAGGGTCAGGCTGCCGCCCGTCAACAGCAAGCCCGTTGCCGAATTCAGATTTTTCAACATGGTGCTGCCAGCCGCCGCGCTGTAAGTGACGATGCCCTTGCTGTTGCTAAAGTCGACAGCCAGCACGTTCGCGCCTTCCGGCACCACGCCGCCGTCCCAGTTGGCGGTATCGCTCCACAAGCCGTTGCCGCTGCCTATCCAGGTCGACAATTGTTTTTGCGCAATCGATGCCTGCGCCGTGCCGCCCGTCGTTTCCAGGGTGTAGTTGCCAGCATCGGCGCCTGCCAGACGGAAACCGCTGGCTATCACCATCTTGCCCGCGCCCGCATTCTTGTCGGCAAAACTGCCGCTGCCGCCCACCACGCTGACCACATCCTGGCCCAGCACGCCGTTCGCCGTGGCGTTGACCGTCGCGGAAGTCGTACCGTCATATACCTTGCCGGCGGCGCTCAGGCTTGCCAGGGTCAGGCTGGCGGGCGTAATGCTGGCCAGCAAGCCCGTCGGCAAGACGATAAAGTAATTGCCCGCATCGGCGCCCGTCAGCGCCGCGCCGCTTAGCTGCACGGCCTTGGCCGCGCCCACGTTCTTGTCTGCAAAGTTGGCCACTGCCGAGGCCACCAAACTGTCGCCGGCGACACGGTCATCACCCAGGCTCAACTGCGCGCCCGTCGTGCCATCATAGACCTTGCTGCCCACCACGCCGGACAGGTTCAGCGCGCGCGCCGCGATGTCGGCCGTGGTGCTACCCGCATTGCTGCTCAGCACATAGTTGCCTGCGTCGTCGCCACTCAGCGCCACGTTCGTGACAGAGACAGCCTTGCCGGCACCCGCATTCTTGTTGCCAAAGGCGGCATTGCCCACCACCGTCAGGGCGTCGCCCTGGATGCGGTCGTCGCCAAAGTGCACTTGCGCGCCCGTCGTGCCGTCATACGTCTTGTTGATGCCATTAACACTCACGTTCAGGGTGCGCGCCGCGATGTCGGCCGTGGTGCTACCCGCATTGCTGCTCAGCACATAGTTGCCTGCGTCGTCGCCACTCAGCGCCACGTTCGTGACATTGACAGCCTTGCCGCTACCCGCATTCTTGTTGCCAAAGGCGGCATTGCCCACCACCGTCAGGGCGTCGCCCTGGATGCGGTCGTCGCCAAAGCGCACTTGCGCGCCCGTCGTGCCGTCATACGTCTTGTTGATGCCATTAACACTCACGTTCAGGGTGCGTGCCGTGATGTCGGCCGTGGTGCTGCCAGCATTTCCGTTGAGCACGTAGTTGCCCGCATCGGCGCCCGTCAGCTGGCCCGTTGCCACCTGGTAATCGACCACTTTGCCGGTGCCCACATGCTTGTCGCGGAAACTGCCCAGCAAGCCGGTCATGCTGACCTGGTCACCCGTCACCAGACCTTCGAAGTAACCGTTCAGACCAGCTTGCAAGGTGCCGTCGTAGACGCGGCTTTGAGCGCCCGTGACGCCATAGTTCAGCACGCGCGCCGTGATATCGGCCGTGGTGCTGCCCGCATTTCCATTGAGCACGTAGTTACCCGCATCGGCGCCCGTCAGCTGGCCCGTTGCCACCTGGTAATCAACCACTTTGCCAGTGCCCACATGCTTGTCGCGGAAGCTGCCCAGCAAGCCGGCCATGCTGACCTGGTCGCCCGTTACCAGGCCTTCGAAGTAACCGTTCAGACCAGCGCGCAAGGTGCCGTCGTAGACGCGGCTTTGCGCGCCCATGACGCCATAGTTCAGCACACGCGCCGTGATGTCGGCCGTGGTGCTGCCCGCATTTCCATTGAGCACGTAGTTACCCGCATCGGCGCCCGTCAGCTGGCCCGTTGCCACCTGGTAATCAACCACTTTGCCGGTGCCCACATGCTTGTCGCGGAAGCTGCCCAGCAAGCCGGTCATGCTGACCTGGTCACCCGTCACCAGGCCTTCGAAGTAACCGTTCAGACCAGCGTGCAAGGTGCCGTCGTAGACGCGGCTTTGCGCGCCCGTGACGCCATAGTTCAGCACGCGCGCCGTGATATCGGCCGTGGTGCTGCCCGCATTTCCATTGAGCACGTAGTTACCCGCATCGGCGCCCGTCAGCTGGCCCGTTGCCACCTGGTAATCAACCACTTTGCCAGTGCCCACATGCTTGTCGCGGAAGCTGCCCAGCAAGCCGGCCATGCTGACCTGGTCGCCCGTTACCAGGCCTTCGAAGTAACCGTTCAGACCAGCGCGCAAGGTGCCGTCGTAGACGCGGCTTTGCGCGCCCATGACGCCATAGTTCAGCACACGCGCCGTGATGTCGGCCGTGGTGCTGCCCGCATTTCCATTGAGCACGTAGTTACCCGCATCGGCGCCCGTCAGCTGGCCCGTTGCCACCTGGTAATCAACCACTTTGCCGGTGCCCACATGCTTGTCGCGGAAGCTGCCCAGCAAGCCGGTCATGCTGACCTGGTCACCCGTCACCAGGCCTTCGAAGTAACCGTTCAGACCAGCGTGCAAGGTGCCGTCGTAGACGCGGCTTTGCGCGCCCGTGACGCCATAGTTCAGCACACGCGCCGTGATGTCGGCCGTGCCGTCCGCCGTCGTCGCGGCCAGGCTGTAGTTGCCCAGCTCGTTGCCGCCCAGGGCCAGGCCGCTGGCATGCACGGCCTTGCCGTTGCCTGCATTCTTGTCGAGGAAGGCAGCACTGCCGCTGATGCTGATGTTGTCACCCGTCACCACATTGCCCAGCACGAAATTGGCGCCGTCATAGCCCAGGGTGCCATCATAGATCTTGCCATTGCCGCCGATGCTCACCGTCAGCGCGCGCGGCGTGATGGCAAAGGTCGTCGTGCCGCCCAAGGTGATGTCGTACTTGGTCGACCACAGGCCCGTCGCCGCATAGCTGCCCACATTGCGCGCGTTGCTGCCGTAGCCGAGGCTGCCATTCACGCCGGCATCGCCGTCGAGTAGTCCCACATAGCCGATCGCACCGAGAAAGGTGGCCAGCTGGCCATCGTAGACCTTGCCAGTGGCGTTACCCGAGAGGTTCACTTGCAGCGGCTTCAGGAAAGCCTTCAGCATCGGCGTCGTATAGCCGTCGTAGATGCGCCACACGCTGCTGAAATTGTAGTCGTTGAAACTGCCTTGCTGCTTCATCTGCGCCGTGCTGCGGCCGCTGGAACCACCGCCACCGATTTGCACCAGCGAGGTGTCAGCATTGAAATAACCAAAGCTGAACGGGGAACCGTCAGCCACGCGGCCGGCGACCGCGCCCACGGCCGCATAGCCATTGCCAGTCACAGGACCGCTGCTGAAGACATGACTGACGCTGCCCGTACTTTCACCAACCAGCCCGCCCATGTTTTCCCAGGCCAGGATGGAATCGGCAGTGCCGGCCCGGCCCACGGCGCCGCTGGCATACGCATCATTGATGCTGCCGCCGTTCAGGCCCACCAGGCCGCCGATGCTGCGCGCGCCACTCACATTGCCGGTGGCATAAGACTGGCTCAGCGCGCCCTGGTTGTTGCCGACCAGGCCGCCGATCATTTCACGCGCCCCCGTCACCACGCCGGTGGCGTACGAGGTCGTGATGCTGGCGCCGGACGCGTTCCATCCCGCCAGGCCGCCGATGGCGCCGCCGCCATCGGCATTCACGCCGGTGACGGCGCCGCTGCTGGCCGACAGCGAGATGGCGCCGCCGTTGCTGCCCACCAGGCCGCCGACATTGCGCTGGCCGCTGACGGCCATGCTGCTGTTCACGCCATCGATGATGCCGCTGACGACCTCGCCCGCCAAAGCGCCCACGTTGGCCGTGCCGGCGACGCTGCCGCCGCTCAGGGTCAGCTTGCGCAAGGTGCCGCCCTGGACGGTGCCAAACAGGCCTGCCGCCGAACCAGGGGCCATGCTGCGGTCGATTTTCAAATTGCTGAGCGTAAATCCGGCGCCATCGAACACGCCGGAAAAGCCGCTGCCGCTGCTGCCAATCGGCACAAAACCCTGGCCATTGTTCCAGTTCACGGTGCCGCTGGCGTCGATATTGCCGGCCAGGCGATAGCTGTTGCCAAGGCCAAGGCTGGCGATGCCCTGCAAACCAAAAATATCGGCGAGCAGATACGGCGAAGAAACGCCGTCGCCGCCTGCCACGCGCAGGAAACTGGCGCCGCTACCGATGGAAAAGTTTCTGGCGCTGAACCCTGGCAGGGCCGCCGCATTTTGTACCCAGTTGCCGCCGTCGAGAGAAAAAGTGCCGTCCACCGTCACGGCGCCCGTGGCCGTGATGGTGGAAGCTGCATTGAGGTGCAGATCACCTGTCCTGGCGAGCGCATCCGATATCTGTATGCCGCCCGTGTTCGTGCCGTCGCCGATGCTCAGCTTCGCGGCCGAGATGCCAGCCAGTTCTGCCGCGTTCAAACTCAGGGCCGTACCCGATTTGGTGCCCAGGTCGATGCTGCGCGAACTGCTCAAGGGCTTGATGATCACCTTCGCGCCACCTGCCGTGCCGCCGAAATTGACCTTGCCGTTAATGCCGATATTATCTGCCTGCAAGGTCACCGTCTGGTCGGCGATTCCGCTGCCCAGCAACTGATTTCCGCTGCCAGTCAGGTCGATAGCACCGCCCTGGAAATTGCTGATCAGGCTCAGATGGCCGCTGCCGACATCGACCACGCCGGCGCCGCCTATGCTGGCGCCGGAAAGATAAACGCTACCGCCATTGCTGGTGATCGGCGCGGCCAGATTCACAAGCGAGCCAACGGCCCCAATGCTTCCCCTGCTGGCTTCATTGGCGAACAATCTGACGGCTCCGCCATTGGTGGTGATGGATGCGTTGACGTTGATCGTTTCGCCCGCCTGCGCCGTCAAGCCCACGCCTTGCTGGGTGATATTGACTGCGCTATTGAAATTGATGCGATGCGTTGCCTGCAGCGTAACGTTGCTGCTGGCGCTGGAAATCAGGTCAGCGCCGATGCTGGCGTTGCCGCTCGACGGCGCGTCGGCGAACTGGTCGACGTCGCCCAGTTGGCCGCCCGAACCGGCGACCACGGTGATATCATAAGGGTCGAGCAGCCAGTTGCCGCGCTTGCCATGCGCCGCGCTGGTATTGACGCGGATGCCGTCGACGGCCAGGTAATGGCCGGACGTTTCCACGAAGCCGCCGTCGCCGCCTTGCGCGCCGCCGCGCGCGGAAATGCTGCCGTGCACCTGGGCCGAGGCATTGCCCCAGGCGATGACCTTGCCGCCGTTGCCGCTGCTCACGGCATCGGCATGCACGCTGGCATCCTTGCCGACAAGCACCTGGCGCGCATTCTGCACGGCCGCGTTCTTGCCCTGGTAGTCGCCGCCCAGCAAGACCGTGCCGCCGCCCGTGCCGCCGCTGGCGTCGACCTTTGCATTGCCCAGCAAGCCCACCTGTTCGCCCAGCACCTGGATGTCGCCGCCCTTGCCCACCGCGCCCGTGGCACTGGTGACGCTGCCCGCTTCGAGCAGCGCCTTGCCGCTGGCCTTGAGCACGATCCTGCCATGCTCGCCGACGACGGCGCTATTCGCATTGAGCACGCCGCGCTGGCTGAGCAGCGCGCCGGCCATGCCGATGCTGCCGCCCTGGGCGATGATCTGGCCCAGGTTCAGGGCCTGGTCCGTGGGCGCCGAGACCAGCACGCGCAATTGCGGATTGCCGGGGTCGGCCAGCTGCACGCTGCGTCCGGCCGCCAGGATCACTTCGCCATTCGGCGCCGTGATGATGCCCGTGTTTTCCACGTTCGGCGCGATCAGCAGCACTTGCCCGCCCTTGCCCGCGTTGATGGTGCCCGCATTGCTCACCCCGCCGGCGACGCTGCCGGCCGTAAATTCACGCTTGCCGGAAAGGAAATCCGCATTCGACAGGCCCAGGCTGGAGGCCACCAGCCCGTTCACGTCCACTTTCGCGCCCTGGCCGAAGACGATGCCGTTCGGATTGATCAGGAAGACCTTGCCGTTCGATTCGAGCGCGCCCAGTATCTTGCTGGGATCTTGTCCCGTAATGCGGTTGAGTACGGCGCTATTGCCGTTTTGCTGGATGAAGCGCGTGATTTCGCCCGCATGGATGGAAAAGCTCTGCCAATTGATGATGGTGTTGGGCGTGTTCGTGATCGAGAAGATGTTGCCCTGCTGATTGAACGTCGCCTGTCCATGGACCACCTGCGGCAAAGCGGGGTTGGCCTGCGCCGCGCCGAAACAGCCGGCCAGCAGCAGCGCCGTGCGGCGCAAGGGTGGCGCAAAGGGTGGCGTCAGGATGAAAGCGGAGGCGTGCTGGACATGGTTGTGCATGGTGTTCATCCTGATACTAGTAGGCCAAGGCGAGGCGGAAATGCAGACGCTTGGCGCCCCGCTGTCCCGTGTCGCCGCCATTGACGACATGGGCGTAATCGAGTTGCAGATTGGCGTAGCGGCTCAACAGCAAACGCAGGCCGAGGCCGGCGCTGGCTATGCCTTGTGTAGCGCTTTCGCCGGGCAGCCCATGGTTGCGGCGCAGCCAGGCCGTGTCATAGAAGGCCAACGCGCGGCACTGGTAAGCGAGCGCCTGGCCGCACCAGTTCGGCGTGTACAGTTCCAGGTTCAGGTTGGCGCCCGTATCATTGGCCACCTCGCGCTCGGCAAAGCCGCGCACGGACGCGGCGCCGCCGGCGCCGAACTGCTCGCCCGGCACCAGCGCGTCCGGCGTGACTTGCGCATTGACCAGCGCGCGCCATTGCCAGTCGCCGGCCAGCACGCGCCCCGTGCTGGCGCTCAGGCGCAAGGTGTTGTAGGCCGCCTTGGCATGCGCGCGCACGCGGTCGAAATCGGCTTGCGCGCCGTGCTTGCCACCGGGAATGTTATGCGCGAACGTGACCGCCACGCTGGTCTCGCCCGTGGGCAAGGTCCAGTTGCCGATGTAGCTGACGCTGAGCGGATGCACCGTGACGTCGGCGCCCAGCTCCATGCCGAACAATTGCACGCTGTTGCGGTAAGCCTTGTAATCGACGCCGTACACAAGCTTGGCTTCGAAATCGCCGCTGCGGGCAAAGTTCTGGTTGTAGCGGATGCCGGCCATGCTGCCCTGGCCGCTGACGGCCAGATCAAAAATGCCGGCCGAGACGCTGCCCGAATCGACGGTCGAATAGCTGGCGAAAAAATCCATCGAGTCGCCCAGCGCATACAGCGGCAAGTGGTAGCCGGCGCCATACACGCGCACCTTGTCCGGCTTTTCCAGGCTGCTCGTGTATTGCAGGCTGGCGACATGGTCACGGCCAAACAGATTGGCATGCTGCAACACCACGCCCACGTGCGTTTTTCCCGTTTGCGCATTGCCCGTATTGTCGACATTGAGCATGGCTTTCCAGGGCTTTTCATCGGCCACCGTGACGATGGCGTCGATGGCGCCTGCCGGCTCGTCGGCTTGCAGGCGCACTTCGATCTTGCGCGCCGGGTTTTCGTTGGCCAGTTTCAGGCTTTGCGACAGGGCCGGCAAGTTCGGCGTCTCGCCTTCGCGCAGGGCGGGCAAGGCACGCCGCACGTTGGCCTCGTCGACGTACTCGTTGCCGCTGATGGCGACCTTGCCCAGCGGCGTTTGCAGTACGCTCAGGCGCACCACGCCGCGCTCCAGCTCCTGCTCGGGCAGTTGCACCTGCACGGCGCTGTAACCACGCTCGCGGTAAGCCGTTTCCAGCGCCTCGACGGCGCGGGCAATAGCGGAAAAATCGCGTTTTTCTCCTGTAAAGGGCGCCAGCAAGGCTTGCACCTGCACGGAGGTGAGCAGGGTATTGCCCTGGACGTCGAAGCGGCGGATCTCGAAGCGCGGCACGCCGTCTTCCTGCGTGGCAGGAATAGCTTCATCCATGGAAACGTCAGCGCCAGCGGTGCCGACGGCGAACAGCAGCGCGGAACCCGCAAGCAGGTGCACCAAACGATAGGTCATGTGAAGGATTTCTTGTGTAACCGGACAAGCACGCGGCCCGCAGGCGCCAGCGTGTCCGGCAATGGATTGAAGGCAAATTTTAGACGGCTTTTAGTTTCCAGTCAGAAATTTCTAACATTTCGCCCTGATTTTTATCGCAGCGCAACAAACAGTGCGCCATGGCTGGCATTTCCCGGCACGCTGGCCCGCCTATTTGTTGTGCAATTCTGTCACACCATCCCAGTCGGCAGGCGGCGGCGCATTGCGGTACTGCTCCAGGCGTGCCGCGTACAGGCGGTACAGGCCGTCGTCGGGAAAGTCCGCCTGCAAGCGGGCCAGTTGCGCGCCAGCCGCCGCCCAGTCGCGCGCGCGCAGCCGGGCCAGCACCGCATGCCAGCGCTCCAGCTGCGCCAGCTCGGCGGCAGGAGTAGCGGCCTGCAGGCAGCGCGGCTCGAAGATGGCCACCGCTTCCTGCTTGCCCAGCACCCTGATCCGGTCGAGCTCGCGGTACAGGACATCCGGGGTGGCCGCGCGCGTGGCCTCGCCCACCACGATCCCCACGCCATACAGCTTGCTGGCGCCTTCCAGGCGCGCGGCCAGGTTGACGCTGTCACCCATGACGGTATAGGCGCGGCGGATGCGCGAGCCCATGTCGCCCACATGCATGGGCCCCGTATTGAGGCCGATGCCGATGCGCAGCGGCGGCCAGCCGCGCGCGCAAAACTGCTGGTTCAACCGCGCCGTGCTGCGCTGCATCAGCAGGGCGCTGGCTACGGCGCGGCTGGCGTGATCGGCAAAGGCGACGGGCGCACCCCAGAACGCCATCACGGCGTCGCCGATGTATTTGTCCAGGGTGCCGCCATGGCTGTCGCGGATATCTTCCGACATGGCCGTCAGGTATTCATTGATGTATTCGCGCAGCGCGGCCGGCGCCAGCTGCTCGGAGATAGCCGTGAAACCGCGCACGTCGGCAAACAGCACCGTCAGTTCGCGGTTCTCGCCTTCCATGGTGTAGCGCTGTGGATCGTCGGCCATCTCGGCCACCAGCTCGGGCGCCACATATTCGCCGAAACGGGCTACCAGCGCGCGTCCCTTGCGCACCTCGAAGAAATAGCCCCAGGCCAGGTTGGCGATGAACAGCGCCAGGATCAGCAACAGCAGCACGGCGCCGCCCAGCACCAGGTCGTGCACGGCGTACAGGTACAGGTTGATGCCAATGGCGGCCGCCAGCGCGCCCAGCGTGGCCAGCATCACGCCGGCCGGCGGCAGCACGGCCAGAGCGCCGGCCAGCAGCAAACCAAACAGCACGATTTGCACCAGTTCGAGCGCCAGCGCGTAGTCGGGCCGCCCCTTGAAGCGCCCGTCGAGCATGGATTTGATCAGGTTGGCGTGCACCTCCACCCCCGGATACTCGGCATTCACGGGGGTGGCGCGGATATCGTTCAAGCCAGGCGCCGTGGTGCCCACCAGCACGAGGGCGCCCTTCAGCAGCGCGGGCGGCACCGTGCCGGCCAGCACATCGGACGCCGAGACATAGCGGAAGGCGCCGCCATCGGGGCCGCCCGCGCCGCGGTACTGCACCGTGGCCGTCAAGGCTTCGCCCACGGGTATCGCCAGCGCGCCGCGCGGCGTAAACAGCATGATGTGTTCGAGGCCGCCGCTGGCCAGTTCGCGCGCCGACTGGGTATCGGCCGTGCCCGTGAAACGGGGGGCGATGGCGCGCGCCTGCAGGTAGACGGCGACGGTGGCCAGCGACAGCGAAGGATAATAGCCGTCGCCGATGCGCTGCAACAGGGTCGAGGAACGCACGACGCCATCGGCATCGGTCAGCGCCGTGAAGATGCCGGCGCCTTGCGCGGCCGCCTGCAGGGGCGCGATATTGGCTTCGTAGCCGCGCGCCACGTAGGCCGTGACCGTGCGCCCGTTCAAATCGGCGACGGTAAAGGCGGGCCTGGGCAGCACACCCTTCCTTTGCTGCTCCGAGACGCTGTAGCCCAGCACCACGGGCTGGCCACGCATGGCCTCGGCAAACAGACCGTCGTAATCCATGGCCGGGCGCAGTTTTTCCAGCTGCGCCGGCAAGCCGGCCACGCCCGCCAGTTCGCCATGCGCCAGGCCTTGCAGCACGGCGTAGCCGGAACTGGTATCGGCTTCGGGAAACGAGATATCGAAGCCCAGCGCGGCCACGCCGTAATGGCCGGTGAGCTGGCGCACCAGGCGCGCCTGCACATCGCGGCTCCAGGGAAAACGGCCCACCCGGGCCAGGCTTTTCTCATCGATGTCGACGATGACGATGCGGCGGTCGAGCTGCGGCTTTTCCGCGCGCATGCGCCAGTCGCCCAGCATGGCGTCAAGGCGCGCGATGTTGTCATTGCCTGCCACGCACAGCACGGCCGCCGCCAGCGTCAGCAGTATGCCCAGCAAGCAGCGCGCCCCATGCTTGCGCCAGGCCAGCGACGGCTTCAAGGGGTATAGCCCGGAATAGCCGCCTCGTCGACGGCATCGATCTGGCTCGGATGCAAATGCTTCTCAGCGAAGGTCAGATAGACTTTGCTGCGGACGAAAACGTCGAACAGCTCCGGGTCGATATGCCCGTTCAGGCTAAAGTTACCCAGGATGCGCAGGGATTCGGACAGCGACTTGCCTTTTTTGTAGGGCCGGTCGCGCGCCGTCAGCGCCTCGAAAATGTCGGCAATCGCCATCAGCCGCGCCGGCACCGACATCTGCTCTTTCGTCAGCCCGCGCGGATAGCCCTTGCCATCCATGCGCTCGTGATGGCCGCCCGCGTATTCCGGCACCTTTTGCAGGTGCTTGGGCCACGGCAGCGCTTCAAGCATGCGGATCGAGACGCTGATATGGTTGTTGACGATGGCCCGCTCGGCCGCCGTCAGGGTGCCGGCGCGGATGGTCAGGTTTTCCGTCTCGTCGGCGTCAAGAAAATCGCGCAGTTCGCCGTCGGCCGCGCGCCAGCGGCGCCTGGCGATCTGCCGCACGCGCTCCTGGTCGGCCTGCGCCATGCTTTCGCCGCCGATGTTGACGCGCCGGATGAAGTCGCGCTCTTCGCGCAGCGCCGCCTGCTCCTGCGCCAGCGCGCAGGCGATGGCGTCCGTCTGCTGCGGCTGCGCCGCCTGCTGGCGCAGCGCCGCGATCTCGGCGTCGCGCAGCAGCACTTCGTAGCGCGTGTCGACCAGGGCGATACGGTCGAAAATGGTTTCCAGCTTGGTCGCCTTGTCGACCACGTGCACGGGGGTGGTGATCTTGCCGCAGTCGTGCAGCAGGCCGGCCAGCCACAGCTGCTTGCGCTCGTTGTCGCTGAGCCGGAAACCGGCCAGCGGCCCGCTGTCCGTCGCATGCGCGGCGTCCGCCAGCAGCATCGTCAGCTCGGGCACGAACTGGCAGTGCCGCCCCGTGTACGGCGACTTTTCATCGATGCCAATATTGATCAGGGTAACCAGCGATTCGAGCAGCTCTTCCAGCTGCGCAATGAGCAATTGATTCGTCAGCGCCACGCCCGCCTGCGCGGCCAGCGCCTCGATGAAGCGCTGGTCGGTGGAAGAAAAGGCGCGCACCTGGCCCGTCTCGCCATCCTTGGCATTGACCAGCTGCAGCACGCCGATCAACTCGCCTTCGTGGTCGCTCATGGGCACCGTCAGGATCGATTGCGTGTGGTAGCCGTGGTGGCGATCGAACTCGCGCATGCCGGAAAAGTTGAAGCCCTCGTCGCGGTAGACGTCGGCGATATTCACGCTGCGGCGCAGATTCGCCGCATACGCGGCCACCGACGCCAGATTGGGCTGGCCCGCGCCATCGAACAAGGGCACGCCCGGCAAGCCCATGTCGGCTCCCTGCGCGATGCCCAGGCTGTCATTGACACTGATGTCGAAGGCCAGCTGGCGGCCCTCGGCCATGGGCCGGTACAGGGTAGCGCCATCGGCGCCGCTCATGCTTTTTGCCAGCAGCACGATGCGCTGCAACAAGGCGCCGATATCGTGTCCCTCGCCGCCCAGGCCGTGGCCGAGCGCGACACTGAGTTCGGTCAATTGCTCCAGTCTGTGGGCGATTTTCTCAGGGTGCAACTGAGGCATGTTGGTGGCAATCAGGTAATGGACAAGCAAAAAAGGGGAAGTCGGCAAGCGCCAGTGTAACGGCCACCCTGCGCACTGTACATTACTTAGTTACAACAAAATGAAATAACTTGCCGTATAGCAACACGTAGAAATGTTGCCGCCAATCTCATTAATTAGAATAGAATTAACAATAATTACACCGTAACAAGGTACTGAATGAAATTCACGTTCAGGGGCGTGCGCGGCTCCATCCCCTCTCCCGGCCCGCGCACGGCGCGCTATGGCGGCAACACCACATGCATCGAAGTGCGCACCGACAACGATAGCCTGATCATCCTCGATGCGGGCAGCGGCATCTTCTCGCTGGCGCAGCAACTGCCGCCCGGCTTGCCGGTCGACGCGCACGTCTTCATCACGCACAGCCACTGGGACCACATTCACGGCTTGCCCATGTTTTCGCCCCTGTTCGTGGCCGGCAACCGCATGCGCCTGCACGGCGCCCACGATGCGGTCGCCGGACGGGGCATCGAGCACGTGATGGCGGTGCAGCTGCAAAACAGCTATTTTCCTGTCAGCGAAGCGGCCATGGCGGCCTGTATCGAGTACCACACGCTGGCGCCCGGCGAAACCGTCGAAGTAGACGGCGCGCGCGTGCGCGGCGCGGAAATGAACCACCCGGTGGCCAACCTGGGCTACCGCATCGACTGCGGCGGCGCCTCGCTATTTTTCAGCGGCGACCATGAACCGTTTTACAACCTGCATCCGCCCGGCCACGCCGAGCATGCGGCCTGCGCGGCGCGCAATGCGCAGCGCCAGGCCGGCATCGACGCAGTGGTCGCCGGCGTCGATGCGCTGATCATGGATTGTTCGTACACCCGCGAGGAATACACGAGCAAGCAGGGCTGGGGCCACGGCACCTTCGACGCCGCCTTCGACCTGGCCCTGCGCTGCGGCGCGCGGCGCCTGTACTGCACCCACCACGAACCGACCCGCAGCGACGAGCAGCTCGAAGCCGTGTTTGCCGACGTAATGGGCCGCTATGCGAGCCGTCTGGACGGCCTGCAGGTGTTCCTCGCCTATGAGGGGCTCACGGTGGAACTGGCCGGCAATCGAGTAGGGGGCTGAGTTACCTCAGCCGCCCTCTCACACCACCGTACGTGCGGTTCCGCATACGGCGGTTCATTTCACAAGCTGGAAGCGCTGCTGGGTGTCCAGCAGCGA
>NZ_JBNYXT010000049.1:0-29376 GCF_051380795.1 Janthinobacterium leeuwenhoeki
GGTCATCGCGCATGGTCATGACCACGGCCCTCTCTTGGGTAGTTAAATGTTTATAGCTGTTCGACATGCCGACACCTTACAGGACAAAGGTGTTGCACTTGGTTCTTGAGAACGCCCCTTCTTGACGGGTTGAACGGATAGATCGGAAACGATCAATGCCCCGAGCATTGTTGTGCCATTGCGTGCCTCTTCCTTTTTTGTAATGGAAAAGCACGGCATTTCGTTTGAAATAGTGACGACGGCATATGCCATACGTGAAAAGGCGGATCCGTCAGGGGATATCGAATAAAGGCTCATGGTCGATATTGTTACCAGGAAGATTTTTTGGACTTTTTCGATTTTTAAATAAATCACCGAGTACCTCTTCAAAAGTTTTTTGAGAGTTCTTATATTTCTGTTGGACCATTGCTTCAGTAGAATCTAAAAATTTCAGCACAAAGTAGTCTGCAATTAAATTTCCTTGAGCTTCCATATTGTGATCGGCCAGTTTTTGATTTGCTAGCAAAACGTATGTATAGTCCAGGCCGAGACGAATGGCACCACGTATCTTTACTGGATAGTTGAGTTGATACTGCCAAATATGAACCATTTCGTGGATGAACCAATGCTTCCGATGATCATCCTCCTTTGAGAAATCCTCCCGATACTCCGACTCATGAAAATACATCTCCCCATCCGGCGTCATGGCCACGTTCTTTGGCTGCCAGTTAAACCATAGATACGGCTCCCCATGCACCTTGACCTTGCCGTAGTCGATCGCATCCTGGAACAGCATCCACGCCATGTCGATCTCGCCCTTGGTCAGCGGGCGAACCTTGTCTTTCACTTTGACCTGTTTGACGGACGAACCGACGTCCTTGTCGGTCGTCTTGATGCCTTCCAGTTGGACGACCTTGATGGCTGGCGCAGCATGTTTCGGCGCGGCGGCGCAGCATGGCGATTTATCCGCGTGCGGCAGGAATTCGGCCTGGGTGATTTGCGCTTCCTGCTTGCTGACGACGCGCCCCGTGCGTCCCTTTGCATCCGTCGTCCCCGTCCACGTTTCCCCATTGCTCAAGGTGAGGCGGTAGTCGGCGTGCGCCAGCGGCACGTTGGCGGGCGAGACGAATTCCAGCTGCTCGTCATAACCGCAGCACCAGCATTCGTCGGGCTGGCCGGCTAGGCGGTGCAGTTCGCAGCCGCTTGTCGCGTTGCGCAGGGCGGCGCCCAGCACGGGTTGGCCATCGGCGCTGAAGGTGACGATCATGCTGTCGAAGTGCGCGCCCAGGCTGCTCTTCTGGTGGGCCACGAGCTTGAAGAAGACGTCGCAAGCGGTGGTGCTGATGACATGGTGCCTGGCCATAGGGGCTCCGCCTTAAAACCTCAGCCTAAGCCAGTGGCGGCGGGAAGGGTTTGACTGGGCGCAAGGCGTGCGCGCTTTGACCATTTTGCCAATTTCTATACACTCGTCTTTTCGTTCATTGACTTAACAGACTTGGAGATGGAAATGCCGACCCCGCCATTGCGCCGCACCCTGCTTGTTCTCGCCTGCCTGGGCACTCTGGGCCACGCCCATGCCGACACCGTCATCGACAATGCCAACGGCTACACGCTCAATGCTGCCGGCAAGGTGGTCCGCTTCACGGCGCTGGCCTTTGATGACGCTGGCAAGCTGCTCGCCGTCGGCAGCGCCGCACAGGTGAAACGCAAGGCGGCCAAGGGCGCCAAACATGTCGACGTGCAGGGAAAAACCGTGTTGCCGGGCCTGATCGACGCGCATGGTCACGTGTTCGGCCTGGGGACGATCGCCAGTGGTGTCATGTTGTACGGCTCCGCGTCGCTGCCGGCCGCCGTGCAGGCCGTGGGCGACTTCGCGCGCGCGCACCCCGAGCGCAGCTGGGTCGTCGGCAATGGCTGGAACCAGGAAATCTGGAAACTTGGCCGCTTTCCCACGGCCGCAGAACTCGATGCGGCGGAAAGCGCGCGGCCCGTGTGGCTGCGCCGGGTCGATGGCCACGCGGGCTGGGCCAACAGCCGCGCGCTGGCGCTGGCCGGTATCACGCGCGCCACGCCAGATCCGGCGGGCGGCAAGATCGAACGCGATGCGGACGGCAATGCCACCGGTGTGCTGGTCGATAACGCCATGGACTTGATGGACGCCGTGCTGCCCAAGCCGGGTGACGTGGAAAACCGCGCCGCCCTCGATGGCGCGCTGGAGCAGCTGTCGCAAGTGGGCCTGACCAGCGTGCACGATGCGGGCATCGGCCAGATGCAGGACCGATTGTTCCGCGATTACGCGGACCATGGCAAGCTGACGGTGCGCGTGTACGGCATGATTGCCGATACCACGGAAGACTTCGACGCGCTGTCAAAAAATGGCCCCCTGAATAGCTACGCGCGCGACATGTACGCCTTGCGCGCCGTGAAACTGCTGTCCGACGGCGCCCTGGGCAGCCGCGGCGCGGCCCTGCTGGCGCCGTACAGCGACGATCCGACCACCAGCGGCCTGCTGTTCTTCAAAGATGACGCCATGCGCGCGAAGATGGAAAAAGCCATGCGCGCCGGCTACCAGGTGAACGTGCACGCCATCGGCGACGCGGGCAATCATCAGATTCTCGATGGCTATGAAGCCTTGACCGCGCAATACCGCAGCGTGGGCCTGCGCCACCGCATGGAGCACGCGCAAGTGGTGCAGTTGAGCGACATCCCCCGTTTCAAGTCGCTGGGCATCGTGCCGTCGATGCAGCCGACGCACGCCACGTCCGACCAGAACATGGCGGAGCAGCGCGTGGGCCACGAGCGCATCAAGGGCGCGTATGCCTGGCGCACCTTCCTCAAGCAGGGTTCGCGCATCGCCTGCGGTTCCGATTTTCCCATCGAGTCGCCGAATCCGTTCGAGGGCATCCACGCGGCCGTCACGCGGCAAAACAGCGCAGGCTTCCCGGCCGGTGGCTGGTATCCGCAGCAAGCCATGACGGTGACGCAAGCGCTGCGCTGCTTCACGCTCGACGCGGCCTGGGCGGCGCACCAGGAAAAGGTCATCGGTACCTTGGAAGCGGGCAAATGGGCGGACTTCATCGTCGTCGACCAGGACCTGTTCAAGGTGGCGCCGACCGCCATCGGCAAGACGCAGGTGCTGCAGACGTGGGTAGCGGGCCAGCGCGTGTTCGAGAAAAAATAGGCGGTTTACGCTTGCAAAAATCTGTTGACTTGGTTGTATAGACAACCTATGCTGGGAGTACAAGAGCGGGTCAGGTAGTGGGCCAAGTACGCCCGCTCGCACCCTACGAGGAGACAGCATGAATAGCACAATGGACACCGATCCACGCTTTGATGCCAGCCGTACCATCCGCGCCCCGCGCGGCACGGTCATGGCTTGCAAGAGTTGGCAGGCCGAGGCGGCCTACCGCATGTTGCAAAACAACCTGGACCCGGAAGTGGCGGAAAATCCGCAGCACCTGGTGGTCTACGGCGGCATCGGCCGCGCCGCCCGCAACTGGGCCTGTTTCGACCAGATCCTCGCCTCGCTGCGCGAGCTGGAAGACGATCAGACCTTGCTGATTCAGTCCGGCAAGCCGGTGGGCGTTTTCCAGACCCACCCGGACGCGCCGCGCGTGCTGATCGCCAATTCCAACCTGGTGCCGAAATGGGCCAACTGGGAACACTTCAACGAACTCGATCGCCAGGGCCTGTTCATGTACGGCCAGATGACGGCCGGTAGCTGGATTTATATTGGCACGCAGGGCATCGTGCAGGGCACGTATGAAACCTTCGCCGAGGCGGGGCGTCAGCATTTCGGCGGCGACTGGGGCGGGCGCTGGATCTTGACGGCGGGCCTGGGCGGCATGGGCGGCGCGCAGCCGCTGGCCGCCACCATGGCGGGCGCCGTCTCGCTCAATATCGAATGCCAGCAAAGCAGCATCGATTTCCGTTTGCGCACGCGCTACCTGGACAAGCAGGCGGCCAGCCTGGACGAAGCCCTCGAACTGGTGAAATACCATACCGAACGCAAGGAAGCCATTTCCATTGGCCTCCTGGGCAACGCGGCCGAAGTGCTGCCGGAACTGGTGCGCCGCGCGAAAGCGGGCGGCCTGGTGCCCGACCTGGTGACGGACCAGACCTCCGCGCATGACCTGGTCAACGGCTATCTGCCGCGCGGCTGGAGTGTGTCGGACTGGAAGGCTGCGCAGCAAGACCCGCAGCGCCACGCGCGCCTGACGGCGGCCGCCGCCGATTCCTGCGCCGCCCATGTGCAAGCCATGCTCGATTTCCACGCCATGGGCGTGCATACCGTCGATTACGGCAACAACATCCGCCAGGTGGCGTTCGACCAGGGCGTGCAGAACGCCTTCGACTTCCCCGGTTTCGTACCCGCCTACATCCGCCCGCAATTTTGCGAAGGACGGGGCCCGTTCCGCTGGGTGGCCCTGTCGGGCGATCCGGAAGACATTTACAAAACGGATGCGAAGATCAAGCAGCTGTTCCCGCATCACAAGCAGGTGCACCACTGGCTGGACATGGCGCGCGAGCGCATCGCCTTCCAGGGCCTGCCGGCGCGCATCTGCTGGCTGGGACTGGGCGAGCGCCATATCGCCGGCCTGGCCTTCAACGAGATGGTGCGCACGGGCGAGCTGAAGGCGCCCATCGTCATCGGCCGCGACCACCTCGATACGGGGTCCGTCGCCAGCCCGAACCGCGAGACGGAAAGCATGAAGGACGGCACCGACGCCGTTTCTGACTGGCCGCTGCTGAACGCCATGCTGAACACGGCCGGCGGCGCCACCTGGGTTTCGCTGCACCATGGCGGCGGCGTGGGAATGGGGTATTCTCAGCATGCGGGCATGGTCATCGTGGCCGACGGCACGGACAGCGCGGCGAAACGCCTGGCCAGGGTGCTGGTCAACGACAGCGGCTCGGGCGTGATGCGCCATGCCGATGCCGGCTATGAAACAGCGGCTGCCTGCGCCAAGCGCAACGGCCTGATTCTTCCAATGCTTCCTTGAGATATTGATTCGAATGACTATGACACAGCATGCCAAAAGTTGGACCCTGAAACCGGGCGCGATGACCCTGGGCGACCTGCGCGCCGTCTGGGCCGCACCCGCGAAACTGATCCTCGCTGCCGAAGCCTATCCCGTCATCGAAGCGTCGGCCGCCGCCGTGCAAGCCATCGTCGCCAAGGGCGATGCGGCCTACGGCATCAACACGGGCTTCGGCCTGCTCGCCAAGACGCGCATCCCCGATGAAAAGCTGGAGCAATTGCAGCGCAACCTGATCCTGTCGCACTCCGTCGGCACGGGAGAACTGCTGTCGGACGCCGTCGTGCGCCTGATCATGCTGATGAAGATCGGCAGCCTGGCGCGCGGCTTTTCCGGCGTGCGCCCGCTGATCGTCGACACCTTGATCGCCTTGTACAACGCGGGCATCATGCCGGCGATTCCCGCCAAGGGTTCCGTGGGCGCTTCGGGCGACCTGGCGCCGCTGTCGCACATGACCTTGGCCATGCTGGGCGTGGGTGACGTGCGCGTCAACGGCGAATTGATGCCGGCCCCCGAAGCGCTGGCGCAGGCGGGCATCTCGCCCGTGGTGCTGGCGGCAAAAGAGGGCCTGGCGCTGATCAACGGCACGCAAGTGTCGAACGCACTGACGCTGCATGGCCTGTTCATGGCCGAGCGCCTGCTGGAAGCGGCCATGGTCACAGGCGCGTTGTCGCTCGATGCGGCCAAGGGCAGCGACTCGCCGTTCGACGCGCGCGTGCACGCCGTGCGCGGACAGCCGGGGCAGATTCTGGCCGCGCAGATGTACCGCCAACTGGTGGCGCACAGCGCGATCCGTGCTTCGCACCTGGAAGGCGATGAGCGCGTGCAAGACCCTTACAGCCTGCGCTGCCAGCCGCAAGTCATGGGCGCCTGCCTCGATTTGATCGGCAATGTGGGCCGCACCCTGCTGATCGAGGCCAATGCCGTCACGGACAATCCGCTGATATTCCAGGACGGTCCCAACGGACAGGCGGAAATCGTCTCGGGCGGGAACTTCCACGCCGAACCTGTCGCGTTTGCCGCCGACACCCTGGCGCTGGCGATCGCCGAAATCGGCGCGCTGGCCGAGCGCCGCATCGCGCTGCTGATCGACGCCACCTTGTCCGGCCTGCCGCCCTTCCTCGTGCGCGACCCGGGCGTCAATTCCGGCTTCATGATCGCCCACGTGACGGCTGCCGCGCTGGCGTCGGAAAACAAGTCGCTCGCCCATCCGGCCAGCGTCGACAGCCTGCCGACATCGGCCAACCAGGAAGATCATGTGAGCATGGCCACGTTCGCCGGGCGCCGCCTGGACGACATGGCGCACAACACGGCCGTCATCGTCGGCATCGAGCTGCTGGCTGCCGCGCAGGGCATCGATTTCCACCGTCCGCTGAAAACCTCGCCGCACTTGGAACATGTGCACCAGCAGCTGCGCCAGAAAGTGCCGTTTTTCGATGCCGACCGTTTCTTCGCGCCCGATATCGAAGCTGCCAAGCAGATGGTGCTGCAGGGTGAGTTGAGCAGCAGGTGCAAGAATTTGTTCGCCCCGCTGTACGCTTGAGCGGGTGCAAGGAGACAGCCATGGATTTCCGCTTTAATGAAGGCAGCATCCCGTTGCTCGTGTCGATGCCCCACGTGGGCACCGACATACCCGACGATATCGCCGCGCGCATGACGCCGCAGGCTTTGATCAAGGCCGATACGGACTGGCATTTGCGCGAGCTGTATGGTTTTTTGCAGGAGATGGATGCGTCCGTGCTGTCGGCGCGCTGGTCCCGCTACACCATCGACTTGAACCGCCCGCAGGAAGACACGAATCTGTATCCGGGCCAGGATACGACGGGCTTGCTGCCCAGCGATACCTTTCACCGCGAGCCGCTGTACCTGGCCGGCCGCGAACCCGATGCGGCCGACGTGCAGCAGCGCTTGCAACGCTACTGGGCGCCGTATCATGCGCAACTGCGCGCGGAACTGGACCGGTTGCTGCGCGTGCATGGCGCGGTGGTGCTGTGGGATGCCCATTCCATCGCCTCGCACGTGCCGCGCTTCTTTGACGGCAAGCTGCCCGACCTGAACTTCGGCACGGCCGATGGCGCCAGCTGCGACAGCGGCCTGACATCCGCCGTGGTCGATATCGCGCGCGCGCAGGATGCATTTAGCGTGGCGCTGAATGGCCGCTTCAAGGGTGGCCACATCACGCGCCATTACGGCCAGCCGACAGGCCGCGTGCATGCGATCCAGCTGGAGATGTGCCAGTGCCTGTACATGGATGAGGCAGCGCCGTTTGGCTACCGTCCCGACCTGGCGGCACAGGCGCAACCGTTGCTGCGCCAGATGATGGAAGCGGCCGTGGCGTGGGTGGCGCGTTGAGCGGCTGTTTGTTCGCGCGCCACGCGCTGCTGCCGCAGGGCTGGCGCCGCGACGTGCTGCTGGAATGGGACGCGGCCGGCGATTTGACGGCGGTGACGGACAATGCCGTAGCGCCTGCCGGCGCGGAAGTGGTGGAATATGTCTTGCCCGGCATGGTCAACCTGCATTCGCATGCCTTCCAGCGGGCGCTGGGCGGCATGACGGAAGTCGCCGGGGACGAGGTTAATCATGTAGCGGATAGTTTCTGGACCTGGCGCGAGCTGATGTACCGTTTCGCGCGCCACATCACGCCGGAGCAGATGGAGGCCATCGCTGCGCAGCTGTTTGTGGAATGCCTGCGCCATGGTTACACGGCCGTGTGTGAATTCCATTACCTGCAGCGCGATATGGCCGGTGCGCTGTATGCACGCCCCGCCGAAACGGCCGAACGGGTGCTGGCCGCGGCGCGCCTCAGCGGCATCGGCATGACCATGCTGCCCGTGCTGTACAGCCATGCGGGCTTCGGCGCACAACCGTTGACAGCGGCGCAGGCGCGCTTCCGCACCGATGCGCAAGATGTGCTGCGCATCGTCGAGGCGCTGGCGCCGCAGCGCGGCGGGCAGGTGGAGGTGGGCTTTGCGCCCCATTCGCTGCGCGCGGCCGGCGTGGCGCAGATCCGTGAAGTGGCGCAAGCGTTGCCGGCGCAGCGGCCCATCCACATTCATATCGCCGAGCAGCAGGGCGAAGTGCGCCAATGTGTTGACTACAGCGGCCGGCGCCCGGTGCAGTATCTGTATGAGCACGTCGATGTCGATGCGCGCTGGTGCCTCGTGCACGCCACGCATGTGCAGCCCGACGAAGTGGCGCTGATGGCTGCCAGCGGCGCCGTGGCGGGCTTGTGCCCGACGACGGAGGCGAACCTGGGCGACGGTCTGTTCCCGCTGGCCGAATTCATCGCCGCTGGCGGGCGTTTCGGCGTTGGCAGCGACAGCCACGTATCGCAGTCGCCCGTCGAGGAATTGCGCTGGCTCGAATATGGCCAGCGCTTGCAGCGCCAGCAGCGCAATGTGGCCGCCACGCCGGATGAACGCCATGTGGGCGACTACCTGTGGCAGGCGGCCTTGCAGGGTGGCGCGCAGGCGGCCGGGCGCAAGCTCGGTGCCCTGGCGCCGGGTTGCCGCGCCGACTTGCTGGTGCTCGACGAGACGCATGTGAACCTGTGCGGCGTGGCCATCGCCGATGTGCTGGGCAGTTTTCTCTTCTGCGGCAACGACAACTTGGTGCGCGACGTGCTGTGCGGCGGCCAGTGGCAGGTGCGCGGCGGGCGCCACGTGGCGCAGGACGCCATCGCCAGCGCCTACAAGCGCACCCTGGCGCAACTGAGGGTGCTCTGATGGCGACCTTCATCCCGCAGGAGTGCCTGCGCGCCGCGCCGTGGAAAAACGGCGGCGGCAGCACGATGGAAATCGCCATTTCTCCGCCCGGCGCCGACATGATGGAATTTGACTGGCGTATCAGCCTGGCGACGATCACGGCCAGCGGGCCGTTTTCCAGCTTTCCCGGCATCGACCGCAGCCTGATGCTGGTCGGTGGCGACAGCGTGCAGCTGACCCTCGATGGCACGCGCAAGGTGACGTTGAGCGCGGCGCAACCGATGCTGTGGTTTCCCGGCGAAGCGGCCGTGGAGGCGCAGGTCAAGGGGGCGACGACGGATTTCAATGTGATGACGCGGCGCGACCGCTGCCGTCACCAGCTGGAAAAAATCACGGCGCCGGGCAAGCTGGCGCGCCGCAGCCCGACGACCTTGCTGTTTGTCGCCGGCGAAGGTCACGTGCTGGCGCGCGGTGGCGAGCAGCAGTTCGCGCTGGCCCGCCATGACGCGCTGCTGCTGGACGCCGACGATGCGCAGGAATGGCGGCTCGACGCCTTGCAGCGTTCGGCCGTATTGTGCGTCGACCTGTTTACCTAGGAGAGAAAAGCCATGCAAGACTGGGACCTGGTCATCCACAACGTCCACCTGGCGACGATGGTGCATGGCTATGGCGAGTTGCTGGACGCGGCCATCGCCGTCAAGGATGGCCGCATCGCCTGGTTCGGCCCTGGCGACGAGCTGCCGGCCAGCGGCGCGGTGCTGCAGGACGGCCAGGGCTGCTGGCTGACACCCGGCCTGATCGACTGCCATACGCACATCGTCCACGCGGGTAACCGCAGCGACGAATTCGAGGCGCGCCTGAATGGCGCCAGCTATGAAGACATCAGCCGCGCCGGCGGCGGCATCATGTCCACCGTGCGCGCCACGCGCGCGGCCAGCGACGACGAATTGCTGCGGCAAAGCCTGCCCCGCGTGCTGGCGCTGCTGGCCGAGGGCGTGACGACGCTGGAGATCAAGTCCGGCTACGGCCTCGATGCGGACAGCGAAGCGAAGATGCTGCGCGTGGCACGCAGGATAGGAGAGCAGCTGCCGGTGTCCGTGCGCACCACCTTCCTCGGCGCGCACGCGCTGCCGCCCGAGTATGCGGGCCAGGCCGACGCGTATATCGACTTGCTGTGCGCGCAGATGTTGCCCCGGCTGGCCGGCGAAGGCCTGGTCGACTCCGTCGACGCGTTTTGCGAGCGCATCGGTTTTACCCCGGCGCAAACGCAGCGCATGTTTGACGCGGCGACGGCGCTGGGCCTGCCCGTCAAATTGCATGCGGAGCAGCTGTCGGACCTGGGCGGCGCTGCGCTGGTGGCGCGCTATGGCGGCCTGTCGGCCGACCATCTGGAATTCTTGTCGGAAGAGGGCATCGCCGCCATGGCGGGGCATGGCACGGTGGCCGTACTGCTGCCTGGCGCGTACTACTTTTTGCGCGAAGTACAGCAACCTCCTGTCTCAGATTTGCGCGCGGCTGGCGTGCCGATGGCCGTGTCCACCGATTGCAACCCGGGCACGTCGCCCATGACATCCTTGCTGCTGGCGATGAACATGGCGTGCACCCTGTGGCGGCTGACGCCGCAGGAAGCGCTGGCCGGCTGCACCATCAATGCGGCGCGCGCGCTGGGCTTGCAGCATGAAACGGGCAGCCTGGTGGTGGGCAAGCGCGCCGATTTCGCCCTGTGGCGCATCGCGCGCCCGGCCGACCTGGCGTACGCGCTGGGCCTGAACCCGTGCGCGGGCGTGGTGCATGGCGGTGTCTGGCGCACGCCGGTGGTAAGCTTGCCGGATTGATCATCCGTCCCGGAGCGCCGCGTGCGTGTTGTTTACCTGTTGTTGCTGTTCTTCGCCGCCGCGCCCATGTCCTCCCTTGCCATGGATGGCGGCACCTTGAAGGTGGGCTCGAAGCGTTTTACGGAATCGTATATTCTCGGCGAAATCCTCCAGCAGAGCGCCGCGCCGCACGTCAAGACGCAGCACCGCCAGGGCCTGGGCAACACGGCCATCGTGCTCGCTGCGCTGCGGGCGGGCAGTATCGACGTGTATGCCGAATACATGGGCACCATCGGCAGCGAAATCCTCAAGCACGACAAACCGATTGATCTGGAACAGATGCGGCGCGAGCTGGCGGCGCTGGGGCTGGGCGTGGCCGTGCCTTTGGGCTTTAACAATACGTATGCGCTGGCTGTGCGCGGTGATGAAAAATCCATCGCCAGTTTGGCGCAGCTGGCGCAACATCCGGCCCTGAAATTGGGCCTGTCGCATGAATTCATCGGCCGGCTCGATGGCTGGCCGGGCCTGGCCGCCCGCTATGGCTTGCCGCAGCGCCCGCGCGGGCTCGATCACGGCATCGCCTATGAAGCGCTGGCGCAGCGCCAGGTGGACGTGATCGACATCTATTCGACGGATGCGAAGATACGCCAGTACGGCTTGCGCGTGCTGGCCGATACGCAGCAGTATTTTCCCCGCTACGACGCCATGCTCCTGTACCGGCTCGATGTGCCGCAGCGTTTTCCTGAAGCCTGGCTGGCGCTACAAGGTCTGCAGGGACGCATCAGCGAAAGCGACATGATCGCCATGAATGCGGCCGTGGAAATGGATGGCAAGACTTTTTCTGACGTGGCGCGGCAGTGGCTGGCCTCCGGCACGCAGGCCAATAAACCAGCCGCCGCGCGCAGCAAGCTGCTCGATAAAATCATCGGCGACGACTTGTGGACCCTGACGCGCCAGCATCTGACCCTGGTGCTGCTGTCGGTCGCCCTGGCCTGCCTGATCGGCATTCCGCTGGGCGTGCTGGCGGCATTTTCGGCGCCATTGCGGCAAACGGTGCTGGCCTTTGTCGGCGTGCTGCAGACGGTGCCTTCCTTGGCCCTGCTGGCGATCTTGATCCCCGTGCTGGGCATGATCGGCACCGTACCGGCGCTGGTGGCGCTATTCGTGTATGCCTTGCTGCCCATCGTGCGCAACACCTGCACGGGCATCTTGCAGGTGCCGCAAGGCTTGCGCATGGCGGCGCTGGCGCTGGGCTTGAACAAGCGCGACCGCCTGCTGTACGTGGACTTGCCGTTGGCCTTGCCCGTCATGCTGGCGGGCGTGAAAACGGCGGCCGTGATGAGCGTGGGTACGGCCACCATCGCCGCCTTCATCGGTGCGGGCGGTTATGGTGAACGCATCACCATCGGCCTGGCGCTGAATGACAACGACATGCTGCTGGCCGGCGCGATCCCCGCAGCCGTGCTGGCCCTGCTGACGCAAGGCTTGTTCGAGCTGGTGGAGCGCTGGGCCGTTGCCGGCCGGCAGCACTGACGGCATCACGGTTACAGCGAGTGCAGTTTGGAGCGCACCGAGACGACGGCCTGGTGCAGGATGCGTTCAGCCTGGAAGTCGTTCTCGCGCTGTTCGGCGATGGCTTGCAAGTCGCGCGTGTAGCGTTCCAGGCGGGAGCGCAGGTAGGCGCGGTAGATTTTCATGACGAGCGGTTTGGCAGAGACATTCATGATGTGGCTCCCAGGTGCGTAGTGATGCGTTCATTTTGTGTGAGCGGAATGCCGCCACTTTGCGCCATATCAAACGCCATGATCCCGTCAAATTGACGCGTTTGACATCGCGCAATGCCCCCCAGTCCGAAGATGCCACACTGAATCTTTCCTGCCTGGCCAACATCAGCCGCAGGCTTTGATCCCCCTGATACCTTCAAGCATATTCAAGGAGCGTCGCATGGTCATTTTTGGCGTGGTTGCTGGCTGCATCGCCTGCTTCACAGTGTACCAAATCTATAAAAATGCGCAGGGTGGCAGTGGGCTTACGCAACAACATATCGGTTTGCACGGCACATTGATTGAACCACGGAAATAATCAGTGCCAACCGAGCGACACTTGCTTAGCGGATTTAAGTCAAATGTAAGGCCCGGTAAGCAAATGTAAAGGTCGGCGCGGTGACAAGTCGTAGCGTTTATATTGATAACCGTTGATTGCATTCTCCCCCTCCCACTTGACAATGGGTTCACCCCGCGGTGCCGCTAGCCCGCGGGGATTTTTTTTGGAACTTACGCTTACAGTTCCCTCTACAATCAGGCAGGTTTTGGTGTGCCCGCCGACAATTGCGTCAAGGCATCGCCAGCGACCCGGCAGATGCGCCAGTCCGGCATCACGTCCGCGCCCATGCCCTTGTAGAAGTTGATCGCATTTTCATTCCAGTCCAGCACCGACCATTCGAAGCGGCCGCAATCGCGTTCGATGGCCAGTTGCGCCAGCGCCACCAGCATCTGCTTGCCATAGCCCTTGCCGCGCACCGACTGTTTCACGTACAGGTCTTCCAGGTACAGGCCCTTGCGGCACAGGAAGGTGGAAAAATTATGGAAGAACAGGGCGAACGTCACCACTTCACCATTTTCCGTGCCGACCAGCGCTTCGCACGCGGGATGGGCGCCGAACAGGCTGTCGTGCAACATGGATTCCCTGGCGATCATCATGTGTTCGAGTTTTTCAAACACGGCCAGTTCATGGATCATGCCAAAGATGGCGGCTACGTCGGATGCGGTCGCGGGACGAATGGCGAGGGAGGAAGAGGTGCTCATGTTGCCTTTGTTGGTGGAGTGGTGGAAAGGGACGCGATGCTGCTCGTCTTGCGCGCGCCCGACGTCAGGGCCCAGGCCACGCTGGACAGGCACAGCGCCATGCCCGCCCATTCGATGGCGGCGGGCCGGTAGTGTTCGAACTGCACCGACAGCAGCACGGAAATGACAGGCGTGACGACGCCGATATATACGGTCTTTTGCGTGCCGATGCGCGCGATTAAGGTGAAATACGCACTGAAGGCGATCACCGAGCCGAAGATGGCCAGATACAACAATCCCATCCAGTAACTGGGACGCGCAGGCAACTGCCAGGACTGGCCCGTGGCGATGGCCCAGGCGGCCACCATCAAGGTGCCCCACAGCATGCTCCAGGCCATGGTCAGCATCACGTTGCCGGAATGTTCGCGCACTTTCATGACGAGGGCGTTTCCTGCCGTGCTGGACACGGTGGCCATCAGGGCCAGCACGAAACCGAGCAGAAAATGGCCATTCCCGCCCCCCAGAATATCTTGCAGCGCCGCGCCGATGGACTGGTAAAACAGCAGCACGATGCCGCAGATGGCGACAAACGCCGCGCAGCAGATGCTCCAGGTAATCGGCGTGCCGAAGGCGATTCGGTTGAGCAAGGGCGTCCAAAACACCATCAGCGCAAACAGTACGCTGACGAGGGCCGACACCAGGTATTGCTCCGAGCTGTAAGTGCACACATAGCTGAGGGCAAACGAGGCCAGTCCCTGCAGCAGCATCCATTTTTGCGCGCGCCAGGGCAGGCGCAAGCGATCGCCGCGCACGGCGCACCAGGCGAACAGGGTGGCGGACGCGAGGCCGAAGCGGTAGACCACGGAAACGGCGGGGGCGACATCGCCCAGCTGCAAGGTGATGGCCCAGAAGGTGGAGCCCCAGATCAGGCAGGCAACGATGAACAGGAGAGGAGAGGACATCGCGCAAGTATACGGGCATCGCGCGGGGATGGCGAGTCTTGGTCGAGCTTGCTCAATGTGCCGTCAAGAGACACCCGGGCATTGAGCCAGCGCAGTGTTTTTGGAAAATGTTGAATTTATGAAAATATTTACATTATTATTAGGTAAATATTTTCTGCATTGCATCTTGGAAGGAGGACCGCCATGCCAGCTTCACTGCAGATCAAAGTCTGGAGCGTGCTTGTGTATGTTGTCGTGACCGCTGTGATTGCCATCTGGCTGCATCCTTCTGCCTTGCTCGCTACCGGCGCATTCGGCTGAGCGCATGCGCCGGCGAGCAGATCAATGCGTGACGCGGGTCTTGCGGCCATCCGACAGCAGGCGCACGCGCTCGCCTGGACGGAACAGTTCGTCCGCGTCTTGCACGATGGCGCGCATGTCGCCATTGTCCAGGCGAACGGTGATTTCCAGGCCGGGTTTGTTGGAAGCGTTCGCTTCGATGCTTTTGCCCGCCATGCCGCCGGCAACGGCGCCGAGGATGCTGGCCGCGATGGCGCCCTTGCCGCCACCGACAGTCGAGCCAGCCACGCCGCCCAGCGCCGCGCCAGCCAGCACGCCCGTGCCCGTTTCACCCTTGTCGATGGTTACCTGACGCACGGATTCAACCGTGCCCATGCGAACCGATTGTTCATTCTGCGCCTGGCGCGCGTTGTACACGTTCGCCGAGTTCGGTTGTACGGCGCAGCCGGCCAGGGTGGCGAGCAATGCCACTGCAATGATTGGTGCTTTCATGTGGTACTCCCTTGGACAAAAGTTAGTTGCCGATTGCGTCGACCGGCAGATGATGACTTATCATAAAGACACTTGCGGTAAATAACTACTGGCGAATAGTAAAAATCTGTTACCGGCCCAGCGTGACTACATGACCACTTGCCGCTCAATACGCCAGCCTCAGGCGCCGGTACAAAAATCCCAGCACGAACAGCGGCCCCACCAGTAAAAAGCGCAAGTCGTCCAGAAACGACGGTTTCTTGCCTTCGATCTGGTGGCCGATGAACTGGCCTATCCAGGCCAGCACGAACAGCGCCAGCGACACGGGCAGGATGGTCAGCGCCGGCATCAGCAGCAGCAGGCCCAGCATGGCGGCCAGCATCGCCAGCATGCCCGCCGCAAACGGACGCGACAGCTTGTAATAATAGTATAAAGCCAGAATACTGCCGAGCAGCGCCACGCTGGGATGCATGCTCCACAGCAGCCCCAGCAGGCTGAAAACGATCAGTGGCACGCACACGATATGCACCCATTCATTGACGTGGTTGCGATGGCTTTCGCCATACTGGGCCAGCAGGGTGTCGATGGTGCGCATGGGCGGTCTCTTGTGTGGGAAGCTTGTCCGGGAATTCTACACCGTCGCGTGGCCGGGTAAAATGGCCCTTCATTTTTCCTTCCGGACCTCTCATTTTGAATAGCCCAGCCTTCATGCCAGACACTGCCGCCGATCCGCGCAAGCGCTGTTTTGATCCCGTCGTCGACGCCGGCACGCGCTTGCTGATACTGGGCAGCCTGCCCGGCGAAAAATCGCTGGCGCACAGCCAGTACTATGCGCATCCGCAAAACAAGTTCTGGAGGCTGCTGGGCGAAGTGCTGGACGTGGAGTTGAGCAGCCTGCCCTATGAAGAGCGCCTGGCAACCTTGCTGGCGCACGGCGTGGGTCTGTGGGATGTCGTGGCGCAGGCGCAGCGCGCGGGCAGCCTGGACAGCAATATCCGCTTCCGCGACGATAACGACCTGGTGGCCCTGGCGGCCAGCTTGCCACGGCTGCAGACGATCGCCTTCAATGGCGGCACGGCGGCAAAGCTGGGCATCAAGGTGCTGGGCGAGCATGCGCAGCGTTACCGCATCGTCAGCTTGCCGTCGAGCAGCCCCGCCTACACCTTGGCGTATGCGCAGAAATTGCAGGCGTGGCTGTTGCTGCGCGGCCAACAGGAGCCGGCCGCGCGTTGAGCATGTCGCCGGCTTTACGCCGGCGCGTACGGCTGCGCTTCCAGCGGCTGTCCCTTGGCGTCGAATTTCAGCGCCACCGACAATTGCGTCACGCCGATGGTGGCCAGCGCATCGCAGATGTCGTCGACTTCGTCCTGCAGGTCGGCGGCCAGGTCCAGCGGCTTGTCGGCGCTGTGCAGCAGTGCGCCGCCTGCCGTGCTGACGTTGACGCGCAGCAGCATTTCGCCGTGCTCATCGGCCGGGCCGACGACCACCGAGACGTCGCCGGCGTCCACATTATTTTCCGCCAAGGCATGGTTGATGCCCGACATCATCTGCAGCATCGCATACTCGCTCATGCCTTGTTCTTTGCCACCGTGGAACAGATCCTGGTAGAGGAAGCTTACTTCCAGGGCACTGCCGACCGGCGCCAGGCAGCGTTTCACCAGGTCGCCCACTTGCGTCGTCCACTGCTGGTAGCGGGTCAGGCGCGCGTCGAACCAGGCGTCGAGCGCCGCTTCATCCTTCGGTTCCGCATAGAAAGGGTCGTCCACGCGTTTCAAGGCAAAGCCCAGCAGGAAGCGCAGTTCGACGGCCGTGTCTTGCGGACCGAAAGCGGTTTCGCTCCAGCCGACGATGCTGTTTTCCAGGCCCGGCGTGGCGACGATTTTCTTGTCTGTCATCGAAGAGTACGCATTGCGTACCATCTCATGCAAATGGCTATAGGTGATGCGGTCGATTTCATCGAGGTCGTAGGCATGGCTCATCAAGACCACCTTGGCCTTGGCGCTTTCCAGTTCTGCCTGTTGGAAACTTTTGACCAGCGCTTCGAACGCGTCCTGGTCCTGGAAGCTGTCCGCTTCCTTCAGGCCGCCCGTGTTTTGCACCAGCAGCGGCACGACAAAGGCGTTGATTTCCATGGCCGGGGCATTCTCGCGGCGGATCACGGAAATCGAGGCCGCTTCCTCGATGTGGCTGCGCAGATACTGATAGGCGCCCACGTCTTCGTACTTGGCGCGCTCGATGGCGTCGTACAGGATTTCATCCTTCTTTTGATTCAAGGCCTTGCGGATCAGGCGGCCGAACTCGACAGCTTGCTCGGCCAGCACCGTTCCCTGCGATTCGCTGTCTTCCTGCTCCGCCAGGTTCAGGGCCATCGTGCACAGCATGCGCGTGACGGCTTCATCCTTGTCTTCAGGCGTGTTGGCGGATTGACGGGGGACAGGGCGCTTATTTTTGGGCATGGCGATCAACAGGTTAAGAAAAACGGGTCAGGCAAACGGAAACAGGCGCCAAGGCTTTGCCAGGCGCCGGGACGGATCATACAGGCGGACGCGGCCGCCTGATACATCAATGGTCGGTATCGAACATCTCGTGCAACTCGTCGAGCAGGTCGGCGGCTTCTTCCTGCGACAGGCCGAGATGCTTGCAAGCAAGTTCGCCGCCCTTGTCCCACTCCAGCGAGGTACTGTTGCCATGGTAGCGCTGAATGCCCTTTTCGGCCAGCAGCGACAGGGCGACGAGCGAGCGGATGGCATCGTCCGTGGAGGGATCGGCCAGCACCGTGTAGTCGTGGTGGTGCAAAATTGCCCACGAGACATCGGAGGACAAGCCCCAGTTGCGCGCCAGCAAGCAGCCGATGGCCGCGTGGTTGGTCTGGTGGCGCGCGTCTTCCAGGGCTGTAAAGCAATTATGCGCATCGTTGGCCGCCGCCGCGTAGGTGTTGACGTAGTCGGGAAAGCGGTTCATCAGCAGGGGCACGCCGATATCGCAAAACAGGCCAAAGGTGTGGGCGATGTCGGGCGGGGCGATGCGCAACTTGCGCGAAGTAAACACCAGGGCGCGCGCGCGCTTGGCCGACACATCCCAGAAGTTGGTCAGTTCCACGCCTTCCGCTTCCAGCGCCTGGCGTGCCAGCAAGCCCGTCATCATGGCGCTGCACTGGTTGATGCCGAGAAAGTTGATGCCTTGCTCGACGGACTTGGCCTTGCGCGCGGCGCCATAGAACGGTGAATTGGCCAATTTCAGCAGGGCGCCGGACATGCCGACATCGTCGGCGATGATGCGCGCGATGCGCCGCGGCGACGGGTCTTGTTCGGCCAGTTCCCGCTGCAGGTCGACCAGCAGGCTGGGACGCGGCGGGATGCGGATGGAACGCATCAAGGCGTCAACCGGATCTTCCTGCACTACCTGCTTTTGCGCTGCCGCTCTCATCATCACGCTTTCATCATCATTTTTGTGCCCGGTGCTTATTCTGTCGCGCGCTGCCGCTGCCCGCTTCATGAGCGTCTGGCGCAGTGCCCGACGATTATCGCTGTTTATGCATGGCAATAGTTCATATCTGCAATATATTCTCGCAAAAATCGCTGTTTTGGCCTGGTCCAGCCGTGATTTTCGTGATTTTACGACGCTGCGTGGCGTGAAATTCATGATGAAAATATCAATTTTTATTAGTTCTCAAGGTGGGGCAAGGCGTGCGGCGGGATGCGTGGCGGCACAATTGCCGGATGAAACAAATCCTCGCGGGTATCGATTTTGCGGACGATTCCAGCAGCGTGGCGCGCCAGCTGATCCGCGCCACCGTTCACCCTGCTGGCCCGCGAGGATGACGTGAAGGCGCAGGCGGGCCCGCGCATCGGTATTTCCAGGGCGATGGACACGCCGTGGCGCTTCGTGCTGGCCGGCTCGCGCTATCTGAACAAACCGATGCGCGCGCCAGCCGTCTAGCCGCGCCGGCGCTGCGGCGGCGTGTTTGCGTTGCGCAAGGCGGACTTGCCACGCAGCGGGCTGTGCAGTGCGCGCCTGTCCTGCTGCGCACTGGCCGGATGCTGGAACGCTGCCGCGTCCGGCGTAGCGGGCTGCCCGTCGAGGGTGAACACGGCTACGGCTGCCGACAATTTGACGGCCTGGTCCTGCAAACTGGCCGCTGCCGCTGCCGCCTGTTCCACCAGAGCCGCATTTTGCTGGGTGACATCATCCATTTGTGTGACGGCCTGATTCACTTCCGTGATGCCGGATGCCTGCTCCGCGCTGGCCTGTTTCACGCGCTGGATGATCTCATTGACTTGCTGCACCGAGGCCACGATGGCGCCCATGCTGTCGCCCGCTTGCTGCACGGCCACGCTGCCGCCATCGATGGTGGTGACCGAGGTGGCGATCAGGGTCTTGATTTCCTTGGCGGCCTGCGCCGAGCGCTGCGCCAGGGTGCGCACTTCGGACGCGACCACGGCAAAGCCGCGGCCTTGCTCGCCCGCACGCGCCGCTTCCACCGCCGCATTCAGCGCGAGGATATTGGTCTGGAAGGAAATGCCGTCGATCACAGCGATAATATCCACGATCTGGTGCGAATTGGCGCGTATTGTCGCCATCGTCGTCACGGCCTGCTGCATCGACTCTCCCCCTTGCACGGCCAGGGTGGAGGCTTGCCCCGCCAGCTCGCAGGCCAACTGGGCGTTGTCTGCATTGTCATTGACGGCTTGCGTCAGCGCTTCCATGGCGCTCGACGTTTCTTCCAGCGAACTGGCCTGCATTTCCGTGCGCGCCGATAAATCCAGATTACCGGTGGCAATTTCGCGCGAGGCCGTGTCGATCGATTGCACGGCACCCATGATGGTGCGCAAGGTCTGGTTCAGGTGGGCGATGGTCTGGTCCAGCACGCGCGAGGTGGCGGCGATTTCGTCATTGCCCTGCTTGGGCGCGCCGGACATCAGCTTGCCCGCCGCCAAGTCTTGCACAGCGTCGGCGATGCCGCGGATTTCCACCAGCATGGCGCGCCGCACCAGCATGGTTACCACGATGGAGACCAGGATTGAGAGCAGAACGGTCAGCAGCAGGCTCCAGCCCAGGCGGCGAAATTCGGCGCTGGCCGTCGCATGGGCCTGGCGGCTGAGCGTCGTTTCCAGGGCCGACAGCTGCGCCAGCTGCGTATTGAACTGGCCGAATTGCGTTTCCGCCTTGAGCATGGAATTGGTGGCGATCGACTGATCCATCTGCGCCATTTCCATGGTTTCCAGCACCGCCTTGCGATAGCCGGCCAAGGCCGTGATGGCCGCATCAACCAGGGTGCGCTCGGCGCCCGTGGCTGTGGAACGCAGCGTGACCAGCTGCGTGCCGATGGCCGCATGGCGCACCTTGATCTGTTGTTCCAGCGCATCGAGGCGGGCCTTGGCGAAGCTGCCATTCGTCCACGACAGCAACTGGTACATATTGCCATGCACCTGCCTGGCCTCGCCGAGTACGTCGGCGGCCGCCTTCAAATGCGTGATGCGTACCCGTACCATGTTTTCCAGCGAGGCATTTTGCCGCACCATGCCATACCAGGCGCCGGTCGTGCTGAGTATCAGCAGCAGCAAGACCAGGGTGGGCGCCAGCAATAATTTTGGTCCGATGCGTAATGTATTGAGCATGCTTGACTCCTGGCGATGGCGATGGCTGTTGCAAGCGCTGGCGGCGCGCGGCGTGCGTGCGCGCCATCCGGCCTTATTTTTTGTAGATGCCCGCTTCCAGCACCACATCGTTGACGCGCAGGATGTAGGTGGTTTTCGGCTCGATCTTGCCGCTGACGGGGTTCTTGTACTGGTAGTCGACCCAGCCCTTGCCCTGCTTTTGCGCCAGCTCGATGATTTCACGGCGATATTTTTTGCCATTCGCGTCAGGCACGTCCGTCAGATCCTTGCCCACGATGGAAGAGTTGATGGGGTGGGCCAGCACGATGCCGGTCTTGATGTCGCGCATGTCCACATACAGCGAGCCCTGCACGAAGTCCGGGTCTTTCGCTGTGATTTTCTTCATCATTGCTTCCTTGCCATGCGCCTTCATGAAGGCGGCGCCCCGCTCGGCCATGGCGATGGCGTCTTTTTCCGTTGCTTCGACTGCGGCACTGACGCTGCCGCCGGTAAATGCCAGGCACAACAGGCTACCCGTGAATAAGCGTTTCATGAAAGCTCCTTGTGAGAATCGAGGGATGTGTTGCCAAGTCGTAATTTACGTCGCCAAGGGCCCCATCAAATTGCGATGGAACAAACTAAGGTCTTGCTTGTAGGCAGCGTGCAGGGTATCGGCATGCTTGTTGATATGTGGCAATTTGGTTCTGTATGGCAAGAATTAAGATGACTTTCACAGCATGCCGAATGATGTGGCATGGGGAGGAAGAGGCTGGAATTGGCCGATATAGGGCTGGTTTCATGAAAGTTATCGCTATTTACTGGCAAGGAGACTATCGTGTCCGCACTCATTACCGAGCCGTTTTCACCCAAGTACAAGCCGTATACGCGGCAAACCATTCAACAGGCGCGGCAATGGGAATGGCTGCCGGAAGAGCAGCGTGTAGCCGTGCAAGTGGTGTCGCACGTCTTGCCGTTTCGCACCAATGCCTATGTGCTCGATCAGTTGATCGACTGGAACAATATTCCTGACGATCCCATCTACCGCCTCGTCTTTCCCCACCGCGACATGCTGCCGCCCGAGCAGTACGCGCACTTGCGCGAGCTGGTGCTGGTGCAGCGTGACAAGGCCGCCATCGACGCCTATGTGCATGGCTTGCGCCTGGGTATGAATCCCCACCCGGCCGGCCAGATGACGCACAACGTGCCGCGGGTCAATGGTGCGCCCATGCGCGGTTTGCAACATAAATATGCGCAAACGGTGCTGTTTTTTCCCAGTGCCGGCCAGACTTGCCACGCGTATTGCACTTTCTGTTTCCGCTGGCCCCAGTTCGTCGGCATGGACGACATGAAGTTCGATGCGCGCGAGTCGCATGAGCTGGCCGCCTACCTGAAACTGCATCCGGAAGTGACGGACGTGCTGATCACGGGCGGCGACCCGATGATCATGAACACGCGGCAACTGGCCGCCTACCTGGAGCCGCTGCTGGCGCCGGGCCTGGAACACATCCAGAATATTCGCATCGGCACCAAAGCGGTGGCGTATTGGCCGCAGCGCTTCGTCTCGGACCGCGATGCGGATGACTTGATGCGCCTGTTCGAGCGCATCGTCAAGGCGGGCAAGAACCTGGCCGTGATGGGCCATTACAGCCATGCCGTCGAGTTGCGCCAGGACATCGCCCAACAAGCCGTGAAACGCATCGTCTCGACGGGCGCCACCTTGCGCATGCAGGGGCCGCTGATCCGCCACATCAACGAAGACCCGGCAAGCTGGGCGGAGCTGTGGCAGACGGGCACGCGCCTGGGGGCGATTCCGTATTACATGTTTGTCGAGCGCGACACGGGACCGCGCGGCTATTTCGAGTTGCCGCTGGTGAAGGCGCATGAGATTTTCCAGGCCGCCTACCAGATGGTGTCGGGCCTGTCGCGCACGGTGCGCGGGCCTTCCATGAGCGCCTTTCCCGGCAAGATCGTGATCGACGGCATCGTCAGCATCCATGGCGAAAAACTGTTTGCCCTGCAATTTTTGCAGGCGCGCAACCCGGACTGGGTGCGCCGGCCGTTTTATGCCAAGTTCGATGCGGAAGCGACGTGGATGGACGATTTGAAGCCCGCGTTCGGCCACGAGAAGTTTTTCTTTGAAACGGATGAGCCTATGCCGCAGGTGCCGCATAAAATCATCCGCCTGGCACAGGCCGCCTGAGCATGCACGGCGCCGGTGCGCGTGCCCGTTGCGGCGTGGCCGTGTTTTGCCTGGTGTTCCTGCCGTTCGCGCTCGGGCATTACCTGTCGTGCCTGCTGCGCGGGGTGAATGCCGTGCTGACGGCGGAATTGCTGGGCGCCATCGCCCTGACGCCAGCCCAGCTGGGGCTGCTGACCAGCGCCTTTTTTCTCGCCTTTGCGCTGGTGCAATTGCCGGTTGGCATGGCGCTCGACCGCTACGGTCCCCGCACGGTACAACTGTGGCTGCTGGCGCTGGCGGCCTTGGGTGTATGGCTGTTCAGCCGGGGCCACAGCTTTGCCGAGCTGATGTGGGCACGGGCCCTGATGGGGGCGGGCCTGGGGGGCTGCTTCATGGCCGCCGTGAAAGCGATCTCGTGCGCCATCGCGCCCGCGCGCCTACCTTCCGTGCATGGTTACCTGATCGCCGTGGGCGGCCTGGGCGCGGCCACGGCCACCATGCCCGTCAAGCTGGCCCTGCACTACACGGACTGGCGCGGCGTCTTCCTGGGCCTGGCGCTGGCGGCGCTGGCCATCGGCGTGCTGATCCGCCTGCTGTCGCCAGCCATGCCCGCGCCCGCCGCTGGCATGAACAAGGTGAGCAAGGTCAGCGTCTGGAGCGTGTACCGCGATCCCTGTTTTCGCCGCACCATCGCCCTGATCCTGCTGCCGCACACGGTATTCTTTGGCGTGCAGGGCCTGTGGATGGGCCGCTGGCTGGCCGACGTAGGCGGCTTGTCCGATGACAGCGTGGCGTATTTGTTGTACCTGGGCATGGCGGCCGTCATCTTCGGCGCCATCGGCATGGGCATGCTGACGGAATGGGCCGGGCGGCGCGGTATTGCCCCCATGCGAGTGGCGGTTGCCGGCATCGTCCTGTTTGTTGCCGTGCAAGTGGCGATGGCATGCAATGTGGTGCCCAGCCTGCCTTTGCTGTCCGTGCTGTTTACCTTGCTGGGCACGGTGACGGGGCTCGAGTATGCGATCGTTGCGCAAAGCATGCCGGCCAGCTTGACGGGCAGGGCGGCCACTTGCCTCAATTTGCTCATTTTTACGGGGGCTTTTCTGGTGCAGGCGGGCTTTGGCGTGATCCTTGGCTGCTGGCCCCTGAACAGCTTGCAGCAGTATCCGCCGCAGGCGTACCAGGCGGCGTTTGGCGTGCTGGCAGCCTTGCAACTGCCGGGACTTGCGATGTTTTTCATCCACCGCTACAGGCGTGCCGGGCCATCCGGTAAAATGGCAGCCTGCACAGCGGCAATGATCAACTCCAAGGAAGACTATGAAACTCGTTCGTTATGGACGTCCAGGCAAGGAAAAACCGGGCCTGATCGATGAAGAAGGCAAACTGCGCGACCTGTCCGGCGTGATTGCCGATATTGACGGCGCGCAACTGTCCGACAAGGCCCTGCGCAAGCTGGCCAAGCTTGACGAAAAGACCCTGCCCCTGGTGCGCGGCAATCCACGCTTCGGCGTGCCGCTGGCGAAAGTCGGCAAGTTCATCGGCATCGGCCTCAATTACGCGGATCACGCGGCCGAGTCCGGCATGCCGATTCCGTCCGAACCCATCGTCTTCATGAAGGCAATTACTTGCCTGAATGGCCCGGACGACAATGTCGTGTTGCCAAAAGGCTCGAAAAAGACGGATTGGGAAGTGGAACTGGGCGTCGTCATCGGCACGCGCGCGCAATACGTGAGCGAAGAGGAGGCCCTGAAATACGTGGCCGGTTATTGCGTCGTCAACGATATCTCCGAGCGCTCGTTCCAGCTGGAACGGGGCGGCCAATGGGATAAAGGCAAGGGCTGCGACACCTTTGGCCCCATCGGCCCGTGGCTGGTGACGCGCGATGAAGTCATCGACGAGCAAGACCTGGACCTGTACCTGGAAGTCAATGGCAAGCGCATGCAGACGGGCAATACGCAAACCATGATCTTCACGGTGGCGCAGATCGTCAGCTACCTGTCGCAATTCATGACACTGGAACCGGGCGACGTCATCGCCACGGGCACGCCGCCGGGCGTGGGCCAGGGCCGCAAGCCGCAGCGCTTCCTCAAAAAAGGCGACAGCATGCGCCTGGGCATCCCCGGCCTGGGCGAACAGCAGCAGGACGTGGTCGCCTGGACTGCCTGATGGCGGGGGGCGATATCGACCGTTTGCCCGCGCTGCCGCTGGACCGGCTCGACGCGCAGCAGCGCGCTGCCGCGCAAGCCATCATCGATGGTCCGCGCGGTGCCCTGTACGGCCCCTTCGTGCCGCTGATCCGCAGCCCCGAGCTGATGGAAACGGCGCAGCGCATGGGAGAGTATTTGCGCTACCGCAGCGCCATCGGCACGCGCCTGTCGGAGCTGGCGATTCTGGTGACGGCGCGCCAGTGGGACCAGCAAGTCGAGTGGGCCATCCACGCGCCGCTGGCCGTGCAGAACGGCATCGCGCAAGCGGCCGTGGACGCGATTGCCGCGCGGCGCGCACCGCTTGCCCTGAAAGAAGATGAGCAAGCGGTGCACGACTTCTGCATCGAGCTGCAGCAGAACAAGCGCGTCAGCGATGCCACATATGCGCGCGCGCTGGCGCTGTTCGGCGAGCATGGCGTGGTCGACTTGATGGGCATCAATGGCTACTACACTTTCCTGGCCATGGTCATGAACGGGGCGCAGACGGCGGTGCTGGCCTTGGGCGTGCCACCCATGCCCGCCTGATTCGAGGCGTTCGTCAGGCATTCATGGCGGCGCCAAATGGCAAGCCGGCGATATTGGGCGGCATGGCGTTTGCCGGAAAAGTGCGATGAACCTGAAAAAACGCCGGCGAACTGATCGTTCCCGGCCTTAGGTACAGCTACTACAACAGGCGCGGCGCACACCGCGCCTGTTTTGCTTTAAGCCAATACTTTTTTCAGCCACGCGCCGATGGCGTCGATCTCTTCCTGGCACAGCGAGTGTTGCATCATGTACTCGTGCCATTCCACTTTGTATCCCATGCCGGTGAGCATGTCGCGCGACTGCTGGGCGCGGGCGATCGGCACCACGGGGTCGGCCTTGCCGTGCGCCATGAAGATGGGCGTCTGCAGGCTTGCCGGCGTGCGTTCAAACGCCGTCTTGTCGGCCAGAGGCAGATAGCCGGATAAACACATCAGGCCGGCCAGTGATTCCGCATGGCGCAAGCCCGTTTGCAAGGTCATGGCGCAGCCTTGCGAGAAACCGGCCAGGATGATGCGGCTGGCGGGAATGCCGCGTGCCTTTTCGCGCGCAATCAGCGCCTCGATCTGTGCCTGCGAGGCGCGCAAGCCGTTCTCGTCTTCGCGGCGTACCAGGTCATTTTCGCGGATGTCGTACCAGGCGCGCATCACATAACCGTTGTTGATGGTGACGGGCATGGTGCCGGCGCTGGGGAAGATGAAACGGATGGCGGGACAGCCGCGCAAATCGAGTTCCTTCACCAGGGGCACGAAGTCGTTGCCGTCGGCACCCAGGCCATGCATCCAGATGATGGAGACGGTGGGATTCGGTGCACTGTCGAGTTGTATGGTTTCCAGCAAGGTGCTCATGTATTTTCCTCAGGTAAAGGTTGCGCCGGACGCAGCGCCGATTTGGGACGGAAGGCCTTGCAGATGGCCGGGTCGGTTTCCATGTAGGGACCGCCGATGAGGTCGATGCAATACGGCACGGCGGCAAAGATGCCGTTGACCAATTGATTTCCGTCAGCGTCTTTCAGTCCCTCCAATGTTTCCTTGATGGCTTTCGGCTGGCCCGGCAAGTTCATGATCAGGGCGGCGCGCTCGGGCGTTTCGCGGATCACGGCCACCTGGCGCGAGAGGATTGCCGTCGGCACGAATTGCAGGCTGATCTGGCGCATCTGTTCGCCGAAACCGGGCATTTCCTTGCTCCCCACGCTGAGCGTGGCGTCCGGCGTCACATCGCGCCGCGCCGGGCCCGTGCCGCCCGTCGTCAGTATCAGATGGCAGTGGTTCAGGTCGACCATGTCGATGAGGGTGTTTTCAATCTGCGAGCGCTCGTCCGGGATCAGGCGTTTTTCCAGGCGGAATGGCGTGCGGATGGCGGCGGATAACCAGCTTTCCAGGGCCGGGATGCCCAGGTCTTCATATACGCCGCCGCTGGCGCGGTCCGAGATCGACACGAGGCCGATAATCAATTCGTCTTCTATCGTGGTCATGGGGCACCTGTCTATGTCGTAAAAACCAAAAAAAACCGGGTTGGTTCCCGGTTTTTTCCCAACCCTAAGCAAAGACTGGGGTCGGACCCTGAGGGTCCGACCCCGGCTTTTGCATGTGGTGTTTATTCGTCTTCTTCGCCTTCTGCGTCATCTTCGTCGGCATCTTTCTTACCGCTGTTTTTCTTCTTGGCGATCTCTTTCAAGATCTGGAAGATTTCACGGTAGGCTTTTGGCGGCTTGTTCTCGGCCTGCTCCTTGCGGGCATTGCGGATCAGGGTGCGCAGGTGCTGCACGTCCAGTTCCGGGTTTTCCGACAGCAAGACGGTCAGGGCCTTGTCATCCGTCAAGAGTTTGTCGCGGCGGCGTTCCATCGCGTGCATATTGGCCGTGTCGGCTTTCGACAAGCCTTTCCAGCTATCGATGGTGCGTTGGATGGCGGCAACTTCTTCCTCATCCAGGGTGCGCATCTTCTTG
This sequence comes from Janthinobacterium leeuwenhoeki, assembly GCF_051380795.1. NCBI lineage: Bacteria > Pseudomonadati > Pseudomonadota > Betaproteobacteria > Burkholderiales > Oxalobacteraceae > Janthinobacterium > Janthinobacterium leeuwenhoeki. The sequence continues at coordinate 27,485 of NZ_JBNYXT010000049.1, forward strand.
CCCACGTATTGCAGCTGGCGGCGGCGGCCTTCGTGATCCTTGATTTGCTGGCATTCGAGAATGGCGTCGCGCACGTCTTCCGGCATCGGGACGCGCTTGACGCGGTCGCGTGCCTCATTGACGAGTTCTTCGCCCAGCTTTTGCAGGACGGTCATCTGGCGCTTGAGTTCCGACTTCGACGGACGTTCATATTCCTGTTCGAATTCGGTGGATTGGAAGCCGCAAGCTCCCCGGTTTGGATTTGGCATGATAAGGCGGGATTGGCCGCGTAGGCCGCACCTGTAAACTGTAAACGACTGCTATGATAACCTTTTTAGCGGCTTTCCGAAGAAAACAGCGTATGAACGACTCCGTATTTACCCATAGTCAAGAGCAATTGCAGCAACTAGCCCGTGATGTGTTGTCTTTTGCGCGGGAAGCGGGCGGCACCGACGCAGCCGTCGAAGTCAGTGTAGGCGGTGGCCTGTCCGTTTCTGTACGAAAAGGCAAGATCGAGACGATCGAGCAAAACAAGGACAAGGGCATGGGCGTGACCGTGTTTGTCGGCAAGAAGCGCGGCAATGCCAGCACCTCCGATTTCTCTCCGTCCGCCCTGCGCGCCACGGTGGACGCCGCCTACAACATCGCCCGTTTCACGGCCGAGGACGATTGCGCGGGCCTGGCCGACGCCGACATGCTGGAAATGTCCCCCCGCGACTTGCAACTGTTCTATCCCTGGCGCATTTCCACCGAGGAAGCCGTCGTGCTGGCCCAGCGGGCCGAAGCGGCCGCGTTTGCCGTCGACCCGCGCATCACCAACAGCGAGGGGGCCGGCGTGCACGTGCAGCAATCGCACTTTGTTTCCGCCAATTCGCGCGGCTTCATCGGCGGCTACCCATTTTCGCGTCATACCCTGTCTGTGGCGCCCATCGCCGGCAAAGGCGCCAAGATGCAGCGCGACGACTGGTATTCGTCCGTGCGCGACGCCGCCAAAATGTCGAGCCCTGAAGCCATCGGCCGCTACGCCGCCGAGCGCGCCCTGTCGCGCCTGAATGCGCGCAAGCTGGGCACGCGTACTTGTCCCGTGCTGTTCGAGGCACCGCTGGCGGCCGGTTTGCTCGGTACCTACGTGCAAGCGACCTCGGGCGGCGCCCTGTACCGCAAATCCACTTTCCTCAACGATTCCCTGGGCACGCAAGTGCTGCCCTCGCACGTGCAGATATTTGAAGACCCGCACGTGATCGGCGGCGTCGGTTCCGCGCCGTTCGACGAGGAGGGCGTAAAAACCGTCAGCCGCGACGTCGTCAAGGATGGCGTGGTGCAAGGCTATTTCCTGTCGACTTATACGGCCCGCAAGCTGGGCATGCAGACCACGGGCAACGCGGGCGGCTCGCACAATCTGTACCTGACCTCGAACCTGACGGCCGCCACTGACGATTTTGTCGCCATGCTGAAAAAGCTGGGCACGGGCTTGCTGGTGACGGAACTGATGGGACAAGGAACGAATTACGTGACGGGCGACTATTCGCGCGGTGCGGCCGGTTTCTGGGTGGAAAACGGCGTGATCCAGTATCCGGTGGAAGAAATCACCATCGCCGGCAATATGCAGGACATGCTGCGCAACATCGTGGCCGTGGGCGCCGACGTCTTGCGCCGTGGCACCAAAGAGACGGGTTCCATCCTCATCGAGAGCATGGTGGTGGCGGGCGGTTGAGTGCTGTGACTGCTTTCTGCAAAGGCGCCGCTGGCGCCTTTTTTCATGGTGCGCCCGGCAGGGCGCACTCACTGGGAGGTGCAAGTCCTCTACTCGCCCGACAAGGGGAAGAGTTAGCTGAACGGCAAGGGTGTCGCGGGTGACTGCGAATCTGAAGGAAGCCGAAGGCAAAGCGCTGGCCTGACGAACAGGAAGCGGA
>NZ_JBNYXT010000004.1:0-273606 GCF_051380795.1 Janthinobacterium leeuwenhoeki
CTGGAAGCGCAAGTTCGTCCATACGACGGACAGCAAGCACGACCTGCCAGTGGCCGCCAACGTGCTGAACCGACAGTTCAATCCGAGCGCGCCGAACCTGGCGTACGTCAGCGACATCACGTACATCCGTACCGGTGCCGGCTGGCTGTATCTGGCAACCGTGCTGGACCTTTACGCGCGCAAAGTGGTGGGCTGGGCCATGGCACCAAGCATGCCAGCCAAGCTGGTCTGCGATGCGTTGACGATGGCCATTCAACAGCGCCGGCCGGCAGCTGGACTGATCGTCCATTCCGACCGGGGCAGTCAATATGCCAGCGAGCTTTACCAGGACCTGCTGGCCAGCCACGGCTTCGTCTGCAGCATGAGCCGCAAAGGTAACTGCTGGGACAACGCCGTCGCTGAACGCTTCTTCTTGAACCTCAAGATGGAACGGGTCTGGCAGCGTCAATACGCTAACCACGCCGAGGCCAAAGCCGACATCACCGACTACATCGTCGGCTTCTATAACTGCAAGCGCATCAATTCAGCATTGGGCAATCTGCCGCCCTCTGTCTACGAACAGAAAATGGCAGAACGTGAACCTATCGTTGTGTCCGAAATTACTTGACCACCGCAGTCATCACTGTGCCATCCATTGCGAACGGGCCCTTATGCACAACGTAAGCGCACTGAACGAGAAAAAGCGAAATTCACGAAGCGGTAGCTTCATGATCCCCGAGCTTTCATAGCCGTCAATAGCCCCATACAGCCTGACTGTGCATCGATGAGTGCGTCAAGGCGTTTTGCTCCCGTCGAGTCTTCATCCTTAACAATGCTCTTATATTCTGTAATCGACCTGGAGTACTGCGCAGTTAAGTCGTCAATGTTTTGCTGTGACAGTGTTTTATTTGTGCCCTCTCTATTCGAGAGTTCGCCTATCACAGAATTAGAACCGCCAGCAGAGGATATGCCGATCCCCATCAATACAGTCTTTGCCGGCGCATACGCGATGACCCCGCCTATCAGTGCTACGAAAGCTCCGATTGCATTGAAATAAGCTTGTTTCTTTGTGCTGCTTGAACTTTCTGTTTTTAGCTCGATGAGCTTGCTCCAACAGTCCTTTTGCACTTCGCGGTAAAAGACGATCACTTTTGACTCAACTTCCTGTCTCTCCGCGATGTTTAGCGATACCTTGCCGGCATTTTTAATGACGGTGATAGATAGCTGGTCTCGCGCCACATCGGTTTTCACTGCTTGTGGTGATGGCTTTGAATGGCCTGCATCACTTGTTACGGTACCACTTGCCGGTGTTGCCCCTAACTGCGGTTGAACTGGCGCAGCATTCTGTGTGGCCGAAGCCTCCTGTATATCTAGTAGGGATGGTGTTCCTACAACAGCTTCAGAGGTCTCAGTTGGCCCGCTTAAGATTGTTGGCGGCGACTTTTCCACTTCTTGAGAAAATGCCGCGCCTTGAACCATCGTTGTGGCAAAGTACATGAATGTCGTAGCGGACAAGATGTTTAGCATCTGGGCCTCCAATAAGATGTAGGAATATTCTTACGATGCTAATTAATAAGATTGGTTAGTTTCTATTCAATTATCACTTTTCCCAAATAAGCAACAATTCGTGCGCGGTTGAATTTAGCTGAACGGCCAAGGTCAATGGTGTTGCTTAAATGTCAATATTTATCTGCTTATAAACACGCTTTACAAATAAATCCGGCTTCTTAGCCTGCCATTCTTTGAGCGCCTGAATGGGAGTTTGATGGTTTAAGGCGCGCTGCGGAATGTTGTGGTTGTAGAGTTTCAGATAGCTTTGCAGCGTCGATGCGAGTTCTGCCGCAGACCCGAATCGCGTCTGGCCGACGATCTCGCTGATGCGCCCGTTGAAGCGCTCAACCATGCCGTTCGTTTGTGGATGGCGTGGCGGAATCAGCCGATGCTCAATGCCAAACTGCTTGCAGAGACGATCAAAGATATGATGGCCACTGGGTTCCCTCTTGCGGCTCTGGCTGGTGAAACGATCCGTGAACTGGCTGCCGTTATCAGTGAGCAGTTTGACGATCTTGACGGGGCAGACCTGTTTCACTTTGTTCAGGAAGTCGACGCTGCTGCAGTCACTTTGGTCGGCGTAGATTGCCATGTAGACCCAGCGTGTAGCGCGGTCAATGGCGACAAACAGATAGCGCCGCTGTTGCTCGTCGGGCAGCTAAGCTCTTCGCAAACGGGAGGCGCCATCTCCGAATTCATCGAATGATTGCCATGGCCGGCCATGGCCGCTTGGTTGCTGGCGGCCTGGCTGGCGGGTTCGCGCACGGCCGCGCGGCGCTTTGCCGGGTTCAGGGGTGTTCAGCAATGTGCTGTGGGTCTGCCGGGGCTGGCAAGACGGGGCCTGGGCCTTGATCGTACTGAACGTTTGCCTGGCGCTGACGAATCTGCGCGGCATCGTCAAGAACGAGCGCCCGTGACGTCGCTCGCAGATGAATGTTATCAATATTGAATGCTTTTGCATGGCCGTATACATGCCGGGCCGCTGTCACGCGCCCATCTCAAGGCGGAAAATGGCCGTTCGGGCTGGGTAGTTCCAGATATTTGCTGTCTTATATAAGATTCGTCGCCATCGGATACACAAACAGCGGCAGGACAGTCTAAAATACGTGGTGGGCAAGCACGGCGTCACCGCCGGCACACTAGCCGTCCAAAGCAAGGCTAACCGTCCTGTGTTTGGACTGAAGAAAGTTAACCACCAGGCATCACCGCATACAAGGGAATGAACATGGCAACACAAAAATCCAAAATCATCTACACGCTGACTGACGAGGCGCCGCTGCTCGCGACGTATTCCCTGCTGCCAATTATCAAAAAATTCACCGCGCCGGCTGGCGTGGACGTGGTCGCCAGCGATATCTCGGTGGCGTCGCGTGTACTGGCTGAATTTCCCGAATTCCTGACGGACGCGCAAAAAGTCCCGAACACCCTGGCTGAACTGGGCAAATTGACCCAGAATCCGGACACCAACATCATCAAGCTGCCGAACATCAGCGCTTCCCAAGGTCAATTGATCGCTTGCGTGCGCGAATTGCAAGGCCGTGGCTACAAGTTGCCGGATTACCCGGAAGATGCGAAGACGGACGAAGAAAAGGCCTTGAAGGCCCGCTACGGCAAGTGCATCGGCAGCTCGGTCAACCCGGTCCTGCGTGAAGGCAATTCCGACCGTCGCGCACCGAAGGCTGTCAAAGAGTATGCGCGCAAGCACCCGCATTCGATGGGCGAGTGGAGCCAGTCGTCGCAAACCCACGTCTCGCACATGCATCATGGTGACTTCTACCATGGCGAAAAATCGCTGACCCTGGAAAAAGCGCGCGATGTCAAGATGGAACTGGTCACGGCCTCGGGCAAGACCATCGTGCTGAAACCGAAGGTTTCCCTGCAAGCGGGAGAAATCATCGACAGCATGTTCATGAGCAAGAAAGCGCTGCTGGAGTTCTACGAGAAGGAAATCGACGACGCCTTCAAGACGGGCGTGATGTTCTCGCTGCACGTCAAGGCCACCATGATGAAGGTCTCGCACCCGATCGTTTTCGGTCACTGCGTGCGCATTTTCTACAAGGACGCGTTCGCCAAGCACGCTGCCTTGTTCGACAAGCTGGGCGTGAATGTCAACAATGGCATGAGCAACCTGTACGACAAGATCGAAACCCTGCCAGCGTCGCAAAAAGATGAAGTGCTGAAAGACCTGCACGCCTGCCACGCGAATCGTCCGGAACTGGCCATGGTCGATTCGGCCAAGGGCATCACCAACTTCCATTCGCCGAACGACATCATCGTCGACGCGTCGATGCCCGCCATGATCCGTATCGGCGGCAAGATGTGGGGCGCCGATGGCCGTCCGAAAGACGTCAAGGCAGTCATGCCGGAATCGACTTTCGCGCGCATCTACCAGGAAATGATTGGCTTTTGCAAATGGCATGGCAACTTCGATCCGAAGACCATGGGCACCGTGCCGAACGTGGGCCTGATGGCGCAGCAGGCGGAAGAATACGGTTCGCACGACAAGACCTTTGAAGTGCCGGAAGGCGGCATCGCCAATATCACCGACCTGGAAACGGGCGAAGTGCTGCTGACGCAAACGGTGGAAGAGGGCGATATCTGGCGCATGTGCCAGGTCAAGGACGCGCCGATCCGCGACTGGGTCAAGCTGGCCGTCACGCGCGCGCGCAACTCGGGCATGCCTGCCGTGTTCTGGCTCGATTCCTACCGTCCGCACGAGAACGAAGTCATCAAGAAGGTACAGGTTTACCTGAAGGAGCACGACACCAAGGGCCTGGACATCCAGATCATGTCGCAAACGCGCGCCATGCGTTACACCCTGGAGCGCGCCTTCCGCGGCCTGGACACCATCTCGGTGACCGGCAACATCTTGCGCGATTACCTGACCGATTTGTTCCCGATCCTGGAACTGGGCACGTCCGCCAAGATGCTGTCGATCGTGCCACTGATGGCCGGTGGCGGCATGTACGAAACAGGCGCCGGCGGTTCGGCACCGAAACACGTCAAGCAACTGGTGGAAGAAAACCATTTGCGCTGGGATTCGCTGGGCGAGTTCCTGGCACTGGCCGTGTCGCTGGAAGACATGGGCATCAAAACGGGCAATGCGAAGGCTAAAATCCTCGCGAAAACCCTGGATGAAGCCACCGGCAAACTGCTGGACAACAACAAGTCGCCATCGCCACGCACCGGCGAGCTGGACAACCGTGGCAGTCATTTCTACCTGGCCATGTACTGGGCGCAAGCTCTGGCCACGCAGAAGGACGATGCGGAACTGGCAGCGCACTTCGCGCCATTGGCAAAAGCCCTGGCCGAGAATGAAGAGAAGATCGTTGCCGAGCTGAAAGCAGTGCAAGGCAAGGAAACGGATATCGGCGGTTACTACCTGCCAGATCCAGCGAAGACGGAAGCGGTCATGCGTCCTAGCGCCAGCCTGAATGCCGTGCTGGACAGCATCTGATGCAGTCCTGACAGGCAGTAAGGTCTTTACTGCCTGACAAAAAACAACGCCGCCGGAAGTGATTCCGGCGGCGTTTTTCATTTCCCCTCAGTGTTATTGGTAGTGCTTGTAGACCTCGGTGCTGCCATTGCTCTTGACTAGCAAGACGTCATACGGCTCCTTGCGCGGTCCTTCCATGCCTGGAGAACCCATCGGCATTGCCGGCACGGCCAGGCCTTTCGCCTTGGGTTTCTCGCGCAGCAACTGCTTGATCTCGCTGGCCGGTACATGGCCTTCGATGGCGTAGCCGTTGACGAGGCCCGTATGGCAGGAACCGAGGGCGTCGGGAATGCCGGCCAGCTTGCGGTATTGCGCCGGCATCTCGACATTTTTCGCGCGCACCGTAAAACCGTTCGCTTCCAGATGCTTGATCCATTCGGAACAGCAGCCGCAGGAGGCGCTCTTGTAGACTTCAATGACGGGCAGGGCCGCCATGGCGAACGTGGGCAGGCCCAGCATGGCGGCGAAGGCGCCGCGCAATAAGAAATGTTTGATCATGTGTTGCTTTCAGACGGATAAAGGCTATCGCGGCCACATGGGTGGCCTGCTTGTTAGTTAAGCGGAAAGTGGCCGCGGCGGCGGCGCTGGCCGTCGGGAATGAATCCCGTCAGCAAGGTGGCCGTTGCAATGGTGACCAGCAGCAGGATCAGCCATGTTTTGAAGAGTCTTAGCATCGCTGAAAAGTATAGCATAGGGACTCTGTCGCCAGGAGCAAGCGCCCGCTAGCGCGCGGCGGCGGCCAGCACTTTCGACGCGTACATGGCCCGGTCCGCATGGCGCAGCAGCAACTGCATGGTATCGCCGTCGTCCGGATAGTGGGCCGCGCCGATGCTGACGGCGATCTGCAATTGCTGTCCGTTGCCCAGGTGCAGCGGCGCAGCCAGGGCCGCATGGATCTTTTGCTCGATCAGGCTGACGTCCACCGGCGTGGTATTGCTTTCCAGAAGCACGACGAATTCATCGCCGCCCATCCTGGCCAGGGTGTCGGTTTCGCGCATGCAATCGCGCAGGCGGTTCGCCACCGTTTGCAGCAGCAGATCGCCACAGGCATGGCCGTGGTCGTCGTTGACGCGCTTGAAGTTGTCGAGGTCCAGAAACAGCAGCGACAGCCGGCCTTCCTGGCGGTGCGCGCGCGCGAAGGCCGTTTGCAGGCGGTCGAGGAACAGGCGGCGGTTCGGCAGGCGGGTCAGCTCGTCGTGCATGGCCATGAACTGCATTTGCGTCTGCAACTGCCGGCGCTCGATGGCGGTGGCAAGTTGCTTGGCGACAAATTGCAGCAAATCCTGGTCTTGCTCCGTGCCGATGACGGCATCCTGGCCGCCTTGCCAGGCCAGCGCGCCGATGCTGCCCATGGAGGAGTATAGCGGCACGGCAAGCCAGCACGAGGACAGGGCACCGGCCGCCGTTTGCAGCGCCGCCGGCAAGCCGGCCAGTTGTCCCGCCTGCAGACGCAGGGGGCGCCCGCTGCGCAGGACTTCCTCGCACAGCAGGCTGGCCAGGGACGAGGTTGGCTGGGGCGCGCTGTCGTCGGCATGGCAGGTGATGGGAAGTTGCACGCCATGTTCGTCATGCAGCAGCAAGGTCAGGCTGCGTGCCGGCAAGTGTTCGCCGATGATGTGCTGGATGCGGTGCAGCAAGGCGGGCAAGTCTTGCGTCGCCTGCATGGCTTCGGAGATGGCGTACAGGGCGGCCTGCTTTGCCTGCGCCTGTTTCAGCAAGGTGATGTCGCGCGCCACCGCCACGCGCAGCTGGTCGGCGGCGGACCAGCGGGCCGACCACATGATGTGCGCCAGGCTGCCATCCTTGCGCAGGTAGCGGTTTTCAAAGTGCGTCTGCGCATGGCCATCCATGATGGCTTGCGCGGCGGCCAGGGTGCGCGCACGGTCGGCGGGAGCGACCAGGTCGAGCATGCGCTTGCCGATCATTTCCTGCTGCGTGTAGCCGAAGATGCGTTCGCAGGCGGCGCTGACGAAGACAAAGCGCCCCTCCACGTCGACCATGCACACGGCGTCGAGCAGCAAATCGGTGAAACTGGCGACCGGCGCGCTAATCATATGTTTCATATGCCCACTATTCTAGTGGACATTGCCGATTGATATTGTAATTGTTGTTTTTAGGGAAAAGTGACCATTGAGCGCGGCTTGCCCTGCCGGCAACGGCGGCGGCATGCTCATGCTTGTCACTTCGGAGGAGGCGTCCCGTCAAAAAGTTGCTTTCCAGGCGCAGGAGCGCAGCCTGGAACAGGCGATGTCCAGGCTCTCAATCACTGACGACAAACGCGCCCGGGTCGAGTTGATCCAGCGTAACGATGGTGCCGTTGCCCGGCGCGCCACTGCTCTGACTGAGCCGTACATGCAGCTGGGCCAGATAGTCGGCGCGGCAGCGGCGCAGCACGTAGTCGCGGAAGTTATCCTGTTCCAGGGCGCGCCAGGCGCGTTCGCGTCCTTGCGCCGAGCGCATGCCGGCCAGCTCGATCAGCGCGGGCGTGATGCTGGCGTCGCCGCGGCTCAGGCGTGTGTAGCCGTAGCGATCCATATACGGGCCGGTGAGCGTTTCGATGAGATTGATGTCATCGTCCGACAGTTGCTGCCTGAATTTGTCGATGTTGGCCGCGATCGGCGCATAGCAGTTGGCCGACCAGAGTGACGACAACTGCGCGATTTGCCGCGCCTCCGCCGAAGCGGCCACGTCCAGCATTTGCGGCAGGAAGGCAATGCCGAGAAAGTCACATACCGTTTCCAGCGTCTCTTGTTGCCGCGACAGGAAATCTTCATAGCGTATCGTCAGCACGCGCTGCGGATAGCGTTGCACGACATGCTCGGCTGCCGCAAGGGCGGCCAGCCAGGTCCTGGTATTGAGCAGCGTGTCGAAATCGTGGATGATGGCGCGGTTCATCGACGCCACTTGCGCGCGTGGATCGCGCACGACGTTCAGGAACAGCATGTCCGGATACAACTTCACGATGTCGTCGGCGTAATGCACGCTGTCGAGCGACTTGTCCATGACCACCTGTGCGTGGCGGCGTTCGCCGGCGCGCAACAGCAACTCCCATGCCACGCGGTGGATGCTGCGCGGCTGGCCGCGCAGCGTCTCGAACACTTCCACCGGATCGAAGACGACCCCCGGCCACTTGACCATGCTGGCCGCCGCCAGGCCCACCACATCGACCACCAGGCGAAAGTAGGCGCGGTCGTCGCGCAAGTCGCCGTATAGAGGTAGCAGCGGCATCATATCGACCAGGTGCAGCGGATAGGGTGAATAAAACTGCGGCGACAGGTTCAGGCGCAGGCGCAGGGCATGGCTGCCGCAGCGGCGCAGGGGGATCATCATGACGGGGCGCGGGCGCGCGCCGTCGCCGGGCTGGTGGCTGCTGCTCATCTCATCATTCCTTGAAAAAGGTGGGCGCGCGGCATCAGATGAAGCGCGGGCACAGCTGCTGGAACAGCCGCTCGCAGGCCTGTTCCAGCGACAGCACGCCCGTGTCCAGCATCAGCGCCGGCGCCAGCGGTGCTTCGTAGGGCGCCGAGACGCCCGTAAATGCAGGGATCAGTCCGGCGCGCGCTTTTTTGTACAGTCCCTTGGGGTCGCGTTCCTCGCATAGCGCGCTCGGCGTGCTGATGTAGGCTTCGATAAAATTGTCACTGCCGATGATCTGGCGCGCCATCTCGCGGTCGCTGCGCAGCGGCGAGATGAAGGCGCAGATGACCATCATGCCGGCGTCGTTCATCAGCCTGGCCACGACGGCGCTGCGGCGGATGTTTTCCTGGCGGTCGCGGGGAGAGAAACCCAGGTCGCCATTCAGGTGATGCCGCATATTGTCGCCGTCGAGCACGCAGCTCAGGTGGCCCGCCGCCAGCAGCCGCCTTTCCAGCGCGTACGCCAGCGTCGACTTGCCTGCGCCGCTCAAGCCGGTCAGCCACAGCGTCGCGGCCAGCTGGCCGGCCAGCGGTCCCCGCTGTTCCTTGCTGATATGACCAGCATGCGGGAAGATGTGCGTCGCCATCACGTCGCCCGCCGCGTCTATCTGTTCCAGCTTACCCATGTGCTACTCCCGCCGTCGCCGGCTCAAAACTGCTCCCACTCGATTTCGCTGGGCTTGGCGACGGCCGGACGGGACGGCTTTGCCGTGGCGGACGGGCGTCGTGCCGCCAGCGGCGGCGGACGGCTGACCACGCGCAATCCCGCATTGCGGCCGCTGGCCATATTTCCCACGCGGAAGACGCTGACCACGTCGTTCAGGCTGTTGACCTGTTCCTGCATGGCTTGCGCGGCGGCGGCGGCTTCTTCGACCAGGGCCGCGTTTTGCTGCGTCACATTGTCCATTTGCGTCACGGCCATATTGATTTGCTCGATGCCGGCCGATTGTTCCTGGCTGGCAGACATCATTTCGGACATGATGCCGGTGACGCGCCGCACGCTGGCGACCACCTCGTGCATGGTCGATCCAGCCTGTTCGACCAGGCGGTTGCCGGCCTGGACCTTGTCGACCGAGTCGCCGATCAAGTCCTTGATTTCCCTGGCCGCTGCAGCCGAGCGCTGCGCCAGATTGCGCACCTCGGTGGCCACCACGGCAAAGCCGCGCCCCTGTTCCCCCGCGCGCGCCGCTTCGACCGCCGCGTTCAGCGCCAGGATATTCGTCTGGAAGGCAATGCCGTCGATGACGGCGATGATGTCGACGATCTTGCGCGCCGAGACATCGATGGCCGCCATGGTGTCGACCACTTGCGCCACCACGGCGCCTCCCTTGGTGGCGACATCGGAGGCCGATTCGGCCAGCCCGTTGGCCTGGCGCGCATGGTCGGTGTTGATGCGCACCGTGCTGGTCAGTTCTTCCATGGACGAAGCAGTTTGCTCCAGCGTGCTGGCTTGCTGTTCCGTGCGCGACGACAAGTCCAGGTTGCCCATGGCGATTTGTCCCGCCGCCGTGGCGATGGTCTCGGTGCTGGCGTGAACTTGCTGGACGATTTGCGCCAGGCTATCGCGCATCGATTGCATGGCGAACAGCAGGCTGTGCGTGTCGCCGGCGCGGGTGTGAATGGCGACGGCCAGGTTGCCGCTGGCGATCTGCCCGGCGATCGCCGCCGCTTCGCCGGGCTCGCAACCGAGTTGACGCGTCACCCCGCGCGTGATCAGCACTGCGGCCAACAGGCTGGTGGCCAGCGCCAGCGAACCGATGATCAGCATCACCAGGCGTGCCTGGCTGTAGGCAGCCTCGGCATTGATAGACGCTTCGTTATTCTGCTTTTCTTCGACGGCGATCAAGGTGCGCAGCAATTCCCACCATTGCTTTTGCACCGGGCGGAACTCATAGCGCAACAGCTTGTAGGCATCGTCCTGCTGCTGGTTCAGCGCCAGCGTGGCGGCCTTTTGAATAAAGGGGGCGGCCAGCTCGCTTTGTCTGCGGATCTGTTCAAGCAGGTTTCTTTCTTCGGTAGAGGTGCCTTCCCGGCTGGCGAACATCTTGCCCAGCCTTTGCTGGGCGGCCTCGTACTTCTTTTCCTGCGCCGCGATGCGCGTGACTTCGATCTGGATTTCCTTGTCCTCTTTCAGCAAAATCAGATTGCGCATCGCCAGTGCCCGCTCAGTGACCGTCAAATCCATGGTCTGGGCAAGGCTGGTTTCGACGTTGTTGACCTTGGTGGTTTCATCCATGCGATCCTGGATTTGCCGCATGCTGGTCAGCCCCAGCGTGATGACCAGCAACAGGAAGATGGCGACCAGACCAAAGCCCAGGCCGAGCCGCTTGGCGATGCTTAAGTTCATAAATTTCATACTGCCTCCTTAAGGCCATGCTTGCTGTTCCGAATAAGCAAATGCGGATTCATTACGAAGCACTCAGCGATCATAGTGATTGCCGGTAGAGGGAAAGTCACACATAGTCACTTTCATCATTTGAGCAACAGTATTAATTTACATGCGGCAACAGATCCAATCTGAGTTAAATGGCGCGCCCGCGTTGGCGCTGTTACTGGGACGTAGCGTGATTTATATCAAGAATGAAAAATTTTCATGCCACATTCGCTCATGATTTCACATTTCACGTCGTTATAGCAGCATCTGCCTGGCGCTCGAGATGCATCTATCCTTTCCCTGTGAAAGCGGGGGGATTGCGCGATGGCTGCTCGTTATCAAAAACTGAAAGTTATGCATAGTTTATTCAATCACCCATCCTCGTTTAGCAAGGCATAAGACCCATGACCTCCGTCTCCCCGATCCCGAGCTGGAATCCAGGTCCGTCCCGTGTGTCTGGCGTCACGGCCAGTCGGACGGACGCGCCGACCGTGCCGGCGTCCACGCCATCGACCATCGTTGCCTTTGGGGCGGAAGAAGGGGAGGTGCCGGCCATCTCCTACCTGCTGCCATCGCCCAAGGTGTGGGAAAGCCCGTCGCGCGACGACGTCAGCGACCAGATGACGAAAAATTTTGCCCCATACGCATCGTTTGGCGGGCGCTTCAGTGGCCTTGGTGCGGCCTTGCTGGACCAGCTCAAGGGGGGCGTGCGCAATGTATCGCAAGCGCTGCTGCAGCCGCCGGCGCGCGCGCAGCCTGGCGCTTACGCCGAGGTGGGCGGCATTGCGCCAGCCAGCCTGCATGGCAATGGCCAAGACAAGGTTAGCCTCAGCATCACCACCAAAAGCGGCATCGAGGTCAAGCTGTCGCTCGACAGCCAGGATGACGGCCTGGCCGTGCGCATGACGACCAGCGGCGAACTCAGCGACGCAGAAGTGAAGGCCCTGGGCGACCTGTCGGAAGCGTTCCAGCAAGCCATCGATGGCATGGCGCAGGGCACGCCGAAGATCAAGTTGAGCGGCCTGATGCAATTTGACCAGGAAGTGCTGGCATCGGTGAACCTGCACGCGGAAGTGCTGCTGCGCGGCGAGCCGCAAAGCACGCAAACCCTGGATTTCCAGGCTGACAGCACGCAGCGCAAGGTCAGCTTCACGGGCGCGGCCGGCACGCTGGACGTGAAAGTCGACGCCAGCCAGCTGAACGCCCTGGGCAGCAAGGAGGGGCAGGCGAAGGCCATGAGCAACTACATCAAGCAGATCGACCAGGCTGCCTGGCGCGGCCACGGCGACGCCGCTTTGATGTCCATGTTCAAGGATGCGTTTTCGGCCGTGCACAGCAATGTGCCCGTGTCGCCAGCCAGCGCGGGCCTGCCGGAACAGGGAAAATGGCAACTGGCTGCGGCAGACCGCGCCATGGTGACGGGCTTGCCGGACTTTAGCGCATCGGTCACGCAAACGGCGGCATTCAGCAATCCCATGCGTTCGTCGGAAAAGGATGGATTCCAGTACGAACTGTCACAAAAGACCAGCATTACCGGTGCCAGCCAGAATGAGCGCTCGATTCGCCAGCAGCAGCAATCGAAGCTGAGCGCGAGTTTCCACGAAACGCTGGTCCCGGGCGTGGCCCTGCGCCTGACCGACAAGGTGGAGTCGCAAAACTACACGTATCACCAGATTGAGGATACGGCCAGCAGCGATGCGCAAATAGGCTACAAGGATGGCAAGCTGGTCAAGGCCAGCCTGCAGCAGGCGGCCAGTCAGTCGACCCACATCACGAAATTTATGCTGGGCAAAGTGGAGTCGGATGTCACCACGCCGACCGACCATTCGCTGATGCGCGACCTGGTCTCCGTGCTGGGGCCATACAAGATGGGCGAGCAGGGCATGACTGCCGAGAAAAAGGCGGAGCAGCGCGAGAAATTGCTGCACACGCTGGGCGATGACGTGTTGCTGCAATCGTATGCGGGCCACGCCATCAGCCTGTGGCAAGCCGATGTGTTGCCGGAGGAAGGGGCGGCCGCTTCCGCTTAGCGACAGACCGCGCCCCAAAATGCAAAAAGCCCGTCTTCCTGCGAAGACGGGCTTTTTGCATTGCTTATTGCTTGATATAGCGCAAGGCAGCTATGCCTTGGCCTTGCTTTGCTTGATCCAGTAACCGACGCCCAGCGCGGCGAGCCACACGGGTATCAGATAGACGGAGATGCGCAGGCCCGGCGTCAGATACATGATCACCAGGATGCCGGCCAGAAACACCAGGCACAGGTAGTTGGTGAAAGGGTAGCCCAGGCTCTGGAACAAGGTCGTCTTGCCTTCGATTTTTTTCTGCGCGCGGAAGCGCAAATGGATCCAGCTGATCATGGCCCAGTTGATGATCAGCGCCGATACCACGAGTCCCATCAGCACTTCGAACGCTTCGCCCGGCATGAAGTAATTCACCACCACGCAGGCGCCCGTCGCCAGGGCCGATACACCCAGCGCTACCAGCGGCACGCCGCGGCGGTTCAGGTGCAGCAGCGCGCGCGGCGCATTGCCTTGCTTGGCCAGGCCGAACAGCATGCGCGTGTTGCAGTACACGCCGCTGTTATACACGGACAGGGCGGCCGTCAGCACCACCACGTTCAGGGCCGTGGCCACCAGGTTGCTGTCGAGCGCATGGAAGATCAGCACGAAGGGGCTGCCGCCGGTGACGACGTTTTGCCACGGGTACAGCGACAGCAAAATGCCCAGCGCGCCGATGTAGAAAATCAGGATGCGGTAAATGGCCTGGTTGGTGGCGCGTGGAATCGTCGTGCTCGGGTCGTCCGCCTCGGCCGCCGTGATGCCGACCAGTTCCAGGCCGCCGAACGAGAACATGATGACGGCCATGGCCATCACCAGTCCCTGCCAGCCATTCGGGAAGAAACCGCCGTGCTGCCACAGGTTGGCCACCGACGCCTGCGGGCCCGCGTCGCCGGAGGCGAGCAGGTACGCGCCGAAGACGATCATGCCGATGATGGCGACCACCTTGATGAGGGCGAACCAGAATTCCATTTCGCCAAATGCCTTGACGTTCAACAGGCTGATGGCGTTGATGACGCAAAAGAAGATGAGCGCCGAGACCCAGGTGGGCACGCCCGGCCACCAGTACTGCACGTAGATGCCGACGGCCGTCAGTTCGGCCATGCTGACGAGTACATACAGCACCCAGTAGTTCCAGCCCGACAGGAAGCCGGGCAGGTGGCCGCAGTATTTGTCGGCAAAGTAGCTGAAAGAGCCGGCGACGGGTTCGTCGACCACCATCTCGCCCAGCTGGCGCATGATCAGGAAGGCGATGACGCCGGCGATGCCATAGCCCAGCAGGACAGAGGGGCCGGCCATCTTGATGGTTTGCGCGATACCCAGAAACAGGCCGGTGCCGATGGCGCCGCCCAGGGCGATGAGCTGGATGTGGCGGCTTTTCAGGCCGCGCTTGAGCTCTTGTGGTTCGGTAATCCCGACTGCCGTCATATGTTTTATCCTGTTTTTACGGGGCTGAGGTCGCTGATTCTAAAGCATGCACGGGCAAATCAGGAGCGAAATGCATGTTGCACTGCGGAGGTGCAAGAAAAGCCCTGTATCTTCGCCGAACGGCGCGCAAAACCGCTGCAGGCTGCGCTGGCGGCACGGTATCATGATGGGAAATTTCAAGGAGCGAGTATGAATCTTGCGCAGTGCAGCCGTTTGCAAGGCATCAGCCTGGGCTTTTTGGCCGGCTATGTCGATACCCTGGGCTTTGTCGCCCTGTTTGGCCTGTTCACGGCCCATGTGACGGGCAACTTCGTGCTGATCGGCGCGGCGCTGGCCAACGCCACGCATGCCTCGATCGCCCTCAAGCTGCTGGCGTTTCCCGCGTTTATTCTGGGCGTGGCGGCGGCGCGGCTCTTGAGCGTGGCGGCCGAGCGCCGCAGCGGACCGGCGCTGCGCCTGACGCTGTTGCTGGAGCTGGCGCTGCTGCTCGGTTTTATGGTGTCTGGCCTGCTGGCTGAACCGCTGGAGGCGGAGCCGGGCGCGATGGCCACGACGGCCGGCTTGTTCGGCGCTGCGGCCATGGGTGCGCATAGCGCCATCAGCCGGCTGCTGCTGGCGCACCTGGCGCCCACGTCCATGATGACGGGCAATGTGACGCAATTGGTGATCGATACGGTCGACGTACTGCGCGGCGCGGCCGATGGCGCCACGCGCGAGCGCTGCGTCAAATTCTTCTGGCCCCTGTTGGGTTTTGCCGTGGGCGCCATCCTGGCCGCCTTTGTCTATCTGGCCGTGGGATTTGCCGCGCTGGCCGTGCCGCTGGGCATCTTGCTGGTGCTGATCGCGCTGGAGCCGGCGCGCCTGGCCGCTTAATCCTGCGCCGCTTGGCGCGCCGCGACGATGGCCGGTTCGTACACGGCCAGAAACTCGGGCGGCAGACGGCGCGCGCGGCCGCTGCTCAGTTCGATGCAGATCAATTCCCAGCGTCCGCGCACGACGGTGGCGCCGTCGCTGTCGCGGATCAGCTGGAAGCGCCGTTCCATGCTGGAGCGGCCATCGCTGGCGCATAGCCAGGTGGCCAGGGTCAGCGCTTCACCCATCTTGGTGGGCAGCAGGTAATCGTATTCGCCGCGGCGTATCGCCATGGCCCTGTCAAGGCGCCGGTAATCGTCCAGATTGAGCCCCAGAGCGGCCGAATGGTGCCAGGCAATATGCTCGCACCAGCGCACGTAGACGGCATTGTTCGTATGCTGCAAGCCGTCGATGTCGGCCGCTCCGGGTATGACGGGCAGGGTGTGGGCGTGCGGATAATCCCAGTTCAAGTGCGCTCCTTTCGATACGGTGGCGGCTGATTGTACGTTCTTGCGGCGCGTCCTGTCTCCTGCGCACGCATGGAAAAACGCTTGTTTTTGCTTTGATGTATGATGCATCATAATTTCTATTTCAAACCACTTTCTCAAAACACCCATGAATTCTCCCCTGGACAGCCTGGTGCACGTGAACCTGGGAAAATCCGTATATGCCATGCTGCGCGACGCGCTGGCGGCCGGGCGCTTCCAGCCGAATGACCGGCTGCGCATCCGCGAGCTGGCGCTGCAGCTGGGCACCAGCGTCACGCCCGTGCGCGACGCCATGCTGCAACTGGTGCAGGAAGAGGCGCTGGTACTGCGCTCGCCGCGCGACTTTCGCGTGCCCGTGCTGAGCGTGGCGCGCTACCTGGAAATCCGCGCGCTGCGCCTGGAACTGGAAGGGCTGGGCGCGTTTGAAGCGGCGCAGCGCATCGACGACGCCACCCTGGATGACCTGGAACGCCTGCTGCAGGCGAATCAAGAGGCCATCGCACGGCATGACCTGGCGGCGGCCCTGCAATGCAACCAGGCGTTTCATCTGGGCCTGGCGCAGGCGGCCGGCATGCCGACATTGAAACGTTTCGTCGACCACCTGTGGATGCAGACGGCGCCCCTGATCGCCGCCGGCTACGCCAGCTTTTCGCCCGATATGCGGGTGGGCCACCACCACGCCATCATCAGCGCGCTGCGCCAGCGCGACGGCGCGGCCGCGCGGCACGCCATCGAACAGGACATCCTCGACGGCGGCACGCAGATGCTGGCCTATGTCATGCGCCAGGAACGCATCCACGCCGGCGCAACACAACAAGACAAGGAAGAACATGACGCACATCAAGCACAAGATTGAACAGAAAACGGCCATCGTCACGGGCGCCAGCCGCGGCATCGGCCACGCCGTGGCGGAACGCTTCCGCAGCCTGGGCTGGCGGGTCATCACCGTCTCGCGCAGCCCGATTCCCGGCGGCTGCCCGCGCAGCCAGGAGCACAACACGCATGTGTGCATGGATTTGTCGGACCTGAGCCAGATCGGGCAGATGGTCGAAACGCTGCGCCCCATGCTGGGCGACTCCAAATTGCATGCGCTGGTGAACAATGCGGGCGTGTCGCCGAAGGGGCCGGGCGGCTCGCGCGTCAATTCGCTCACCACCGACATGCAGACGTGGCAGGAAATGTACAACACGAATTTCTTTGCGCCGCTGGCGCTGACGCGCGGCTTTGCGCAGGAATTGTCGAACGCGCATGGCGCCGTCGTGAACCTGTGCTCGATCGCCGGCTACCGCGTGCACCCGTTTGCCGGCTCGGCCTACGCCAGTTCGAAGGCGGCGCTGGCGTCGCTGACGCGCGAAATGGCCAACGACATGGCGCCGCTGAACGTGCGCGTGAACGCCATTGCACCGGGCGAGATCGACACGGCCATCCTGTCGCCCGGCACTTCGCACATCGTCGACACGCAAATCCCATTGCGCCGCCTGGGCACGACGGCCGAAGTGGCCGACCTGGTGGAGTTCTTGTGCAGCGAGCGCGCCTCGTATATCACGGGCGCGGAAATTCCCATCGACGGCGGCCAGCGCATCTGATCCAGACCAACAAACTTTATCAGGAGACTTCAGCATGACCCAACATATCGGCATCGTCGGCTGTTCGGCCGAAGGGGCGGCTCTCTGCTACCGCACGATTTGCGAAGAGGGCGCGCATGCGCTGGGAGCGTATGAACACCCGGAAGTATCGATGCATACGCCGCCGCTGGCGCGCTATGTGGAGTGCCTGAACGGGGGCGACCTGGCCGGCGTGGCCGAGCTGATGCTGGCGTCGGCGCGCAAGCTGGCTGCCGCCGGCGCCGAGTTCCTGATCTGCCCCGACAACACCATTCACCAGGCATTCGAGCTGATGGCGCCCCGTTCGCCGCTGCCCTGGCTGCATATTGCCGACGTGGTGGCCGCCGAAGCGGCGGCGCGTGGTTTTCGTCGCGTAGGCCTGACGGGCACGCGCTGGCTGGTCGACAGCGCCGTGTATCCGGACAAGCTGGCCGCGCGCGGCATCGCTTGCGTGCGGCCTGGCGAGGATGAACGCAGCGAGATCAACCGCATCATCATGGAAGAACTGGTGCCGGGAGTGATCAAACCTGATAGCGTGGCACGCTTCCAGGCCATCATCGCCGGCTTGCGCGAGCAGGGCTGCGACGCCGTCATCCTCGGCTGCACGGAAATCCCGCTGATCATCAGCGACGCCAATTCGCCGCTGCCGACGCTCGATTCGACGCGCTTGCTGGCGCGCGCCGCCTTGCGCCGGGCCCTGGAAACCTAGCGTTCCAGCTGCGCCTGTAGCGCGGCCACCACCAGCGCGTGGTCGTCGGCCTGCGCCAGGCCGGAAACGGTCACCGTGCCGACCAGTCCCACGCCGCGTATCAGCAGGGGGAACGCGCCGCCGTGGCCCGCGTACTCGATGTCATCGAGGTATTTCACGTCTTCGAAGGTGCTGCCGCGGCTTTTATACGAGATGCCCATGTAGTAGGAACTGCGGCAAAAGCGCTGCACCGTGTTGTTCTTGCGGCGTATCCAGTCCGCCTGGTCCGCCGTGGCGCCCGTCATGGCGTGGTGGAACAGGATTTGACCGTTGCGCGTGATGTTGACGGTGACGGCCTTGCCCCGCTTGCGCACTTCTTCGACGATCCACAGGCCCACGGCCAGCGCCGCGTCGTTG
This sequence comes from Janthinobacterium leeuwenhoeki, assembly GCF_051380795.1. Classification (NCBI taxonomy): domain Bacteria; kingdom Pseudomonadati; phylum Pseudomonadota; class Betaproteobacteria; order Burkholderiales; family Oxalobacteraceae; genus Janthinobacterium; species Janthinobacterium leeuwenhoeki. Next base: position 18,351 of record NZ_JBNYXT010000004.1, read on the forward strand.
TCGAAGCGTTCGAATTGCAGTGATTCTTCCTGTTGCGCCAGGGTGTGCAGCAAATCGGCGTAATGATCCATCGTGGAGGCGGGCGGTAGTGGCTGGAAGCGCTACTGTAGCGCACCAGGGCCCAGTCGCGCGCGCTTTTTCCATGTCTGGCCTACAATAGAGTGCATGAACCTGTCCCTGTTTGCCGATGAAGACCAGGCTCCGGCCGGCCCGGCGCCGCTGGTGCCCGGCTCGTGCGCGTCGGTGCTGCTGCGCGCTTTTGCGCTGGCGTATCTGGACGAGGTGCTGCCGGCGCTGGACGCCATCGTGCAAGCGGCGCCCTTGCGCCACATGGCCACGCCGGGCGGCTTGCGCATGTCCGTTGCCATGAGCAATTGCGGTCCCCTGGGCTGGATCACGGATGGACGCGGCTATCGCTACGCGCGGCGCGATCCGGCCAGCGGCTTTCCGTGGCCGCCCATGCCGCCCGTGTTCCTGCGTCTGGCGCAGCAGGCGGCGCTGGCGGCCGGCTATCCGGGCTTCACGCCCGACGCCTGCTTGCTCAACCGCTATGCGCCCGGCGCGCGCATGGCCCTGCACCAGGACCGCGATGAGTGCGATTTCAACGCGCCCATCGTCTCCGTCTCGCTGGGGCTGCCCGTCACCTTCCTGTTCGGTGGTGCCGAGCGGGCCGACAAGGCGGCGCGCATCGCCCTGCTACATGGCGACGTGGTGGTGTGGGGCGGCGCCGACCGCCTGCGCTTCCACGGCGTGGCGCCCCTGAAGGAGGGCGAACACGCGGTGCTGGGCGCGCAACGCATCAATCTGACGTTTCGCAAGGCCAGCTGAGCAGTCAATATCCCTCCCATTAATGCAAGACACTTGCAAATGCGATGGTTTTTCTCCATGATATGCAACTTGTTTGCATATGGAGCTATCAGCATGAAGCGCGATTCCCTTTCCTCGCCCCTGCCCGACGTGGCGGCCGGGCCCCATCTGGGTCACCCCTTGCCGCTGGAGTGGGTCGGCATGCAGGCCATCGCCTTGCCGCTGTGGCTGGCAGAGGGCGGGCAGGCGCAGCAGGTCCATGCCTGGGCCGACGTGCAAGTCGATTTGCCCGACCCGCACGTCAAGGGCATCCACATGTCGCGCCTGTATTTGCTGCTCGATGCGTTTGCCGCCGCCGGGCCGCTCGATGCGGGCGCGCTGGCCGCCGTGCTGCAGCGCATGGTGGACAGCCACGCCGATTGCGCCAGCACGCAGGCGCGTATGGCGCTGGCGTTTCCCTTGCTGCGGCGCCAGCCGGCTCTGCTGACGGCGGGCTTATCGGGCTGGAAATCGTATCCCGTGCGCCTGCAGGCCAGTATTTCTCCGCAGGGCTTTGCGCTATCCCTGACGGTGGAGATCGGCTATTCGTCGACCTGTCCGTGCTCGGCGGCGCTGGCGCGGCAACTGCTCGCCGACGCCTTCGCGGCGCAATTTGGCGTGGGCGGCATCGATGCCGTCGCCGCGCGCGACTGGCTGCGGGAACATGCCAGCCTGGCCACGCCGCACAGCCAGCGCAGCACGGCGACGGTCACCGTGTCCTTGACGCAGCAGGCGAAGCTGGAGCTGTTTCCCTTGATCGACCTGGTGGAAGCGGCGCTGGCGACGCCGCTGCAGACGGCCGTAAAACGTGCGGACGAACAGGCGTTCGCGCGTTTGAATGGTGCTAATCTGATGTATGTGGAAGACGCGGCCCGCCGCGTGCAGGCGGCGCTGGCGCCACTGGCGTCACATTATGCGCAGGCACGTGTTACCGTACGGCATATGGAAAGCCTGCATCCGCACGATGCCGTGGCGCAGGCGGGCCAGCTTGCTGGACATTTCTAGTCAACCACCGTGGAGGAGGGCAGCATGCCGGAGAAAATCGAGCGGGAAGTCAACGATGACAGCCTGGAAGCGGAAGTGGAACGCGAACGGCGCGAACATGCGCTGATCGACGAGGAAAAGCTGGGCATGGACGAACTGGAAGAGGAACATCTGAAGCGGGAACGCCAGCCGGGCACGCCGGCAGGACGCTAGATTGCGAGGCGCCGGGGTCAAGGCGATGTATCGTCGCTGGCATCGCGCCGCGCTGCCCGGTACAATTTCGCTTTGTCCTTCTCCCCCAACCCCGGAGGCCCATGAAATATCGCGCATTTTTCCCGTTCATCCTCGGCCTGACAGGCGCCGTCCTGACCGCCTCGCAAGCCCAGGCCGCCACCATCTGCACCGCCATGGCCGACGCCAGCACGGGTGCCGTCTTGATGCAAGAGGGTAATTGCATCGACCGCGTCACCCCCGCATCCACGTTCAAGATCGCGCTCAGCCTGATGGGTTACGACGCCGGCTTCCTCAAGGACGAGCACAAGCCCAGCCTGCCATACCGCCAGAGCTACGTGGACTGGGGCGGCGACGCCTGGCGCCAGGATACGGATCCGTCGCGCTGGATGCAGTATTCCGTCGTCTGGTATTCGCAGCAGATCACGCAGGCGCTGGGCGCCGAGCGCTTCCGGAAATATGCGAAGGCTTTGCGTTATGGCAATGCGGACGTCTCGGGCGACCCGGGCAAGGACAACAGCCTGGAACGCTCGTGGATCAGCTCTTCGCTGAAGATATCTCCGCTGGAACAGCTGGGCTTTTTGCGCAAGCTGGTCAATTACCAGCTGCCCGTGACGAAACAGGCAATGGAAGCCACGCAGCGCCTGACCCGCCTGGCGGACGTGGACGGCTGGCAAGTGCACGGCAAGACGGGTGCGGCCTTCCCGCGCAAGGCCGACGGCAGCTTCGACGAAGCGCATGGCTATGGCTGGTTCGTGGGCTGGGCCAGCAAGGGCGAGCGCAGCATCGTGTTTGCGCGCCTGGTGCAGGACGAGCAGAAGGGCCTGCCATCGGCGGGCCTGCGCACGCGCGACGCCATGTTGAAAGAATTGCCGGCCCTGCTGGAGCAGGCGCAGAAGTGATGGCCAGCATCGTCGCCGCCACCTTCATTGCGAGCGAGGGCGACTATCTGGAAGCCGTCATCGAGGTGGGCGGCCTGCGCCTGCATGTGATGGACGAGTTCGGTGGTTGCCAGATGGCCGCCGGCACGCAAGTTCAGCTCGAACTGTCGCCCATGCCCAGCGAGCGTGACGACTGGGACGCCATCTTCCGCGCCAACCCGGGCCAGGAAAAGCGCCTGCTGCGCCTCGATGGCTGGCGCTACCTGGCGCTGGGCGTCGTGACCCAGGTCGATCCCGTCATCTGCGACTGCGGCCTGCTGCAACTGGAAAACCCGTTTACGACGCATGACGCACGCTGCGTGGGCGCGTATGTCGGCGTCACCCTGGCACGCCTGGATGCTTGCCTGGCGTAAATTCCGGCCCGCTTTGTTGCCCGCCCTATATACTTGCTGAAACGGATTTTCCGGCATCAGACAAGGTACAGGCATGGCATCAGGCATGGAGCAGTTTCAGGAAAAAGCACGGCAGGCATACACATGGGCGCGCGCGCAGGCCTTGCGCGTGGCGGATGCAGCGTGGGTGAGGGCGGTGGCGCTGTACCGGCGCGGCCACGCGCACTTGATGACCTTGCCGCCCGTGCGGCGCGCGCTGGTGCTGGGGCTATGGGCGTTCCTGGCCGTGCTGGCGCTGCTGACTGCATACATGCTGCTGCTGATTCCCCTGACACCGAGCATCCACGACTTGCGCCAGGCGCGCGCGGCCGCACCGAGCACCCTGGTCAGCGCCGACGGCAAGGAATTGGCCCGCTTCGACCAGGGCTTGCAGGAACGGGTTACCTTAAAACAGATTTCGCCGAACGTCATCAGCGCGCTGATCTCGACGGAAGACCACCGCTTCTACGACCACCACGGCATCGACTTCACGCGCACGGCGGGCGCCATCTTGCACACTGCGGGAGGCAACCCCCAGGGCGGTTCCACCATCACGCAGCAGCTGGCGCGCAATATGTTCCCAGAGGAAATTGGCCGCTCGCGCAACCTGAACCGCAAGCTGAAGGAGCTGATCACGGCCCTGAAGATCGAGGCCACCTACAGCAAGACGGAAATCCTGGAAGCGTATCTGAATACGGTACCCTTCCTGTACAACACCTACGGTATCGAAATGGCGGCCCGCACTTACTTCGACAAATCCGCCTCGCGCCTCGATATCCTGGAGAGCGCCACCCTGGTCGGCATGCTCAAGGGCACGAATTACTACAATCCGGTCGGCAATCCCGAACGATCCTTGCAGCGCCGCAATGTGGTGCTGGGCCAGATGCGCAAACATGAGGTTATCGACGAGGCGCGCTACAAACAGTTGATCAAACGTCCGCTGCGCCTGCATTTCGAGCGCCAGAGCGAACGGGCGCAATCGGACAGCCATTTCACGGCGTATGTGCGCAAGTGGCTGATCGAGTGGGCCGACGAGAACGACTACAACCTGGAGCGCGATGGCCTGGTGGTGCATACCACGCTCGACCAGGATTTGCAGCAGGCCGCCGAGCGCGCCGTCGAGCGCCAGGCAAATGCCTTGCAGGCGATTGCCGACGTGGAATGGAGCCGCGCGGGCGTGCCGTCGTCTACCTCGACAGGCATGTATGCGGGCATGCAGGGCGGCAGCGTGGCCTTCGATTATTTCTGGAAATCGCATCCGGCCCTGCTCGACGCCTTCGTGCGCGAGTCGGGCGACTACCGCAAGCTGACGGCGGCCGGTGGCACGCCGGACGAGGCGCTGGCGCAACTGAAGGGCGACCGCGCCTTCATGGCGGCCCTGCGCAAGTCGAAGACGCGCCTGGAAGCGGGCTTTACGGCCATGGACCCGGCCACGGGCGCCGTGCGCGCCTGGGTGGGCAGCCGCGACTTTGCGCGCGAACAATTCGACCACGTGTCGCAGGCGGCGCGCCAGCCCGGCTCCACCTTCAAGCCCATCGTGTATGGCGCGGCGCTGGAAAAGGGCCTCAGCCCTGAACACGTCTACCGCGATGCGGTGATGGATGTCAAGGCGGCCGACGGCACGATATGGCGCCCGACGGACATGAGCGGCACCACGGGGCGCGACATGAGCATGCGCGATGGCCTCGTCTACTCGAAAAACACCATCACGGCGCAAGTGATGCAGGATGTCGGCTTGCCGCCGATCATCAAGCTGGCGCGTGCGCTGGGCATCCGCGACAGCAAGCTGGAAAAAGTGCCGTCGCTGGTGCTGGGCACCAGTCCTGTCACCTTGCTGGAAATGGTCAACGCCTACGCCAGCATCGCGGCCCAGGGCGAAGCGCGCCTGCCGTTTGTTGTCACGCACATCAGCGACCGCGAAGGCAAGGTCATCGCCCGCTTCGGCGAAGACAAGCCCCAGCGCGCCATGCAGGCAGCATCGGCCGCCACGCTCACCGACATGATGCGCGGCGTGATCGACCGGGGCACGGGTACGGCCATCCGCAGCCGCTTCGGCATCCGCTCCGACGTGGCCGGCAAGAGCGGCACCACGCAAAACAATGCGGACGGCTGGTTTATCCTGATGCACCCGGAACTGGTGGGCGGCGCCTGGGTGGGTTTCAACGACGCGCGCGTCACCATGCGCAGCAATTACTGGGGCCAGGGCGGCCACAACGCCGTGCTGGTGGTGGGCGACTTCTTCAAGACGGCGCTGGACACGGGAAAACTGTCGCGCGACGCCATCTTCCCCGGTGGCAAGCCACCACCGCCGCTGCGCCACGTGGAGCCGGTCGAAGAGCCGCAGGACGAACCGGTGGAAGAGCCGGGAGATTTGCTGCAGGAGGGCGCCCCGCCGGCGCCGCTGGCCGTACCGGCCGAAGGCGAGGGTGGACAGGAGTCGCATGGCAAGGCGGTGCAGGAACCGGCGCCATCCCCGGCACCGCAGCCCGCGCCGGCGCCACAAGGATAAGCGCCGCCGCCGCGACGAATTCAACCATTACTAAGAATAATCATGACCTTACGCAAGCCCACACTGCGCCTGATACTCGGCGACCAGCTGAATACGCAGCATCGCTGGTTCACCGAAGTCGATGACGCCACCATCTATGTCCTGATGGAAGTGCGGCAAGAAACCGACTATGTGCTGCATCATGCGCAGAAAATCCTGGCGATCTTCGCTGCCATGCGCGAGCTGGCGCGCCAGTTGCGCCAGCTAGGCCACAGCGTGCATTACATCGCCATCGACGACGTGGAAAGCACGCGCTCGATACCGGAGAATATCGAAGCGCTGATTGCCCATTATGACGCTAGCGCCTTCGAGTACCAGGCACCGGACGAATGGCGCCTCGACCAGCAGCTGTACCAGGCGGGAAGACGCTCGACTATCCCCTGGCTGATGGTTGACAGCGACCATTTCTACACGGCCCGCAACGAGGCGGCCGATATTTTCGCCGGACGCAAGCAATGGCTGATGGAGTTTTTCTACCGCCAGATGCGCAGCACGCACCAGGTGCTGATGGAAGACGCGAAAAAACCCGTCGGCGGCCAATGGAACTTCGACCACGATAACCGCAAGCCCTGGCGCGGCACGCCTGCCGAGCCGCAGGATCCCCGCACCGTGCATGACCATTCCCTATTGTGGCAAAGCATCGTCGCCGCAGGCGTGAAAAGCTTCGGCGCGCCGCATGCAGAGCGGCTGGCGTGGGCGCTGAACCGGGAGGAGGCACTGCAGCAGCTCGATGCCTTCATCGAGCGGGCCTTGCCGCATTTTGGGGATTTCCAGGATGCGATGAGCGTCAAGGCCTGGCGCTTGTTTCACTCCCTGCTGTCGTTCGCGCTGAACGTGAAAATGCTCAACCCCCGCGAAGTCGTCGCCAGGGCGCAAGCGGCGTATCACGCCGGCCATGCGCCCTTGGCGGCGGTCGAGGGGTTTATCCGCCAGATACTGGGATGGCGTGAATATGTGCGCGGCGTCTACTGGGCGCAGATGCCCGGCTATGCCGAAAAGAATTTCTTTGGCCATACGCGACCGCTGCCGGCATGGTTTTGGGATGGCAAGACGAAGATGCACTGCCTGTCGCAGGCGATTAGCCAGTCGCTGGAACAGGCGCATGCGCATCACATCCAGCGCCTGATGGTGATCGGCAACTTCGCGCTGTTGGCCGGCCTCGATCCGGCCCGGGTGCATGGCTGGTACCTGGGCATCTATATCGATGCCTTCGAGTGGGTGGAGCTGCCCAACACCGTTGGCATGAGCCAGTTCGCCGATGGCGGGCTGCTGGCCACCAAGCCGTATGTCTCCAGCGCAGCGTATATCGACCGCATGGGCGATTATTGTAAAGGCTGCCATTACGATAAAAAGGCGCGCGTCGGCGAGCGCGCCTGTCCCTTCAATGCCCTGTACTGGGATTTTTTCCATCGCAACGCGGACACATTGGAGCGCAATCCCCGCATAGGCATGGCGTATCGCCAGCTGGAGAAAATGGACGCGGCGACGATCGCGGCTTTCCGGCATCAGGCGGCAACGATGCTGGACAGGCTCGATGCCCTGTAACGCCGGGCAATATGATCCGGGACACCCTTAGACGGTATTGCGCCGCAAGCCCGCTTCCCGCACGAATACTTGCAGCGCGGGCATGGTTTGCCGGTGCAGCGCTTTGAGTTCCGCTTGCAGCTTGGGCGTGATGGTCAGGCTGCCGTCCGCTTGCTGGCGCACGGGCAGGCCCAGCGCTTGCGCCATTTCCACCGGGTAATTCGTGAAGTCGCCATACGGGCGCTTGCCGTCGACGGACGGGGTGGGCCAGTACCCTTCTGCCAGGTAGTCTTCCGCACCCATGCCCAGCATTTCCAGCGTCATCCACGACTGTTGCCGCAGCAGCGTCAGATGCCGGGCAGTCAAGGTGAACGGCGCCTTGCCGTCGGCATAGCTGCCCGGTTTCAGGTCGGCCATCTGCACGAAGTGGGGTAGCAACAGCGCCGCTTCCATCAGGCGCTGTGCGGCCAGCACCGCATCCTTGCTGGCGATGGCTTGCATGGCCAGTTGCAGGGTATCGCCTTTGCCCAGCGGGTACGCCGGATTGAGCATGGGTGCGCCGCTTTCCACGGGCGACCAGCCAATGTTGAAACGCCGTATCAGTGCCAGATGGTGCACATTGAGCACCTTGGGCAGCGGCGCATCGAGGGTGGCAAGGATGCGCTGGTGCACGGCGTGGGGCAGGCCGCCGTCGGCCGCGCGCGCGAGCACGGGCGAGCACAGCAGGGCGCCAGCGAGGCGCAGCAGCTGGCGGCGGAGGGGCTGGATCAGGGGCGGCATCATGGCATCGTCAAGTCCTGGCGCTGGAATTCGATGCGGTTTTCCTGGTAGGCCCACTTGGTGTAGGGACCGAACACGCGCCGGTTTTCCTTGCTGTCGGCATTCGACAGCTCACGCTTCATGCGCCGCACGAGTGCGGGGTCCGTCAGCGGTGCGGTGGTGGCGGCGAATACATCATGCCGCACGCTCTGTTTGGCGTCGGCGCCGCGCGAGATGATGGTGAGCTTGCGTGAGGCGGGATCGAAGTACAGGCGCATGGCGAAGGTATTCATGTCCTGCAGATACAGGCCGTCGTCGCGTTGCTGGGCATAGAAGTAATCGCCGCAGACGGCCTTCGGCTCGCGTTTCCATTCGCAGGACAGGGCGATCAGCAGATGCCGCTCATCGAGTTGCTTGACCGAAATGCGTCCTTTGGAGTAACCCCAGGTACTGGCCGGCACGGTCGCCGACGAGGCAAGATTGTATTCGCCTACCAGCTTGGTCAGGGGAGCTTGCGCCGAGGCGCCGGCGCAGAGTGTCAAGGCGGCTGCCGCCACGGCGCCGCGTAGCTTGGAAAATGGTGTCATGATGGCCATAAAAAAATTTGCCATATTATAGATGGCAACTTTCCAATATGGCCACGCGCTTGCCCTTATTTCAGCTTGCTCAATTCCGCCACGTCGATCTTGACGGTCTTGTCGCCCACGGCGGCGACCAGCGTCTTGAAGTGGGGCGTCGCATAATGCGCCGTCAGCGCGGCCTGGTCGGTCCATTCTTCCAGCATGATGAAGCGGGTGGGAATCTTGTTGTCGAGGTGCAGCTCGTAGCGCAGGCAGGCGCTTTCCGCGCGGCTGGGCGGTACGACGGCTTCCAGGGCGGCGCGCACGGCGTCGATATGTTGGGCTTGGGCATCGATGGTGACGACGACGATCAGGGTCATGGTGATCCTTGTAAAGTGGTGGGGCGGGTCAGCTTAGCGTAGTTTGCCCATTCTTGCCCGCCATGCCCGGTCAGGCTGCGCCGAGCTGGATCACGGCCAGCATGTCATTGCCATCGGCATCCATGCCTTTTTCCACGAAACCCATACTGGCATAGAACTGTTTCGCATTGGCATTACCGGGCTTGTAGCAAATTTCAATGCTGCGCGCGTCCGGGCGGGCGCGAATTTCCGCCAGCGCCAGGGCGAGGGCGGCGCGGCCATGGCCTTGCCCCTGGCGCCGGTGATCGATCATGAAGCGCCAGATCTGGTAGTGGCCGGGCGGATCTTCGGCGTCGGGCGAAACGAACATCAGGAAACCGATGACTTCCTCGTCGCCATACACGGCGCGCGTATGCATGGTGGCGGGGTAAAAGCTGGCCTCCGCGATGGAATAGTCGTTGCTGGCCAGATAGTCGCGCTGCTGTGGCAGCAGGGGTAATTCGCTGATGGTGTCGAAATTGTCGGCGGTGACAGGGCGCAGGCTGATGAGCATGTTCGAAGGTAGTAAAAGGCGGGATTTGGCATTATGCGTAAAAATTATTAAATAGTCAATGTCATTCCATCACCCGATTTCCGCCGCCGCATGCTGCCTCTGCCTGTCTAGAGGCCGGCCGCATCGCTCCGGTAGCGCGCCGGCGGCAGCGCGAACTGGGTCTTGAAGAAACGGGTGAACGCGCTTTGCGAGGAAAAGCCCAGGTGCTCGCTGATTTCCACCACGCTCATGCTCGTTTCGCGCAGCAAACGGCGCGATTCGCGGCTCTTGGCGCGCAGTTCCAGCGCGCGGAACGAGGTCTGCTCCTGCTGCAACTGGCGCTGCAAAGTCCAGCGGTTCATCGCCAGGCCGTCGCACAGGGCCGGCAGCAGCGAGGCGCTGTCGGCATCTTCTGCACCTTGCCGGCCCAGCAAATCGATGATGGCTTGCTCCACACGGGCCGAAAACAGTTGCGCGCCTTGCAATTGCTGCAATTGCCCCTGCGCTTGCCGCAGCGCGTGCGGCGCCAGCATGGCGTTGAACTGGGCGAAAGGCCGGTCCAGCGCGGGCGCCTCAAACGTCAGCGTGTTGCGCGCCTGGCCGAAGGTGGTGGCGGCGCCGAAGCACTCGGCAATGGCCGGCGCGAACCACGGCGCCATGCCCCGGAAGCCGGCATGGAAGGCGGTGGGCGCGCCATCGTCGTAGGCGCGCGCCACCAGCGACAGCATGCGGAAGTTGGCCAGCGCCTGCATGGCACCGCCCGCCGGACAGAACTCGGACAGGTATTCGATCTCGATGCGCAGGCCATTTTCACTCATCAGCATGAAGTCGAATTTGCCGATCAGGCCCCGCAAATGCAGCAGCTCGTGCAGCGCGCTGCGCAGGGTGGGGCGGTTGAAGCAGACGTGGGCGATGCCCGAGTAATGCGCGAACCAGTGCGTCACGTCGAAGTCGAGAATGGCCCGGTGCTGCGGCAGCTGCTGGGCGTAGGCCGTCATGCGGCGGTGCCGCTCGGCGTTGATGCGCCCGCCCGGCTCGTGCAACTGCGTCGGCGTGATGCCGGTGTGGCGGAAAAAGTCGGCGGGGTCGTGGCCATCGGCCTGCATGGCGCGCGCGCATTGCTGCGCGATCCGGTTCGAAACCGTGCGCGTGTCGGGTTTGTGCAAGGCTGTCTCCTGCTTATTCTGCGTATTCTGCTTGTTGTAGTAATTTTTCACAAATATTAGCACTTTGTAGGAGATTGTTGGTCGTCTGGCCTCCTCACCAAAAATTGTTCTCGCGGGTATAAAACGCGTGCTGCGCGGTCAAGAAACTCACGCATTCTCACGCTATATTCATTTCGGGCTGGCCCTGATGCCACCCAGATACCTACAAAAACAGTCTTGGAGATAATGATGAATTGCACTTTGAAACCGATGGCCCGCGTGGTCGCCGGCTGCGTCGCCACGCTTGCCCTGGCCGCCTGCGGCAACGACACCGTCAGCGAGGCATACACGCAACCGGTGTTTGGCGCCACCAGCTACGCCCAGGTGAAGGTTGACGGCTATACCTTCAAGGACATGAACCGCAACGACAAGATCGACCCGTACGAAGACTGGCGCCTGCCGGCCGAGGCGCGCGCCGACGACCTGCTGTCGCGCATGAGCCTCGATGAAAAAGCGGGCCTGATGATGCACGGCACGGCGCCTACCGTGGCCGACCCCACCGGCATCGGCCAGGGTGGCGCGTATGACTTGACGGCGCTGCAAGACCTGATCGTCAAGCAGTACGTCAACACTTTCATTACCCGCATGGCGGGCGATACGGCCAACATGGCGTCCCAGTACAACAAGGTGCAAGCCCTGAGCGAAACCTCGCGCCACGGCATTCCCGTGTCCATCAGCACGGACCCGCGCCACCATTTCCAGTACACGGTGGGCGCCAGCGCCGGTACCAAGGGTTTTTCCCAGTGGCCGGAAACCCTGGGCCTGGCCGCCATCGGCGACGATGCGCTGGTGCGCCGCTTCGGCGACATCGCGCGCCAGGAATACCTGGCCGTCGGCATCACGCAAGCCCTGTCGCCACAGGCGGACCTGGCCACCGAGCCGCGCTGGTCGCGCATCAACGGCACCTTTGGCGAAGATGCCGACCTGGCCAAGCGCATGGTGCAGCACTATATCGAGGGCTTCCAGGATGGCAACACGGGCTTGCACGATGGCAGCGTGGTGGCTGTCGTCAAGCACTGGGTCGGCTACGGCGCCACGAAAGAGGGCTTCGACGGCCACAATTACTATGGCCGCTACATGACCTATCCAGGCAACAACTTTGCCTACCACGTGAAACCGTTCGAGGGTGCCTTCACGGCCAAGGCGGCCTCCGTCATGCCCACCTACGCTCTGCCGGACGGCAATATCACCATAGCCGGCATCACCCTGGAACAAGTGGCTGCTGGCTTCAGCAAGACCATGCTGACGGATCTGCTGCGCGGCAAATACGGCTTCGAGGGCGTGATCTTGTCCGATTGGGGCATCACCTCCGACTGCGACGCCAACTGCCGCAACGGCACCGCGCCTGGCGTGGCGCCTTCCTTCATCGGCTTTGGCACGCCGTGGGGCATGGAAGACGCCACCAAGGCCGAGCGCTACGTGAAGGCCGTGACGGCGGGCATGGACCAGTTTGGCGGCGTGACGGAAGCGCCCTACCTGACGCAAGCCGTGCAGCGGGGCCAGTTGACGGAAGCGCGCATCGACGCCTCGGCGCGGCGCATCCTGATCCAGAAATTCAAGCAAGGCCTGTTCGAGCATCCATTCGTCGATGCGGCCAAGGCGGCCACCACGGTGGGCAAGGCCGACTTCATCGAGGCGGGCCTGGACGCCCAGCGCCGCTCGCTGGTCTTGCTGGAAAACAAGGACAAGGTCTTGCCGCTGGCGGCTAGCGTCAAGAAGGTCTATCTGTACGGCATCGACGCGGCCGTGGCGAAGCAGTATGGCTACACGGTGGTGGCCACGCCACAGGAAGCGGACGTGGCCCTGCTGCGTGTGGCCGCGCCGTATGAAATCCTGCATCCGAACTACATCTTCGGCAGCATGCAGCACGAAGGACGCCTGAACTATGTCGATGGCGACGCTGACTACGAGGCGATCAAGAACGCGGCGAAGCATGCGCCGAAGACGGTGGTGACGGTCTACCTGGACCGCCCGGCCATCCTCGGCAACGTGCAGGACAAGGCCAGCGCCATCCTCGCCAACTTCGGCGTGAGCGACGGCGCGCTGTTCGATGTACTGACGGGCAAGGCCAAGCCGCAAGGCAAGCTGCCGTTCGAGCTGCCATCGTCGATGGCCGAAGTGCAGGTACAGAAATCGGACGTGCCGTATGACACGGCCCATCCGTTGTACAAGTTCGGCTACGGCCTGGGTTACTGATAGGGAGCGGGAAGGGCCGCCCGGCGCGGCCTGTTCCTGCACGCCTGTTCCTGCCCGATTGACAGCACCCTGGCGCTCGCCGATACTGGCCGTTTTGTTCGCCGATTCTGCCAGGAAGGAAACCCACGATGTCCGTCATTCCGAAATTGCACCAGACCGTGCTTGCCGCCGCGCTTGCAGCCGCGCTGTCCATGCCTGCCATTGCCGCCGTCCCTGCAACTGCCAGCGCTTCATCAGCCTGGGTTGACGCCAGCAATCGTAACGCGGCCATCGTGCTGGCGGCGCAGGCGCAGTTCTCGCCCGAAAACGCTTCCGACACGGGCCTGGCCCAGTACGACGGCCTGGCCGCCGACCTGGGCCCCAATATTGTCGAACGCCAGGTGGCGGCCATGCAGCAGGCGCGCGCGCAATTGCAGCAAAAACTGGAACTGGAACGCGACGAACGCATCCGCCAGGACCTGGAAATTCTGATCGGCGCCGTCGACCAGGAGATCGCCGGCGCCCGGCTCGACGCCAGGTACACCTTGCCGTGGGTCGATGTGCCGCAAATGGTTTTTGGCAGCATGCAAAGCCTGCTGCAGGAACAGCGCCCGGCCGCGCGCCGCGCCAAGGCGCTGGAACGCCTGCAGCGCTACGTGGGCCAGTTCCCGGGCAGTACGCCGATCACGCAGCAGGCGAAGGCGCGCTTCACGGAAAAAATCGGCCAGCCTGGCCTGGCGGGACCCGTGCGCCTGCAGGTGGAACAGTCGCTGGAAAACGTGCCGACGTACATCGCCGGCATCCGCAAGCTGTTTGCCGACATGAAAATCACGGGCGCCGAACCTGCGCTGGCCGCCATGGAACAGCAGTTGAACGCGTATGCGGCGTGGGAAAAGCAAGTAGTGCTGCCCCTGTCGCGCACGGATTTCCGCATGGCGCCCGAGTTGTATGCGTTTCGCCTGAAACAGGTGGGCATCGACATCGCGCCGCACGTATTGGTCGAACGGGCGCAGGTGGCTTACCTGGAAACGCGCGCGGCCATGCAGGCGCTGGCGCCCGTGGTGGCGGCCAAACTGGCCTTGAAGGGCGTCGACGGCACGGATTACCGCCAGGTGATGCGCGCGCTGAAAAGCGCATCCATTCCCAACGAGCAGCTCGAAGCGCATTACAAGGGCGTCAATACGCAGCTAGAAGAACGTATCGCCCGGCAGCGCGTGGTCGATATTCCCGCGCGCGCCATGACCATGCGTCTGGCGTCCGCCGCCGAATCGGCAGCCCAGCCGGCGCCGCACATGCGTCCTCCGCCGCTGATCGGCAATGCGGGAGAACACGGCCAGTTCGTCCTCCCCGTCAGCAATCCGGCTGCCAGCGGCAAGGGGGAAGCGTATGACGATTTCAATTTCGCGGGCGCGGCATGGACCCTGAGCGCGCACGAGGGCCGCCCCGGCCACGAGCTGCAGTTCAGCGCCATGGTGGAGCGGGGCGTGTCGCAGGCGCGCAGCCTGTATGCGTTCAACAGCGTCAACGTGGAAGGCTGGGCCCTGTACGCGGAAGCGGAGATGATTCCCTACGAGCCGGCCGAGGGCCAGTTCATCGCGCTGCAGTTCCGCATGCTGCGCGCGGCGCGCGCCATGCTCGACCCGATGCTGAATCTGGGACAAGTCACGCGCGAGGAGGCGGGACGCATCCTGACGGATGAGGTGATGTTGTCGGCGCCGATGGCGCGCCAGGAGCTGGACCGCTACACCTTCAACATGCCGGGGCAGGCGGGCAGCTATTTCTATGGCTATACGCGCATCCTGCAGCTGCGCGCGGAAACGGAGCTGGCGCTGGGCGCGAAATTCGACCGCCTGGCCTTCAACAACTTCCTGCTGGGCCAGGGTTTGCTGCCGCCGGATTTGCTGGCCAAGGCCGTGCGCGAACACTTCATCCCGGAGCAGAGAAAAGCCAGGGGCTGACGGCAGCGCATGCCATACTGGCATCCTTGAGTGGTGACGTGAGTGGCGGGCATATGGTGTGGGATCATTTGTGGTTTGCTGGCCGGCATGCTATGCGCAAAATAGTCCCGGTATTACAGTGCTTATTTCAGGCGATAAGTGATGTTAACTTCATTTAAGAAACTTGCTGACAGGAATAAATAATTAACACTAAAACCTAGATTATTGATAAATTAATGGTATGGCGAATTTATTAATTTATATTGGGATGTGTATATGCGCGTAGTGTTGAAGCAAATATGGGGGAGTTGGAACAAGGGCTATGCGCTCGATAAGCATACCACCAGCAGTACGCCTATTGGTCATAACGAACACGGCTACATGCAATTTCACACGGAGCGGCCGCCCGCCGGCGAAGCATTGTATCAACTTAAGTACAAGCACGACTTTGACCAAGTCGAAGAACTTGCCGAGGCCGTAGTAAAAAACATCGTGCCGAATTTACCGAAATTTAGCATGGTCATACCAATGCCAGCAAGTAATATACGCGAGCGCCAGCCTGTTACAGAGATAGCTAACACAATTGCTTATAAACTGGATATGCCCATGTTTGACGATTTGTTGCGCAAAAACCCGAATGGCACGTCGCTGAAAAATCTGAAAACTAAAGAAGAGAAGGTTGCCGCGTTGGCCGGGACAATGACAATCAACCCTCAGATAGCTTCTAAGGGCAAGTGGAATGCACTATTGGTAGATGATTTGTACGATAGCGGAGCAACTTTGGATGAAGCGTGCCGTGTACTCAGCACATATGAGAAAATAGGTGAAATTTATGTGGCAACAATGACTTGGAAGTGACGCTATGACAACTGTATTCATCGCTGGATCAATCACCATCAAAAAGCTGGATACCTTGGTGCAAATAAGCCTGATGAACATCATTGAGCTTGGCCACGCTGTGATCGTGGGTGACGCAGATGGTGCTGATACAGCCATCCAGCAGTTCCTGCAGGAGAGCGGAACTACGAATGTGACAGTTTATTATGTTGGAAGCAAGCCCCGCAACAATCTCGGTGGCTGGCCCGTTAACAACATTGACACATATCACAAGCCGGGCTCTCGGGCGTACTTTACTGCAAAAGATTTAGAAATGGCCAAAGATGCGGATGTGGGGTTGATGGTCTGGGATGGTAAAAGCACCGGAACATTAAGCAATGTTATTGAATTGCTTATGCGAAAATGTAATTCCAAGGTCTTTATCAACAAGAAGAAGATATTCCACAAGGTGGTTTCGGCATCTGACTTAGAGGCCTTGGTAGCGTTTATGGACGATTCAGCACGCCTCAAGGCCGATACAAAAATAGGGCTGTTTGACAGGATTGCATCGCTAAAATCGCGGGAGTTGCAGGTTGAAATTCTTGCAGCCAAGGCTCGCGCCAAGGCCGCTCCAGTGGTACTCGACCAAGTGGTCGGCGAGCACCATTGAATGCTTCACCGATCAACTGATCAACTGTTCACATCCATCACTTTCCCGTCTTACTGGCAGCGATAGCTGCATTGGCAGAGGCGATGCTGTCGTCAACAGTCATGCCGCCATGAGTTCCGATGATCGGCGCGCTTGCCTGCTGGACCTCGTATACGCTCGACAATGCCCGCTTCATCGAGCGCCATGCGCATGTCAGTGCCATGGAGTGGGCCGTATGTATGGCCTGGCCAGCGGCGTCATAGCACTGGTCGTTGGGGCCGTGGCGCTGGGTGCTTCCGTGTTCGGCAACTACCTGTTGCTCCTGGCGTCGCGCCTGGTGCCGGTGACCCTGTCGGGCCAGTTGATTTTGTCCGAGACCCTGTTCGCGCTGCTGTATTGATTCCTGTATGCGCAGCGCATGCCGCGTCCGCTGAAGTGGGGTACCATGTTCTTGTTTGCGGCGGGCGTCTTGTGGTCTCTGCATGCGCATGCGCGGGAAGAATCTGTCGGCGGGGAAGAGCGGGCGTAGCTAAAAATACATCGTTGCCAGCCTGCAGTTTCCACTGGGCGGGCCGTATAATGACGCTCATTGTGCTGGCCACCCTGGAGTTCCACTTGCAGCTACCCATCCGTTATCCGAACATGCCGCAACTGCTGCTGAAGGCCCGCGACAGCCTGCTGCAGCATTTCCGCCCCATTCTCAATCACTTCGGCGTGACGGAGCAGCAGTGGCGCATCATGCGCGCTTTGAATGAAAGCCCGACCCTTGAACCGCGCGAGCTGTGCAATATCTGCCAGATTTCCAGTCCCAGCATGAGCGGCATCCTGGCGCGCATGGAAGAAATCGGCTTGGTCGGGCGCAGCAAGTTCGAAGGCGACCAGCGCCGCCGCAAGGTGCACCTGTCGGAAGCGGGCGCCAGTTTGCTGATGCAGATGGGTAAGCTGATCGACCTGCAATATGCCCACCTGGAAGCGGCTTACGGCAAGCAAGTATTCGAAGACATGCGCCGCACCCTGGAAGCTTTTATTGCCCTGGAAACCCTGCCCGTGGCGCCGGCCATCCTGCGCTGACCGTCCCGCTTTCCGTCTGCCTGATTACCCACCGGGCGCGTGTTTTTCAACACGCGCCGCCGCTGCTTTCCCCATGTCCGTTCCGCGCATTGCAGCCGCCTGCCGGGCGTGTGCCCGCGCGCCTGCGGGTTTTGCTATAAGACACAAGAAAGTTTTGCTATAAGACTACGCCTTACAGTCAATCACTGACATGTGAGTAAATATGCGTATAATTTGCTGCACTTGATCCAGGTCAAGAAGAACAGCGGACGCCCCCCACGTTGGATGGGGCGGCAACGCGACGCCACAGTCAGTATTTCGCCATCACGGCGGCAATACTTGTCGGGCGCACAATAAAACAGGAAAGTCAGGAAAAAATGAACACACCATGCATGCGCGCTGCGGCGCTGGCCGTCTCCACGCTCATCGGCGCAAACGTTTGCGCCCAAAGCAATGTCACCATCTACGGCGTGGTAGACGCGGCCACCGCGTACGCGAGCAATCAGGGCGGCAAGTCGAGTACCTACATGCGCAGCGGCAACTTGTCTGCCAGCAAGATCGGTTTCCAGGGCGTGGAAGACCTGGGCGGCGATCTGAAAGCGCTGTTCCTGCTGGAAAACGGCTTTGAAAGCGATACGGGCGCGCAAAGTTCGGCCAGCGCCCTGTTCAACCGCCAGGCTTACGTGGGCTTGCAATCGACAACCTACGGCACCCTGACGGCCGGGCGTCAGTAAACGCCGTACTACCTGCTGGTGGGTTCCTTGGCGTCAAGCAACGTCTTGACGGGCGCGACCGGTGCTCATCCGGGCGATATCGACGGCCTCGATACGACCGTGCGCATCAGCAATTCCCTCACCTACAGCATGCCCGCATGGCGCGGCCTGCAAGCCAGCGCGCAATACGGCTTCGGCGAAGCGGCCGACGGCAATGCCGCCGGCAGCAGCTTCAGCGCCGCCGTCAAGTACAGCACCTCGCCGGCGCAATTCGCGCTCGGCTATCTGAAACTGAAAAATGGACAGAATGGCGCCGGCTGGAGCGACAACGCATCTGGCAGTTTCGGCATCTCGGCCCTCAACCGTGGCTACGCCTCGGCGGAAAGCATAGAGTTCATCGCCGCCAGCGCGCGCTACACCATGGGCAAGTGGATGGTGGGCGCGAATGCCAGCAACGTGCAATACCAGGCGGGCAGCCGCTCGGCCTTCCGCGACACGGCCATCTTCAACACGGCCGGCCTGATCTCGAGCTACCAGCTGACGCCGCAATGGTTCCTGGCCGCCGGCTACAGCGACACCTTTGCCAGCCACGCCAATGGCGTGTCGGACCGCGCGCGCTACCGCCAGCTGTCGTTCGAGCAGACGTATGCGCTGTCGAAGCGCACGGCGATCTACCTGATCGAAGCGCGTCAGCTGGCGCGCGGCCAGACCCTGGGCCAGGATGGTGCCATCGTCAAGGCCGTCGCTTCGGTCGGCGATGCACAAAACGGCACGCCATCGTCGAACGGCGGGCAGACGGTGGTGATGGTCGGTCTCAAGCACTCTTTCTGAACGGTTGCTGAACTCACGGGAGCTTCAATTGGACGCTACACATCACAAGGAGGGCCGTGGCCCTCTCAATCCCGGCCGCCGCATGGTGCTGGCCGGTTTGCTGTCGGCATCAGCCGCGGCACTGATTCCCTGGGCGCTGGCCGAACCGGTCGCCAATGCGGAGCAGGGCGCTTTCCTGGGCGTGTCGGCCATGCTGGTGGGGCGGCAAGTGCTTGACCCCGTGCTGGCCAGGCGCCTGTATGACGCGCTGGTGGCGCAGGATGTCGCCTTTCCCGCCAAGGTGCGCGCGCTGCTGGCCCTGATCAATGCGCAGGGCTTGCAGGCGGCCGGCCTGCAGGAAGCGCTCGACGCGCTCGACCCGGCCCAGTCGCCGCTGGCGGCCTTGCCGCGCCAGATCGCCAGCGTCTGGTATCTGGGCATCGTCGGCACGGGCGAGGCGGCCGTTTGCGTCGCCTACGAGCAGGCTTTGAACGCGGCCGTCGTGGCCGACGTGCTGAAGCCTCCCACGTATTCCTACGGCGCTTACGGCAGCTGGGCCAGAAAACCAATTTAAGGAGCCATCATGGCAGAAGAACTCTCCGCCGATTACCTCGTGATCGGCTCCGGCATCATCGGCTCCCTGGCCGCGCGCAAGCTGGCGCTGGCCGGCGCCTCGGTGCTGATCCTGGAAGCGGGGCCGCGCGTGTCGCGCGGCGAAATCGTCGCCCGCTTCCGCAACACGACGCGCCGCAGCGACTGGATGTCGCCGTATCCCTCAGTGGCCACGGCGCCGCACCCGATCTACCAGCCGAAGGATAACGGCTACCTGGTGCAGGCCGGCCCGTACCCGTATCCGGCCGAATACATCCGCCAGTTCGGCGGCACCTCGTGGCACTGGGCCGCGCAGGCGTGGCGCAATGTGCCGAACGATTTCCGCATCCATACCCTGTACGGCGTGGGCGTCGACTGGCCCATCAGCTACGACGACCTGGAGCCGTTCTACCAGGAAGCGGAAGCCATCATGGGCGTTTCCGGGGCCGACAACACGGGTTCGCCGCGCAAGCAGCCATTTCCGATGGAGTCCGTGACGGAGCCCTATGCCATGCGCCGCATCCGCGAACGCCTCGACCCGTCGTTCAAGGTGGTTGGCAACACGGTGGCGCGCAACAGCGTCAGCTACGCTGGCCGCCCGGCCTGCTGCGGCAACAACAGCTGCCAGCCGATTTGCCCCATCGACGCGCAATACCACGGCGGCATCGCCGCGCAGCAGGCGGAAGACGCGGGCGTCAAGATCGTCTGCAATGCCAACGTCTACAAGCTGGAACACGATGCGCAGGGCCGCATCACGGCTGCCCTGTACTATGACGTGGATAAAAAAAGCCACAGGGTCACGGCCAAGACCTTCGTCCTGGCCGCCAACGGCATCGAAAGCCCCCGTTTGCTGCTCGTTTCCGCCACGGACAAATACCCGAACGGCCTGGCCAACAGCAGCGACATGGTGGGCCGCAATCTTATGGACCACCCGAGCACCTCGATCACCTTCGACGCCGATGAAGACCTGTGGCTGGGCCGGGGCCCGCAAAGCCCCAATTCCATCAACAGCATGCGCGACGGCGACTTCCGCGGCCAGCATTCGCCATACCGCCTGGACTTCACGAACATTTCGCGCGTGGATGGCGCCACCAGGGAATTGATCGGCAAGGGCGTCTTTGGCGAAGCATTCGAACAGCAGTTGCGTTTCCGTTCGGCGCGCGAAATGAGCTTGAAAAACGTGCTGGAAGTGCTGCCGAACCCGGAAAACCGCATCGCCCTCAGCAGCGAAAAGGATGCCATGGGCATCCCCAAGCCGCAGGCGCACTATGCGATCGACGAATACACCCGGCGCGGCCACGAGCGTTCGAAGCAGGATTTCGAGCAGATCGCCAAACTGATGGGCGGCACCAATCTGCGCCACAGCAAGGAAGGCGTGTTCGCCAACAACCAGCATATCTGCGGCACCTTGTCGATGGGTTCCGATCCGGCCAAGGCCGTGTGCGACCAGTGGGGCCGCACCTTCGATCACGCTAACCTGTTCCTGTGCAGCACCGGCGTGCTGCCCACATCCGGCACCTGCAATTCGACGGAAAACGGCCTGGCTGTGGCACTGCGCACCGTCAAGCACATCCTCGACGAACAGGGAGGAGCTGCATGATGGGGACCTTCCGACTGGCGGCCGGCGCCGCCTTGCTATCCCTCTCGGCCTTGCCGGTGCTGGCGGCGCAAGCTCCTGGCGCCGATGTACAGGCGATCGAGCGTGGCCGCTACCTGGCCACGGCCGGCGACTGCATCGCCTGCCACAGCGTGCCTGGCGGTAAGCCGATGGCGGGCGGCCTGGCCCTGGCCACGCCACTGGGGGCCATCGTTGCCACCAACATCACGCCATCGACAACGCATGGCATCGGCAATTACACGCTGGCGCAGTTTTCCGCCGCCGTGCGCCACGGCGTGCGGGCCGACGGTGCGCACCTGTATCCGGCCATGCCCTACACGGCCTACGCCAAGGTGACGGATGACGACACGGCCGCCCTGTACGCCTATTTCATGCATGGCGTGGCGGCGGTCGATACGGCGCCGGCGCAAAAGACGGACTTGCCATTTCCGTTCAATATCCGCCTGTCGATGGCGGGCTGGAATTGGCTGTTCCTCGACAAAAAGCCCTTCGTGGCCGATGCGGCCAAGAGCATGGAGTGGAACCGCGGCGCCTATCTGGCGCAAGGGCTGGCCCACTGCAGCACTTGCCACACGCCGCGCAATGCGCTGATGGCCGAGCAGCTGTCGAAAGAACTGGGCGGGGCCGACCTGGGCACCTGGTACGCGCCGAACATCACCTCGGACGTCAACAGCGGCATCGGCAGCTGGAGCCAGCAGGAGCTGGCCGGCTACTTGCGCACGGGCCGCGCGGCCAACAAGGCGCAGGCGGCCGGACCGATGGCCGAAGCGATCGACCATAGCCTGCAGCACCTGAGCGATGCGGATTTGCACGCCATCGCGCACTACATCAAGAGCGTGCGCGCCATCCGTGACAAGGCGGACGTGAAACCGGTGACGCAATGGGGCCAGCCGGGTGACGAGTTGAATGCCATCCGCGGCGTGCCGCTGCCGCAAAACCTGAACAAGATGTCGGGTGCGCAGCTGTACGATGCGCAGTGCGCCAGCTGTCACCAGGCCAGGGGCGAGGGCAGTTTCGACGGCGGCTTGCCGCCGTTGCTCCACAACTCGGTGACGGGCCGCAGCAACAGTAACAACCTGGTGATGGCGATACTCGATGGCGTGGAGCGGCAGGATGGTGGCAGTGGTCAAGCTGCGGGCCACGCTGTCAGCCATGTCATGCCCGCCTTCCGCCAGACTCTGTCGGACGAACAGATCGTCACCCTCGGTAATTATGTGCAGAAGATGTACGGCAATCCCGCAATCAAGGTGACGGCGGAACAGGTGACGACCTTGCGCAACGGTGGGGTGCCGTCGAACCTGATCGGCCTGGCCCGCGCGGGCATCATCGTCGGCGTGCTGGTGCTGCTGGCCTTGCTGCTGTGGTGGCGGGGACGGCGGCGCAAGGCGGTGTAAGCCTGAAAGCATGGCAAAGGCTGGGGGCCGGACCTGACAGGGTCTGGCCCCTTTTTTTGCCCCAGTATTGCAACTCGGTTGCATGTGCTGGAATTATGTACTATCATTAGTTACATGAGACGCGACAGCAAACTATCATCGATCCTCCATGTGCTGCTGCACATGGCCCACGCGGGACGCCCGATGACGTCCGAGGAACTTTCCGGCTACCTGGACACCAACCCCGTGCTGGTGCGGCGCGTGATGGCCGGCTTGCGCGAACGCGGCTACGTGGCGTCGGTCAAGGGCCATGGCGGCGGCTGGCGCATCGTCTGCGACTTGCACCGCGTGACCCTGCAAGACATCTACGTGGCCGTGGGTTCGCCCACCATTTTCGCCATGGGCAACCGCGTCGACCAGCCGGGCTGCCTGGTCGAACAAGTGGTCAACCAGTCGCTGGCCGGCGCCTTCGACGAAGCCGAGGCGCTGCTGATCCAGCGCTTTGGCGCCGTCACCCTGGCTGACCTGGCCGAACGTTTCAGCCAACAATACGCCATCCACAAAGGAGCACCCCATGCACATTCCTGAACCGCACAGCGCCACGTTTGACGCCATCATCATCGGCGGCAGCTACGCCGGCCTGTCCGCCGCCACGCAACTGGCGCGCGCCCGCCGCCGCGTGCTGGTGATTGACGGCGGCCAGCGCCGCAACCGCTACGCCAGCCATTCCCACGGCTTCCTGACCCGCGACGGCAGCGAGACGGCCGCCATTGCGGCCAAGGGCAAGAAGCAACTGATGGCGTATGCCACCGTCACCTGGCTGGACGGCACGGTCGCGCAGGCGGCAGCCTGCGGCGATGGCGATGGCTTCAATGTGACCCTGGCGGACGGCAGTGTCGTGCACGGCCGCCGCCTGGTGCTGGCCACCGGCGTGATCGACGAACTGCCGCCCGTCGATGGCCTGGCCGCGCGCTGGGGCAGCAGCGTCTTTCACTGCCCGTATTGCCACGGCTATGAGCTGGAGCAGGGCGCCATCGGCGTGCTGGCCACCGGCCCCCTGTCCATGCACCATGCCCTGATGCTGCCCGACTGGGGCACGGTCACCTTTTTTCTCAATGACGCCTTTGAGCCCGATGCGGCGCAGCTGGCACAACTGGATGCGCGCGGCGTGACGGTGGTGCGCACGCTCGTGGCGCAGATCGACGGGGTGGCCGATGTGGTCTTGGCGGACGGCAGCCGTCATGCGATGGCCGGCCTGTTCGTGGCGACCCGCACCCGCCTGGCCAGTTCCCTGGCTGACGAATTGGGCTGCTTGCTGGAAGAGGGCGCCATGGGCCCGTTCGTGCGTACCGACGAACAAAAGGCCAGCAGCGTGCCCGGCGTCTATTGCTGCGGCGACGCTGGGCGCATGGCCGGCAGCGTGGCGTTCGCGGTGGCTGATGGCGCCATGGCGGGCGTGGCAGCACACCGCTCGCTGATGTTCGGACTGGATCAGGCGGCAAAACCGCCATCGATCTTCAGCCCGGCGCCCGTGACGAAGGCCGCTTCTGCGCTGGCCAAATAGGCCACCATGCCGGCGATTTCATCGGCCGTGCCGTGGCGGGGCAGGGCCATCAGGCCGTGCATCAGGTCGGCGAAATCGCCCGTCGGCGGGTTCATGTCGGTGGCGACGGGACCTGGTTCCACGTTGTTGATGGTGATGCCGCGCGGGCCCAGGTCGCGTGACAGGCCTTGCGTCAGGCCGCTCAGCGCCGATTTGCTCATGGCGTAGGCGGCCGCGCCGCCGAACGGCATGCGGTGCGCATTCGTGCTGCCGATATTGATGATGCGCCCGCCCGTCTGCATGTGCGCCACGGCCGCCTTGATGGCGACGAACACGGCGCGCACATTGACGTTCAAGGTCTTGTCGAAGTCTGCCAGCGAAAAATCATCGATAGCGCCGGGCAGGAACACGCCTGCGTTGTTGACGAGGATATCGATCTTGCCGAATTGCGCCGCCACCTTGTCGATGGTGGCCGTCAGGGCGCTGGCGTCGGCCGCATCGGCCTGCACGCCCTGGGCCTTGCCGCCGCTGCCCTCCACCGTGGCGGCTAGCGCCTGCGCTTCGGCGGTGGAGCTTTGATAGGTGAAGACGACGCAGGCGCCCTGGCTGGCAAGGCGGCGCACGATGGCGGCGCCGATGCCGCGCGAGCCGCCCGTCACAAACGCGATATTGTCTTGCAGTGGCAACGGGGTGCGGCTGGTGGCTTGGGTTTGCATGATGTGCTTTCGGTGTGAGGAATCGAGAAGCTCAGTATCTGCCTTGCATTGTCTGTGCGGTAGCCATGAATCGCTACAATTACTTTCAACCATTAGTATCAAATGAGCGAGTAGAATAGGCGCATGGACGCCCTCAATCACCTGCAATCGTTTGTGCTGTCTGCCGAGCTGGGCAGCTTTTCTGCGGCCGCGCGCCGTCTGGGGCTGACGCCAGCCGCTGTCAGCAAAAATGTTGCGCGACTGGAAGCGAGCCTGGGACTGCGGCTGTTCCAGCGCAGCACGCGCCGCCTGACTCTGACGGAAGGGGGCGAGCGCTTCCTGCAGCAGATAGCCGGCGCCCTGTCCACTTTGCGCGAGGCCATCGCCGGCGTGGCAGAAGAGGGCGGCCAGCCGGCCGGTATCCTGAAAATCAGCATGGCGCCATCGTTCGGGCGCAGCTACGTGGTGCCCCTGCTGGGCGACTTCATCGCCCGCTACCCTGGCGTCATCCCGGACTGCCATTTCGATAACCGGCAAGTGGACTTGATCGGCGAAGGTTTTGATGTCGCCATCGGCGGCGGCATCGAGCTGACGCCCGGTGTGGTAGCGCGCGAACTGGGCCACGTCCACGTCGTCGCCACGGCGTCGCCCGCCTTCATGCAGGGCAAGGCCATGCCCGTACATCCGTCAGACCTGGCGCACTTCGACGGCGTGGCGCGCCGTTCGGCCGGCAGCGGCAGATTACGCAGCTGGATACTGCGCGACGGGCAGGGCGGCGAAGGCGTGGCCGAATGCCGGCCGCGCGCCATCTTCGACGACCCCGACGCGATGGCGCAGGCGGCCGTCATGGGCGTTGGCGTGGCGCTGCTGCCCATGGCGCACGCGCTCGACCACTTGCGCAGCGGCGCCCTGGTCCGCTTGCTGCCCGGATGGCATGCCGATTCCGGCCCCCTGTCCGTGTACTATGCCAGCAAGAGGCTCTTGCCCGCGAAGACGCGCGTGTTCGTCGATTTCCTGCTGGAGCAGTTCCGCCAGCGCGATTTCGCCGCGCAGATGCGGCCCGATTAGCCAATGAAAAATCTTATGCCTGACAACTACAGCCTGTTTTACATCTTTGACGGCGGTCAAGAGGCCCGCTTCCAGGAAGCGCGCGTGTTCGGCAGCACTGTCTGGACGGCCGCCGGCGCGGCCATGACCTGGGGCGAGGAAACGCGCAAGGACTACGCCAGCGAGGCCGAAGCGCATGCTGCCTATGCCGCCCGGTGCCAGGCAGCGCAGGCCGATGGCTATACGCTGGCGCGCGAAAGCACCATCGACCCGGCCGTATTTGATTTCGCGCTGCTGCAAACCCTGGTGGCGCACGCCGCGCGACGGGCTTTTGACGGCGTACGCCGTGCCCACCCCGAGCACCACATCAACGCTTTCGCGCTGGTGAGCGATGAGAGCGCCATGACCATGGGCCTGGTGGCCAACAGCCGCGAAGCGCTGGCCGCCTCGGAATATGGCGAAGAGATGCTGTGGAACCCGGCCGAATGGGCGTTTGACGAAGGTGGGGCGTATTTCGACAGCGCCTACCGTTTGCTCTTGCAGGCGCACCGCGACTTGCCGTTCGACGTCGATTTCGTCACTTTCCGCGCCAGCGTGTTCGACGCTTGCATCGCAGCGCTGGCGCAGCTCGACGCCGAAGGGGTATTCGGCACGGGAGCGCGGCGCGAGGAGTTCGTGCTGCTGTTCGATGTCAGCGACAGCGAGCCAGTGGAAGGCGCGATGGCGCGCTTGAATCCGCCGGCGGTGGTGGCGCGCTTCGAGGCGTGGATGGCCAGCTGGGCGGACTGATGAGTGACGAGTGATGCTTACGCCGCCACCAGCCTGAGTCGCGTAATCTCCGCCGGCGCGCCGATGCGTTTCGGCGGACCCCAGTACCCGGTGCCGCGGCTGACGTAAATCCACAGGCGGCCGCGCCGGTGCAATCCCGCCACGTACGGCTGCTGCAGCGGCACGAACAGATTCCATGGCCAGAACTGGCCCCCGTGCGTGTGGCCCGACAGTTGCAGGTCGTAGCCGGCCGCTTCGGCCTCGGGCGCGCTGCGCGGCTGGTGCGCCAGCAGGATGTGGGGGATATCGGCTGGCGCGCCGGCGATGGCCGCTTGCGGGTCGCTTTTCTGGGCCGGATCGAAGGCGACGGCATTAAAGTCGGTGACGCCGGCCAGCGCCAGGCGTGCGCCGTCGTGCTCGAGCACCGTGTGCTCGTTCATCAACACACGCAAGCCCAGGCGGCGAAATTCCGCCACCCAGGGTGCGGCGCCCGAATAGTATTCGTGGTTGCCCGTCACGAGAAACACGCCGTGGCGCGCGCGCAGTTCGCCCAGCGGCGCCGTGTGGCTGCCCAGTTGCGCCACCGTGCCGTCGACCACGTCGCCCGTGATGGCGATGATGTCCGCCTGCAGGCCGTTGGCGCGCGCGACGATGGCCTCCACGTAGGCGCGCTTGATGGTGGCGCCCACGTGGATGTCGCTCAGTTGCACGATGGTATAGCCCTGCAAGGCGGCCGGCAGGCCGACGATGGGCACGTCAACCTCGCGCACGCGCGCCACGCGGCGGGCGTTGAAGAAGCCAAGGATGGTAGCCAGCAGCGCCAGGAGCAGGACAATTACGGCGGAGGCCTGCGCGTGCGGGCGTGCTGCCGGCAGCAGCAGGGTGAGTTCGCGCAGCACGGTGAGCACGAACAGCGAAGAAAAAAAGCCCATGCATAGCGCACCGGCCCAGCTCAAACGGTCGGCCAGGCGCGCATCGCCCGTGACGGCGCGGGCGAAGATGGTCATCGGCATCAGCATGGTCGAGGCCAGCAAGACGGCGCCGCCCAGCAGCCAGCCGGCCAGGCCGATGGGGAGCGACGGCAGCAGCAGCCAGCCCAGGACGGTGTGCAGGGCGCCCAGTATCATGGTGATGCGCAGCAGCGGCGTGCGGCTTGTCATGTCATGCTTCCAGAGGTGAGGCGGCCGCCGATTATAGCCGACGCCCGGGCAACAGGCTGCCGGCCTTCGCTCATGGGGCGATATGCAACCCCAGCATGGCCAGCTTGCCGAAATCGACGGGCTTGGCGAAGTGCTCGTTGAAGCCGGCTTGCAACGCCGCCTGGCGGTCGTGTTCCTGGCCATAGCCGGTCAGCGCGACGAGCAGGAATTGCTGCGGCATCGGCAACTGGCGCATTTTGACGGCCACCTCGTAGCCGCTCATGTCGGGCAAGCCTATGTCGAGAAAGACAATGTCGGGCCTGAATTCCAGCGTGCGCTCGGTGGCTTGCGCACCCGTGTAGGCCGTGCGCACCGTGTGGCCGTACATTTCCAGCAATTCGGCCAGGGTGTCGGCCGCATCGCAGTTGTCGTCGACGACGAGGATGCGCAGGCTGCTACCGGTGGCAGCCTGCGGCGCTGGCGCGGCCGGCAACGGTACGTTGGCGTCGAGCGGCAGGATGACTTCGAAGGTGCTGCCCAGCCCCACGCCGGGGCTGCGCACGCTGACCTGGCCGCCGTGCAAGGTCACCAGTTTGCGTACCAGGGACAGGCCGATGCCCAGGCCGTCCTGCACCCGGTCTGGCGAGTGGCCGCTTTGCTCGAACAGGCCGAAGATGCTGTCGATGCTGGCGGCGGCGATGCCGATGCCGTTGTCGCTCAGGCTTATGTGCACGTTGTCGCCCTCGCGCACGGCGGTAATGGCGATGCGCCCGCCCGGCGCCGTGAACTTGGCCGCGTTGAGCAGCAGGTTGGCGACGATTTGCGACAGGCGTACGGCGTCGCCGCAGACCCACAGTTCTTCCTGGGGCAGGTTCACGTCGAGTGCATGGCCGCGCGCTTCGACGCTGTGCGAGCTCGTTTCCAGCGCGCTGCGTATGACGCTGGCCAGGCTTACGCTTTCCCATTGCAGCGAGATTTTGCCCTGTGAAATGCGCGACACGTCGAGCAGATCGTCCACCAGCCGCACCAGGTGGTCCGTGTGGCGGCCAATGGTGCGGCGCGCATTGTCCTGCACGGCCGGCACGACGGGGTCGAGCTTGCACAGCAGGGCCAGCGCCGTGCGGATGGGACCCAGCGGGTTGCGCAATTCGTGCGCGAGAGTGGCCAGGAATTCATCCTTGCGGCGGTCCACGTCGCGCAGCGCGCGCTCTACCCGTCCCAGGCGCAGCAGCGCCTTGACGTTGGCGATCAGTTCATCGGCCTCGATGGGCTCGACCAGGTAATTGTCGGCGCCGCCGTCCAGGGCGCGGATCTTGTCGGCCGTGCCGATGCAGGAGGCCGACGTCTGCAGCACCAGGATGGTGTTCGTCTCGGCGCCGCCCTTCAGTTGGCGGCACACTTCCAGACCGTTGATGTCGGGCAGTTTGACGTCGAGCAGGATCAGGTTGGGGCGGTCCTGCCGGGCGCGCAGCAGCGCGTCGCCCCCGTTCGACGCTTCGATGACCTTGAAGCCGGCGCGTTTGAGGATGCGCGACTTGGCGTAGCGTGCGCCGTCGCTGTCATCGACGTTGAGGATCAGAGCATCGCTGTTGTTATCCGGTAGCATGCGCATTGTCCCAGGTGGTTGTGCCTTGCGGCGGAACCGGCTCTTGCCGGTGGTGTGGATTGCCGATCAGTGCGCGCAGGGTCGCCAGCAGTTGCTGGCGCGGCAGCGGCTTGACGTAGTAGGCATCGGCGCCCAGGGCCAGGCCTTTGCGCACGTCGTCGATCTCGGTGGCGACGATGACGGGCACCTGGCGCCGCAGCGGGTCGTTTTTCAGCTCCGCCAGCCAGTGCCAGGCCGTTTCGCCGTGCAGCAGGATGTCGAGGATGACGGCGGCGGGGCGCTGCTGTTCCCAGCGTTCCTGCGCCTCGCGCACGCTGCGCGCGGGAACCACGCGAAATTCGCTGCCGGCCAAGAATTTTTCATACAGCAGGCGGATGGGCGGATTGTCTTCCACCACCAGCACGGGTATGCGCTGGTCGTTGCCATTGTCGTTGGCCGGCGCACAAGGTGGCAGGCTGCCTTCGGGCGCATGGTAGCTGGCTGGCAGGACCACGGAAAACAGCGATCCCTGGCCCGGCGTGCTTTCCACCGACACCGTGCCATTGAGCAGGGTGGCCAGGTTGCGGCACAGGGGCAGCCCCAGGCCCGTGCCCTTGACCTTGCGCTGCATGTGGTTTTCCACCTGGCTGAATTCCTCGAAGATCAGCTGCACGTCGTCGGCGGCGATGCCCAGACCCGTGTCGGAGACGGAGAAGCGGATGGCGTCCTGCTCCGGCAAGGGCGTGGCGCTGACGATGATGGCCCCGGCTTCGGTGAACTTCAGGGCATTGGAAATGAAGTTGCGCAGGATTTGCGACAGCTTGCCTTCATCCGTGTGGATGTGCAGCGCCGGATCGGGGTCTAGGAAGGTGAGCGTGAGCGAATCGGACACCAGCAGCGGGCGCAGCATGCCGCGCAGGGCGCTGAACAGGTCGGCTACTTGAAAACTGTTGGCATGCACGTCGACCTTGCCCGCCTCGATCTTGGCCAGGTCCAGCAAGTCGTTCACCAGGTCGCTCAGGCTGACGGCGCTTTGCAGGATGAACAGCACCTGCTTTTCCTGTTCCTCGGACAGCTCGCCGTCGATGCGGTCGAGCAGCAGCTTGGACAGGGCGCGGATGGAGCTCAGCGGCGTGCGAAATTCATGGCTCATGTTCGACAGGAAGCGCGATTTCATCTGGTCGGCGCGGCGCAGGTGGTCGGCTTTTTCGTCCAGTTCCGCGAACAGCGCCACCACGCCCCGGTTGGTGTCTTCCAGTTCGCGCGTCAGCTGCAGCAGGTCGTCCTGGCGCGTTTTGAGTTCGGCCAGGGTGCTCAGCAGTTCGCGGTTCTGCTGCTGCACTTCGGATAGCGTGATATCCGGCGGCAGCGCTTGCAGGCTGCCGGACAGCGCGCCTATCATGCTCCCGTCGAGCAGGGGCGCATCGCGCGGGAACAGCTTGTGCAAGGTGATGTGCGTGCCGTCGCCCGGCGTGCTGCGGATGTGGCAGCGGTCCATCAGGCGCTGGGCGCCCAGGATGCCCAGGCCCAGCCCCGTCGGCGAGCGGTAGGTGCCGGCCAGTATTTTGTCGAGCTGCGCGATGCCGGGCCCCTGGTCTTCGATGCGGATGCTGAGTACCTGCGGCGCCGTCTGGCCATCGATGGCGAAATGCACCTTGCCGCTGCCGGCGTAGTTGCAGGCGTTGCGCGCCAGTTCCGACACGGCCGTGGCGATGCGCACCTGGTCCTGCACGCCAAAGCCGCACAGGGCGGCGATCTGCCGCGCGCGCTGGCGCGCCCCCACCACATCGAGTTCGCTGCCGATATGCGCCGTCAATATGCGTTGTGTCATGGCGTGTCGTTCCTTTCCGCACCGGCATGCCGGTGCTCCTCATGTTCGCGCAGCACCACCACCGTGACGTCGTCGCGCCCGCGCGCAAAATCGCGGTATAGCACGGCGGCGACAAGGCTGGGGTGGCAATGCGCCAGGCCCGGATAGCGTTCCAGGTCCCAGCGCGTGTGCAGACCGTCCGAGTGCATGATCAAGGTGGCGCCCGGTTGCCATGGATAGCAAAATTCCTGCACCTTGCGCAGATTGCTGCCGACGATGCCGTTATGCGACAGCAAATGCCGGCGCTGCTGCGCATCGAAGGCGCAGGCGGCGATATTGCCCACGCCCGCATAGCGCAATTCGCGGCGCGCGCTGTCGATATGCGCCACGGCCAGCGCCGCGCCGCGCGTGGCGCGCAGGGCGCCGTGGGCCAGTGCGATGAAGGGGGCGGGCAGGGGCGGCAGGCCGGGCGTGTCGTGTTCAAGCAGGGCGCTGGCGCATTCCGACGCGCGCGCCGCCAGGGGGCCGTGGCCCAGGCCATCGGCCAGCATCAGGCTCAGTTCATGGCCTTCGCAGACCACGTTCCAGGCGTCGCCGCACACCTGTTCCGAGGGCAGCGGCAGGCACACGGCGCCGATCCGCCAGTTCGGGCTGGCCGGGATGGCGCTGCTGGCGTGCTGTCCCCATATGACCATCATCAGCACCGTGCCCTTGCCAGGCGCCGTGTACAGGTCGAATTCCTGGCTCAAGCGGCGTATCGCGCCCAGGCCCACGCCGTAGGTGCCCGTGGTGGAATGGCCATCCTGCATGTGCTGGCGCACATTCGCCATGCCGGGGCCGTTGTCGATGGCCAGCACTTCGATGCCGCTGGTGCCGCCGCGCAGGACCTTGCGCAGCAGGATTTCGCCGCGCTGCGCGTGCTTGACGATGTTCGTGGCCGCTTCGCTGATGATGATGGCCAGCTGGCCCGTGCGCACGTCGTCGAAGCCGATGCGGCGCGCCAGTTCATTGCCCGCGCGGCGGGCCGCGGCGATCTCGCTCGGTTCGCCGATGGGAAAAGTTCTTTGCCTGAGAATGTCAGGCTGCGGTTCCTGGTAGTTCAAAACAGCTTCCATTTCGCGATGGTGACGGTGGTGCCCGCGCCGGGCACCGTGTCGATGTGAAATGCGTCGGCCAGGCGCTTGGCGCCACCCAGCCCCAGTCCCAGTCCGCCGCCGCTGGTATGGCCATCGGTCAGCGCCAGGGGGATATCTTCGATGCCCGGTCCTGTGTCGACAAAGCGCAGTTCCAGTCCCTGGCGCGCGCCATCGCAGATGCGCGCGATGCGCGCTTCGCCCCCGCCGCCGTAGCGCAGGGTGTTGCGCGCCAGTTCGCTGGCCGCCGTGATGATCTTGGTCTGTTCGATCAGGCCAAAACCCATGGCGACCATGCTGTCGCGCACCTGCTTGCGCAACCGCACGACGTCTTCGTCGCTGTGCAGGGGCAGGATCTGCGCGGGGTCCTGTGTCTGCGCGCCTAGCACGGCGCCCCCGTCATGCGCATGCGCCGCCCTGTTCCAGCAGTTTGATGCCCCGCTCCACGTTGAGCGCCGTGCTCACGCCTTCCAGGGTCAGCCCCAGTTCCACCAGGGTGATGGCGACGGCCGGCTGCATGCCGACGACGACCGTGCGCGCGTCGAGGATTGTCGCCATCGCCGCCGTGTTGCTGATCATGCGGCCGATGAAGGAGTCGACGATGTCGAGCGCGGAAATGTCGATCAGCACGCCCGTGGCGCGGTCGGTCACGATGCGGGTGGTCAGGTCGTCCTGCAAGGTCATCGCCAGGCGGTCATGCATGTCCACCTGTATCGTCACCAGCAGCAGCCGGCCCATGCGTAAAATGGGGATTCTTTCCATAGGCGCCTCAGTGTTGTTGCTGCTGATAGGTGATGCTGGAACCCGTGCGTTTCAGGGCCACGACGAAGGCGTCGGCCAGGGTGGCCTTGGTCATCACGTCTTCCAGGTTGACGCCCAGGTGCACGATGGTTTGCGCAATCTGCGGGCGGATGCCGCTGATGATGCAGTCGGCGCCCATCAGACGCGCGGCGGCGATGGTTTTCAATAGATGCTGCGCCACCAGGGTGTCGACCGTGGGCACGCCCGTGATGTCGATGATGGCGATCAGGGCGCCCGTGTCGACGATCTTTTGCAGCAGGCTTTCCATTACCACCTGCGTGCGCGCGCTGTCGAGGGTGCCGATCAGGGGCAGGGCCAGCACGTTTTGCCACAGTTGCACCACGGGCGTCGACAGTTCCAGCAATTCCTGCTGCTGGCGCAATATCACCTGTTCGCGCGCCTTCTGGTAGATGGCGATGGTCAGCAGGCCCAGTTCGTCGAACAGCTTGCTGGTGCTGACGATGGCGTCGCCCAGCTCCTGCGGCTGCGCCGTGATTTCCTGGCGCAGGTAGGCGAACAGCGGTTCCTTGAGGGCGAACATGAAGCTGGCCGTGTCTATAGGAGAATAGCCCTGGCGCACGCGCGACTGCGATATTTCAGCGATCAACTGGCGCGTGTCGTCCCAGGCGCCGCCTTCGATGTCGAACGATTCGCCGCTTTCCAGTGCGCCCGCCAGCAGCGGCAGGAATTGCGCTGCCTGCTGGCGCAACTCGTTTTCCGCGATCTTGTCGCGCCGCACCAGGCGGGCGATCAGGCCGGCCATCCAGCCGTCCAGCAGTTGCGCGTGGTGCGCGTTGATGATGGCGGCCAGTTGCTGCGCCTGGCCTGTGCCCGTCTTGACCGTGTCCGTCTTGATTCTCATGCTCATCCTTGGCTGGAGTGGAGGGTGCGGCGCTGCCGCAAACGGGCCCGCGCTGTGATGAATAAATTATAGGCAAGCGTGTCCGTAGCCTGTGTTCTGTGCCGCACATAGTGGCGCATGTTGTTCCAGATTTTCTCAGGAAACACCCATGCATTTAAAGATGCATGTAATTTGTATGTTTAAACGAATTCCGCTACACTGGCAACACTCAACAAGAGAAACACGCCATGAATATCGACAAATTCAAACAGCAGCACCTGGCCATCCTGGCCGCCATCGATGCCTTGCGCCAACTAGCGCGCGGCGGTGTGGCCGCACAGGCGCAGGCCATTGCCGAACAGATTGTCGCCATGAGCGGCTTGATCAAGCTGCACCTGGCCGTCGAGCAGCGCTACCTGTATCCGGCCGCGCAAGCGTCCGGCGTGGCCAAGGTGGCCCAGCTGGGGCGCCAGTACGACAACGAGATGCACGGCATTGACGGCGCCTACCTGGATTTTGCCGGCCGCTGGAATACGCCCGTGCGCCTGGCCGCCGAACCGGAAGCTTTCCGCAGCGAAGCCAATACCGTACTGCACGCGCTGTTCCAGCGCATGCGGCGCGAAGATACCGAGTTATATCCAGCCGTTGAAACGCTGGCCTGAGACCGCTTACCTATATAGACACAGGAGTTTTACATGCTGACCCAAGAACAACGCGCCATCATCACGGCCACCGTCCCCATCCTCGAACAGGGCGGCGAAGCGCTGACGCGCCACTTCTACAAGAATCTGTTCCGCGACCATCCCGAAGTGCTGCCGTACTTTAACCAGGCGCACCAGCACAGCGGCGACCAGCAGCGCGCGCTGGCCAATGGCGTGCTGATGTATGCCAAACATATTGATAAACTCGATGCGCTGGGCGACCTGGTGGCCACCATCGTCAACAAGCACGTGGCCTTGCAGATCCGCGCCGAGCACTATCGGCTGGTGGGCGCCAGCCTGCTGCAAGCCATCCGCGAAGTGCTGGGTGAAGAGGTCGCCAGCGACGCCGTCATCGATGCCTGGGGCGCGGCCTACGGCCAGCTGGCCGACATCCTGGCCGGCGAAGAAGGGCGCATCTACAAGGCGCAAGCGGCCGCGCCCGGTGGCTGGAGCGGCGCGCGTGATTTTTTAGTGCGCAGCAAGACGGTGGAAAGTGGCGAGATCACGTCCTTCCTGATGGCGCCCGCCGATGGCCAGCCGGTGCTCGACTTTGCGCCAGGTCAATATATCGGCGTGCTGGCCACGGTCGATGGCGTGCCCATGCGCCGCCAGTATTCCTTGTCCGCCGCCAGCAATGGCCAGACCTACCGCATCAGCGTCAA
Organism: Janthinobacterium leeuwenhoeki; assembly: GCF_051380795.1. Lineage (NCBI taxonomy): Bacteria > Pseudomonadati > Pseudomonadota > Betaproteobacteria > Burkholderiales > Oxalobacteraceae > Janthinobacterium > Janthinobacterium leeuwenhoeki. The sequence continues at coordinate 53,668 of NZ_JBNYXT010000004.1, forward strand.
GCGCGAAGAGGGCGGCAAGGTGTCCAATTTCTTTCACGACCACGTGCAGGCGGGCGACACCGTGCAGCTGACACCGCCCTCGGGCGACTTCGTGCTGACCGACAGCGACAAGCCGCTGGTGCTAATCAGCGGCGGCGTGGGCATCACGCCCACCCTGGCGATGCTCACGGCGGCCCTGCGCGGCAAGCGTACCGTGCATTTCATCCATGCGGCGCGCAACCAGGGCGTGCATGCGTTCCGCGCGCAGATCGATGCACTGGCCGCGCAGCACCCGCAGTTGCAGCGTTATTACTGCTACGCGGAACACGCCGGCGAACAAGATGCGCCGGACGCCGTCGGCTTGCTGAATAAAGAGCAGCTCGGTCACTGGTTGCCGGCCTCGCGCGATGTCGACGCCTATTTTCTGGGACCGCAGCCGTTCATGCGGGCCGTCAAGCAATACTTGCGCGAGCTTGGCGTGCCGGAACAGCAGACGCACCATGAGTTCTTCGGTCCGGCTGCCGCATTGAATTGAATTTCTGCCTGCATTGTGTTGTGCCCGCGAGAAAAAATCGCTGCCGTAAGGGGCGGGTAAGTCTCGCGCCGTATTGTGAATGCAAGCTCGAAAAGAAAAGAGCACGCTCACATAACAGGAGGCAACACAATGCATGACGATCTGGTTCAAAAAATCAAGGGCGACCCCAATTATCATCGACTGCTCAAGGTGCGCTCGCGCTTCGGCTGGGCGCTGACGGGCCTGATGATGCTGGTGTACTACGGCTACATCCTCCTCATCGCCTTCAACAAGGAATTTCTGGCCACTAAAACGGGCGCCGGCGTCATGACCTGGGGCATGCCGATTGGCCTGTTCGTCATCGTGTTTACCGTGCTGGTCACCGGCATTTATGTACGCCGCGCCAACAAGCAATTCGACGACCTGACCAGCGCCATCCAGGTACGGGTGCAAGCATGAACCGCACTCCATCGACGCAACGCACATTTTCCTCCCTGGCAGCCCTGGCCTTGCTGGCGAGCGCCAGCAACAGCGTGCTGGCGGCCGGCGCCGACCTGGGCCAGGCAGTCAAGCAACCGACCAACTGGACGGCGATCATCATGTTCGCCGCTTTCGTCATTTTTACATTGTTCGTCACCAAGTGGGCGGCCGCGAAGACCAAGTCGGCCTCCGATTTCTACACGGCCGGCGGCGGCATCACGGGCTTCCAGAACGGCCTGGCCATCGCGGGCGACTATATGTCGGCCGCCTCCTTCCTCGGCATTTCCGCCGCCGTCTTTTTGAACGGCTACGATGGGCTGATCTACGCCATCGGCTTCCTCGTCGGCTGGCCCATCATCACCTTCCTGATGGCAGAGCGCTTGCGCAACCTGGGCCGCTACACTTTTGCCGACGTGGCCGCCTACCGCTTCAAGCAGGCGCCGATCCGCATTTTCTCGGCTTCCGGCACCCTCGTCGTGGTGGCGTTCTACCTGATCGCGCAGATGGTGGGCGCGGGCCAGCTGATCAAGCTGCTGTTCGGCCTGGAGTACTGGATCGCCGTCGTCCTGGTCGGTACATTGATGATGATTTACGTGCTGTTTGGCGGCATGACAGCCACCACCTGGGTGCAGATCATCAAGGCCGTGATGCTGCTGGGCGGCGCCACCTTCATGGCCGTTGCCGTGCTGGCGCAATTCAACTTCAGCCCGGAAGCGTTGTTCGCCAAGTCGGTGGACGTGCACGCCGCCAAGGAAGCCATCATGGGGCCAGGCTCCTTCATCAAGGACCCGATCTCGGCCATCTCGTTCGGCATGGCGCTGATGTTCGGTACGGCTGGTTTGCCGCACATCCTGATGCGTTTCTTCACGGTGCCAAGCGCCAAGGAAGCGCGCAAATCCGTGTTCTGGGCCACCACCTGGATCGCTTACTTCTACATCCTGACCTTCATCATCGGCTTTGGCGCCATCGTGCTGGTGAGCACCAATCCCGAGTTCAAGGATGCTGCCGGCAAGCTGCTGGGCGGTAACAACATGGCGGCCGTGCATCTGGCCAAGGCCGTGGGCGGCAACGTCTTCCTGGGCTTCATGTCGGCGGTCGCGTTTGCCACCATCCTGGCCGTCGTAGCGGGCTTGACCCTGTCGGGCGCGTCGGCCGTGTCGCACGATCTGTATGCCACCGTCATCAAGAAGGGCAAGGCCACGGGCGCCAACGAATTGAAAGTGTCGCGCGTGACCACGATCGTGCTGGGCATTATCGCCGTGGTGCTGGGCATCGCCTTTGAAAAGCAGAACATCGCCTTCATGGTCTCGCTGGCGTTCGCCATCGCCGCTTCGGCCAACTTCCCCGTGCTGTTCATGTCGGTGCTGTGGAAGGATTGCACCACGCGGGGCGCCACCATCGGCGGCTTCCTGGGCTTGACCACGGCTGTCGCGCTGACGGTGGTGTCGAAGTCCGTGTGGGTCGACGTGCTCGGTCATCCGGCGGCGCTGTTCCCTTACGCCTCGCCGGCGCTGTTCTCGATGACGGCCGGCTTCGTTGGCATCTGGCTGTTCTCGGTGCTCGACAAGAGCCCCCGCGCGCGCATCGACCGCGCCGGTTACGAAGCGCAGCAAATGCGTTCGGAGACGGGCATCGGCGCCGCTGGTGCCAGCGCGCACTAAGCTGATCCTCTAGCGCCAGAAATGCACAATGCCCGGCTTGCCGGGCATTGTTGTTTTCGCGCACCGCCTGGCGTGCTTGCTTTCGGACTTACTTGGCCAGATGCAGGGGAATCACGCCCGCCGCCAGCGCGGGCACATTGCCTGCGGGCTCCAGGATGGCTGCCAGGGTCACCGTGTCGAGCACGGCCAGGAAGGCGCCCGTGGCCTGGCCCAGCTTGGCCTTCAGCAGGCAATCGGGCGTCAGCGGGCAAGTATTGTTTTCCTTGTTGAAACATTCCGCCATGAAAAAATCGTTTTCCGTTTCGCGCACCACGGTGCCGATATTGATCTCGGCCGGGTCGCGCGCCAGGCGCAGGCCGCCGTTGCGTCCACGCACCGTTTCCACAATGCCTGACAGGCCCAGCTGGTGCACCACCTTCATCAGGTGATTCTTCGAAATCGCATGCAGTTCGGCGATGTCCTGGATGGTCACGAGTCGGTCGCGGTGCACGCCCAGGTACATCAGGGTGCGCAGGGTATAGTCGGTATAGGCAGTCAGTCGCATGGGGTATCGTTTCTAAACATGTGGATTACATCCTTGTTTCAGTCGCCAGCATACAGCAGAGCGCCTGGCCATGTGTGTTGTGCCGTCACTTTTCAGCGTCGAAAGACAAATTTGATTGCCTTTCGCTTAAATGCGTAGTAAATTTTCATATTGTTGCTCTGGTAAACAGCTCGCAAGCCCTTGTCATCCCTTTGGATAGGATTTTTATTGATGGAAATCAAAAGGATGGTGTAGCAATAAGGTAAATTTACTACAAATTCGACGATGGGCGTTTCCCGGGCCGGGAAGCGCGTACTACGCAATCTGTGCGGTGCCGCCGTGGCCGCCCCAGGAAATGAATACCATGCAAATGAATGAAGTGAAAGACGAGCTGCTGAGCAGCGATATCCGCCAACTGGGCCGTCTGCTGGGCGACGCCATCCGCAACCACCTGGGTGATCCCGCCTTCGAGCGCATCGAACATGTGCGCCAGCTGGCCATCCGTTTCCGCCGCGACAATGATGAAGCGGCGCGCGCGCAACTGTCGGACGCGCTGCAAGCGCTGTCGCAGGAAGAAACCACGCAATTGACGCGCGCTTTCAGCTATTTCTCGCTGCTGGCCAATATTGCAGAAGATCAACACCACATCCGCCGCACGCGCGCCCATTTGATCGCCGGTTCGCCGCCGCGCCAGGGTAGCCTCAGCCATGCCGTCGGCAACGTATTTGACGCGGGCAAGGCCGATGCGCTGGAAACCTTCTTTGAAGATGCCTTCGTCAGTCCCGTGTTCACGGCGCACCCGACGGAAGTGCAGCGCAAGAGCATCCAGAATTGCCAGATGGCTATCGCGCGCCTGTTGAGCGAGCGCGACCGCGTGCAAATGACGCCGGAAGAGGCGGAACAGAACGAAGAAGCGCTGGGGCGCGGCATCGTTACCCTGTGGCAGACCCGTCTGCTGCGCACCAGCAAACTGTCCGTCATGGATGAAGTGGCCAATGGCCTGTCGTTCTACGACCACACGATTTTGCGCGAATTGCCGAAATTGTATTCCTCGCTGGAAACCATGCTGGCCCAGCGCGATGCCCGCTGGGAAGATGCGGAATTGCCCAATTTCATGAAAGTCGGCAGCTGGATAGGCGGCGACCGCGATGGCAACCCGTTCGTCACGGCCGACATCCTGCGCAGCACCCTGCAGACGCAGGCCGACAAGGTACTCGACTTTTACCTCGGTGAATTGCGCAAGCTCGCTTCGCAACTGTCGCTGGCGCAAATACTCAATGCATGCAGCGAGCCGCTGCGCGCGCTGGCCGAACGCTCGGCCGATGCGTCGCCGCACCGCGTCGACGAGCCGTACCGCCGCGCCCTGCATGGCATCCATGCGCGCCTGGATGCCACGCGCGTGGTGCTCTCTGGCAAGGGCAAGCAAGCCGAAGGCGTGCAACCCTACGCTGCGGCAGCCGAACTGCTGGCCGACCTGGACGTGGTTCAGCATTCGCTGGTCAGCAATGGCTTGCGCGCGCTGGCGCGTGGCCGGCTGCGCCAACTGCGCCGCGCCGTCAAGGTGTTCGGTTTCTCGCTGGCGCCGCTCGATCTGCGCCAGAATTCCGACGTGCATGAGCGTGTCGTGGGTGAACTGTTCGCCGGCGCCCAGCCGGGCCTGGTCTATCTGGACCTGGACGAAGAGCAGCGCATCGCCGTGCTGCTGGCCGAACTGGAGTCGCCACGCCTGCTGACGTCGCCGTATGCGCAGTATTCGGAAGAAACCACGTCCGAACTCGACATCTTCCGCGCCGTGCGCGCAGCCCACGTCAAATACGGCCGCGAATCGGTGCCGAACTGCATCATCTCGAAGGCCGCCAGCGTCTCGGACTTGCTGGAAGTGGCTTTGCTGCTGAAAGAAGTGGGCTTGCTGCGCCAGGACAGCCGCGAAGTGGACGTCAATATCATTCCCCTGTTCGAAACGATCGACGACTTGCGCGCCGGCCCCGCCATCATGGCGCGTGCCTTCGGCTTGCCGTTCTACCGTGGCTTGCTGGCGTCGCGCGCGGACCAACAGGAAGTCATGCTGGGCTATTCGGACAGCAACAAGGACGGCGGTTTCCTGACCTCCGGCTGGGAACTCTACAAGGCCGAGATCGAGCTGGTGACGGTCTTCAAGCAAGAACAGATCAAGCTGCGCTTGTTCCACGGCCGCGGCGGTTCCGTCGGCCGCGGTGGCGGACCCAGCTACGAAGCTATCCTGGCCCAGCCGGCGGGCGCCGTGCAGGGACAGATACGCCTGACGGAGCAGGGCGAAGTCATCACGGCCAAGTATGCGAACCCCGAAGTGGGGCGCCGCAACCTGGAAGTGCTGGTGGCCGCCACCATCCAGTCGACCCTGCTGCCGCAGGCACAGCTGCAAGCGAAGGTCTCGGCCGGTGCGGGCCACCTGGCCGCGATGGAAGAGCTGTCCGGCACGGCTTTGAACGCTTACCGCGACCTGGTCTACGGCACGGAAGGTTTCGAACAGTATTTCTGGGAATCGACGGTGATCGCGGAAATTGCCGCCCTGAACATCGGCAGCCGTCCCGCCTCGCGCAAAAAATCCACGTCCATCGAGGATTTGCGCGCCATTCCCTGGGTCTTGAGCTGGGCCCAATGCCGCTTGATGCTGCCGGGCTGGTTCGGTTTCGGTTCCGCCGTGCAAGCCTACCTGGCCGCCCATCCCACCGATGGCGCGGACGTGCTGCGCGGCATGTACACGGACTGGCCCTTCTTCACATCCTTGCTGTCGAACATGGATATGGTCCTGGCCAAGAGCGACATCGCCATCGCCGGCAAGTATGCGGAACTGGTCAAGGACAAGGCCTTGCGCGACGCCATCTTTACCCGCATCCGCGCCGAATACGCGGCCACGCTGGACGCCTTGAAGCTGATCACGGGCCAGGAAGAGTTGCAGCAAGCCAATCCACTGATGCAGCGTTCGATACGCAACCGTTTCCCGTATATCGACCCGCTCAACCACGTGCAGGTGGAGCTGTTGAAACGCTTCCGCGAAGGCAAGCAGGATGCGGCGGCGCGCACGGGCATCCATTTGTCGATCAATGGTATTGCGGCAGGGTTGCGGAATAGTGGTTAATTCTTTTTAACCCAATGGCAAATGCTGGGGTCGGACCTGAAGGTCTGACCCCGGATTTTGCACTTGGGTTAGTTTCAAGCAAAACATCAAGGAGACAGCATGACCATCAAAGTTGCCATCAATGGCTATGGCCGCATCGGCCGCAATGTCTTGCGCGCGTTTTATGAAGGCGGCAAGCAGCAGGATATCGAGATCGTCGCCATCAATGACCTGGGCGACGCCAAGTCGAATGCGCATTTGACGCGCTACGACACGGTGCACGGCAAGTTTCCTGGCGTCGTCACCATCGATGGCGACAATATGCTCGTCAATGGCGACCGCATCCGCGTCTTCGCGCAGCGCGATCCGGCCTTGATCCCGTGGGGCGAGCTGGGCGTCGATGTGGTGCTCGAATGCACGGGTTTCTTCACGACCAAGGAAAAAGCCTCGGCCCACCTGAAGGGCGGGGCGAAAAAAGTCATCATTTCCGCGCCGGGCGGCAAGGACGTGGACGCCACCATCGTGTTCGGCGTCAACCAGCACGTGCTGAAAGCATCCGATACGGTCATTTCGAATGCCTCGTGCACGACGAATTGCCTGGCGCCACTGGTAAAGCCGCTCAACGACGCCATCGGCATCGAATCGGGTCTGATGACCACCGTGCACGCCTACACGAATGACCAGGTGCTGTCCGACGTGATGCATGAAGACTTGCGCCGCGCCCGTTCGGCCACGCATTCGATGATCCCTACCAAGACGGGCGCGGCGGCCGCTGTCGGTCTGGTCTTGCCGGAACTGAACGGCAAGCTGGATGGCTTTGCCATCCGCGTGCCGACGATTAACGTCTCCTTGGTCGACCTGTCCTTCATCGCCAAACGCGACACCAGCGTCGAGGAAGTCAACGCCTTGCTGAAAACGGCGTCGGAAGGCGCGCTGAAGGGTATTTTGACGTACCAGACGGAGCCGCTCGTTTCCATCGATTTCAATCACAACCCCGCCTCGTCGAACTTCGATGCGACCCTGACCAAGGTCTCGGGCCGCCTCGTGAAAGTGTCATCGTGGTACGACAACGAGTGGGGCTTCTCGAACCGCATGTTGGACACCACGGTCGCCCTGATGGCGGCCAAGTAAGAAAGAACCACCGCTGATCCAGCGCACCAGGACGGCCGGCCCACAAGGCTGGCCCTTGTAGTAACTCATTATAGAAAGCAGCACACCATGACCATGCAAGTACAGCAACGCGCTACCAAGATCGTTTCCACCATCGGCCCCGCTTCGAACGATATCGATACCCTGGTCCGCATGTTCAAGGCCGGCGTCGACGTCGTGCGCCTGAACTTTTCGCATGGCAAGGCGCAAGACCATATCGACCGCGCCCGCATGGTGCGCGAAGCGGCAGCCCTGTGCGGCCGCGAAGTGGCCATCATGGCCGACTTGCAAGGCCCAAAGATTCGCGTCGGCAAGTTTGAAGAAGGCAAAATTTTCCTGGAAAACGGCGCTTCCTTCATCCTCGACGCGAAATGGGGCGAAAACGGCGAGCTGGGCAATATCGAGCGCTGCGGCCTCGACTACAAGGAATTGCCGCGCGATTTGCGCACGGCCGATGTATTGTTGCTCAATGATGGTCTCATCGTCTTGACGGTCGACAAAGTCGTCGGCAGCGAAATCCACACCACCGTCAAGATCGGCGGCGAATTGTCGAACAACAAGGGCATCAACCGCCAGGGCGGCGGCCTGTCGGCGCCGGCCCTGACGGCGAAAGACATGGAAGACGTGAAGACGGCGATGAGTTTTCAGGCCGATTACGTGGCCGTGTCCTTCCCGAAAAACGCCACCGACATGGTGATGGCGCGCCAGTTGGCCAATATCGCCGGTGAAGCGTGGGACCACAAGCCGATGATGATCGCCAAGATCGAGCGCGCGGAAGCCATTCCTGCGCTGCAAGAAATCCTCGACGCTTCCGACGGCATCATGGTGGCACGCGGCGATCTGGCCGTGGAAGTGGGCAATGCGGCCGTGCCGGCCTTGCAAAAGCGCATGATCAAGATGGCGCGCGCGTCGAATAAACTGGCGATCACGGCCACGCAGATGATGGAATCGATGATCGTCAACGCCGTGCCGACCCGCGCGGAAGTGTCCGACGTGGCCAATGCCGTGCTCGATGGCACGGACGCCGTCATGACGTCGGCGGAAACGGCCTCTGGGCGTTACCCGATTGAAACGGTGGAAGCGATGGCCGCCATCTGCCTGGACGCGGAAAAGTGGGATACCTGCAAGCTGGACGCCGATTTCCTCAACGCCACGTTCTCGCGCATCGACCAGTCGATCGCCTACGGCGCCCTGTTTACGGCCCATCACCTGCGCGTCAAAGCCATTGCCACCCTGACGGAATCGGGCTCCACGGCACTGTGGATGAGCCGTTGCAATATCGATATCCCCATCGTCGCCCTGACCCCGAGCGTGGGCACGCGCCGCAAGCTGGCCCTGTACCGCAACGTCAGCACCCTGGAACTGACCTCCGGCACGGACCGCGACAAGGTCTTGCAGCAGGCGGAAGACTTGCTGGTGGAACATAAAGTCGTGGCCAAGGGCGACACGGTCGTACTTACCTGGGGCGAGCCGATGGGCAAGGTCGGTGGCACGAACGCGCTGAAAATCATGAAGATCGGCCAGCATTGACCGTGTATTATTGAGCACATCGCTGGCCAGCCGCCGCCCGCAGCCTTAAGACTGGCTGAAAGGGCGGCCGTTGGCCTGGCAGATGCCCAATCTGCCATTGTGGTGGCCACATTTCCGTGTCAGCATGGTTTTCCTGCCTTTCAGGGCGCATCCGGAGTTCATGATGACTGCATACCTGCCTGCCTTGATCTGGTCGCTGTCGGCCTTCGCTTGCCTCTTCATTGCCAAACGCCGCTCCTTGAAAACAACTGCTGTCAGGGCCATCCTGGTGGTGTTTCTGGGGCCGCTAGCCATTCCCTTCGTGCTGGCCGCAAAGCCCGTAACATCTACTCTGGCATAATCGCCCGCGACCACCTGGTGACGGCGTTAGTATATAAAGCGCTGGCAGCCACGCTGAAACAACAGTTTCCGAGGAGAGGCAGGCGCCGGCATTGACGCCGGAGGCAATGATTTGTGATAATGAGAATTATTATCAATTAGCCGCGCCCTGCCTTGAGCGCATCGGAATCCCTAGTGAACATTGCGCAGTCCAGCGAATCGATCGCAGTCATTTACAGCAGCCACCACGGCTGGCTGATGCGCTGGCTGCGCGCCAAGCTGCAGTGCGCCGACCATGCGGCGGACCTGGCGCAGGATACGTTCGTGCGTCTGCTGACGGCGCCGCCTGAGGGCCGGCAAACCTTGCGCGAACCGCGCGCCTACCTGACGACGGTGGCGCAGCGCCTGCTGATCGACCATTACCGGCGCCTGTCGCTGGAGCAGGCCTGGCTGGAAACCCTGGCGCAGCAGCCCGATCTGCTGATGCAGTCGCCGGAAGAGCGCTTGCTGGTGCGCGAAGCCTTGCAGCGCATCGATGCCATGCTTGACGGCTTGCCGCCGCTGGTGCGCAGCGCCTTCCTGCTGGCGCATGTGGACGGCCTCGCGTATGGGGAAATCGCCCGGCGCCTGGACGTGAGCGAGCGCAGCATCAAGCGCTACATGGTGCAGGCGTTTGAGCGCTGCATCCTGCTGATCCTGTGAATGCCAGCATGACCGCCATCGATCCCCGCGTCGCGCGGGCGGCGGCGCAATGGCTGGTGCGCCTGCACGGGGGCGCCTTGACTCCCGATGAGCAGCAAGCCTTCCTGGCCTGGCGCGCCAGCGATCCCGCGCACGAAGCGGCTTGGCAGAGGGCCGAGCTGGTCTGCAGCACCCTGGCCAGCGTGCCGCCCGCGCTGCGCCAGACGGCGGACGCGGTGCCAACATCGCCACACCGGCGTGCCGTGCTCTACGGCCTGGCCGGGCTGATCGCGGCCGGGCCGGCGCTGTGGCTGGCCAGCCAGTCGGCGCCATGGCAAGCGTGGCGCGCCGCCATCCGTACGGGCAGGGGGGAAATCCGCCATATGGCATTGCCTGACGGCACGCAACTGGCGCTCAACACGGACACGGCCATCGACGTGCATTTTGACGGCGTGGCGCGGCTGCTCGTGCTGCATGCCGGGGAAATCCATGTCGCCACGGCGCACGACGGGGCCGTGCCGGCGCGCCCGTTCCTCGTGCGCAGCAGCAATGGCACCGTGCGCGCGCTGGGTACACACTTCAGCGTGCGCCACGCCGGCACTGTGCTGGCACCGCGCACCGAGGTGAGTGTCAGCGAAGGCGCCGTCGAGATCCAGCCAGCGCAGGCCCCCGGCGCCTTGCGCACGGTCGATGCGGGCCGGCAGGGCAGTTTCGATGATCATGCCGTTTCTGCCTTGGCGCCGCTGGCGCCGCACGCTGCCGGCTGGCTGCAGGGCGTGCTGATCGCCGAGCGCATGCCGCTGGGTAAGGTGCTGGAACAGGTGGCGCGCTATCGCTATGGCGTGCTGCGCTGCGATCCGGCACTGGCGGCCATGCCCGTGGACGGCATCTTCCAGCTGAACGACCCGGACAACATCCTGCTCTTGCTGCAGCGCTCCTTGCCGATCCGGCTGGCGCGCCGCACGCGCTACTGGATCAGTGTCGAGGCGGCTTGAAATTGTCGGCTTACGCGTGGCCTTGCCACGCTAAGCCGACCTACGCCTGTCGGGTATGGTAGGTCGGCTTAGCCCGCAGGGCGTAAGCCGACATGCTCCAATTTACTTCTTGCCTGTCCCTTTTTGCGGATTGCTTCGTCATACAAGGTAGAGAACGAACAATCCGAACCATCGAAAGGGTCCACATGGCTTTGCAGCACCGCATTACCGCAGCACGAATGACGCTCCATCCCACCACCGGCGCCGTGCGCGCCGCGCTGGTCTTGCTTCTCGCCGTGGGCGCGACCGGCACCGGCTTGCCGCAGGCGGCGGTGGCTGCCGAGTCCGGCGCGGCCGCCAGCGTGCGCGACTTTCATATTCCCGCCGGCAGCTTGCGCGATGCGCTGCACGCGTTCGCCATCGCCGCTGGCGTCAACCTGTCCACCCAGGGCGTGGCGCTCGACGGCCTGGTGACGCCGGGCTTGCAGGGGCGCCATGGCGTCTCCGCCGGCTTGCAACAATTGCTGCAAGGCAGCGGCCTCGAAGTGCTTGAAAACGGCAATGGCAATTACCTGGTGCGCAAGATCAATACCAGCATGGCCGATGGCGGCCTGGCCAGCATGCCGGCCGTGGTTGTCAGCGCCGAGGCGGACCGTGCCACGGAAGGCACGGGCTTATATACGGCGCGCGCCATGTCGACGGCCACCGGGCTGAATTTGTCGCAGCGCCACACGCCGCAAACGGTCAGTGTCATTTCGCGCCAGCAAATGGAAGATTTTGATTTGACCACCTTGCAGGACGTGGCGCGCGCCACACCCGGCCTGTATGGCAAGACGCAAGGCGTGTCCGACCAGGAAACCACGTATTTTGCGCGCGGTTTTGCCTTGAGCCACGTCAACGTGGATGGCTTGCCGCTCGATGTGACGGGTTTTAATGAGCGCAACGTCTCCGCCGACATGCTGATGTACGACCGCGTGGAAGTGGTGCGCGGCGCCACCGGCCTGATGGAAGGGGCGGGCGCGCCGTCAGGCAGCATCAATATGATACGCAAGCGCCCCACGGCCACGCCCTTGCTGAACGCATCCATCCACCTTGGCAGCTGGAAGGACCGGCAATTGACGGTGGACGCCAGCAATGCCCTGAACGCGTCGGGCAGCGTGCGGGGGCGTGTGGCGGCCAGCTGGCGCGATAGCGACAGTTTTGTCGACGTGGTCAACAATACCAACGGCACCGTGTATGCGATCGTGGAAGCGGACCTGACGCCATCGACCACGGCCGGCATCGGTTTTTCGCGTCAGCACAGCCGCACCGACGGCGTCTTCGTCGGCTTGCCGACCTTGCTTGACGGCCGTCACATGGACTTGCCCCGCTCGACTTTCCTGAATAATGCCGATTCCTTCCAGAAACGCGACAACAACGTCGTCTTCGCCGACCTGGAAACAAAGCTGGAGAAGGGCTGGCGCAGCCGCTTCGCCATCATGCGCATCGATGCCTCGTCGAGTACGCGCAACACCACCAACAGCCGCATCGATGGCGAAACGTTTCTGCTGGAACAGTCGGAAACGGGCTGGAAGTACAACACACAACAAGTGGTGGCGGACTGGCGCTTGAGCGGCCCCGTCAGCTGGTTTGGCCGCCAGCATGACGTCATCATCGGCGCCAGCTACCGCCATGACGATTCGGACGCGGCGCAGAGCTGGGAAGGTGCCGGAAAGCGCGTGATCGACATCCGCAGCTGGAATCCCCGCGCCTACCCGATGCGCGGCGGGCCATTCGAGCCGTACAACTGGGGCCGCAAGACGGATGAGAAGGGCCTGTATGCGGCCGGCAACTTCAGCCTGGCCGATCCGCTGCGCCTGGTGCTGGGCGGGCGCTTCGGTTGGTATGCGCAGGACGTCACGGGCTGGTATGCCACCAACCCCGCATGGCGCCGCGACCTGACGGAAAACGCGAAGTTCACGCCGTACGCGGGCCTGGTCTACGACCTGGACCGGCACCATTCCGTGTATGCGAGCGGCACGCAGATCTTCCAGCCGCAAAGCGTGCTCGATGTAAAGGGCAATACCTTGCCGGCTTTGAGCGGCACCAACCTGGAAGCGGGCGTCAAGGGCGAGTATTTCGGCGGCAGGCTCAACGCCAGCGGCGCCTTGTTCCGCATCCGGCAAAACAACCGCGCCATGGCTGATGAAGTCAATTGCCCCACGGGCGGCGCCATCTATTGCGCCCGCGCGGCCGGGCAGGTGCAGAGCGAAGGCGTCGATCTGCAATTGTCGGGCTCGCCGTTGCCGGGCTGGCAGATCGCGGGCGGCTACACCTATGTGCTGGCCAAATATACGAAGGACAGCGTGTCCGCCAACATCGGCCAGCGCATCGCCACCGATGAACCGAAGCAATTGTTCAAGCTTTACACGAATGTGCAGCTGAGTGGCAGCCTGGCGCGATGGAATCTGGGCGCTTCCGTCTACGCGCAGGATAAAATCTACCGCCGCGAAACGCGCTTCGAGACGCGGCAGGGCGCTTACGCCATCGTCGGGCTGACGGCCGGCTACCGGATCAGCGAGCAGCTGCAGCTGCGCGTGAATGTCGACAATGTGCTCGACCGCCGCTATTACCAGGGACTCGGCTATTCCTGGTCGGGCGGGCTGGAGCGCTACGGCGCGCCGCGCAGCGTGCTGCTGTCCTTGAACTACAAGCTGTAGCCGTGGCGCCAGCGGAGCGCGCCCGTCGGGGCGCCTCTGCTACACTGCCGCCGTCTTCACTTTCACACTGTTCCCATGTCCGCCACGCCTGTCCTCACGCCCCTGAAAAACGCCTTCCAGCTATCGCGCGCCGAGAATAACATCGAGCTGATCTTGCCCGAACTGCTGGCCGCGCAATTGCACGTCGTCATCGGCGGGCAGAGCGAGCAGATCGACCTGTTCCTCGTGCCGTCGCCTAATCCCGAGCGCCGCTGCGTGACGGTGGCGGAAGACCCGGCCTTCCTGGCCGGCATCGCGTTCCCCAACATTCCCGTGACGGGCGCGCAATTGCTCGCCTCGATTCCGTCCGAGATCGAGATCGTCATCCTGCATGGCGACGGCGCCAACTACCTGACGCGCGAGCAACTGGCGTGGTTCCGTGGCATGCTGACGCCCGGCGCTTGAAGCGGCGCGCGCCGGGTGGATTCGTTTTCGCCGGCCGACGATGCACGTTCTCATGCGGCGATGATGGCCGATCTGCGTCCCGTGCTGTGGCGCAGCGTGGCTCGCTGTGCCAGATCAAGGACGAACTGAGCCGCCGCTGTAGACTGGCCGGTATCGCTGTCAGCAAGACGACAGGCCCGATCGGCCAGCAATCCGGGGCCATCCGCGCACGCTGGCCGCAGGCACAGGCGGCCATTGTCGCATCGCCGCCGCAATAAATATCATTTTTGATAACTGTATTGCTGAAGTCCTATGAATATGTTCGCAAAGCAACTATACTCATGGCTCATTAAAAAATCATCGTCACGCTGGCGGCCAGACATCCGCGCCAGAGTTCGTACGCTTTCCGCTTTTTCACTCCGTAAAAAGCACCTTTCCCCCGCGCGGCAGGCGCGGGCGTGATGACCGAGCCTTGCCCTGGTCGACCGCTACCGTTGTCATTTCCGCTGTGTTGCCGCTTTAGTAAAAAGCGTGGCACCGGCGCGCGCGGTGCGCCGTCATGTTTTGCGACGTCACGTTTCACTCACCTTATGCCACGACAGTATGCTTAGTTCCATGTTTGATGTATCGAACAACACGCTTGCCTATATCTATGGCACGCACAATGCCTGGCTGGTGCTGTTTTCCATCGCTATCGCCATCTTCGCCTCGTTCATGGCCCTGCAGATCGCCGGCATGGCGCGCAGCAGCGAGCGCGGCTTCCAGCGCCAGACGGCCATCATCACGGGCGCCATCGCGCTCGGCGGCGGCATCTGGTCGATGCACTTCATCGGCATGCTGGCCTTCGACATCTGCACGCGCGTGTCCTTCGATCCCAGCCTGACCCTGCTGTCCATGCTGCCCGGCGTGGCCGCCTCGTGGGTGGCGTTGTACATGCTGGCGCGCCCGAGCATCAACTGGCGGCAACTGGTGGTGGGCGGCGTGCTGGTGGGGCTGGGCATCGGTTCCATGCATTACAGCGGCATGGCCGCCATGCAGACTTCGCTGACCCTGCATTATCAGCCCTGGTTGTTCGCCCTGTCGCTGCTGGTGGCTGTCGTCATGGCCATGCTGGCGCTGTGGATACGCTTCGGCCTGAGCGCCATGCGCCAGCGCCTCAGTCCACTGGCATCCTTGCTGGTCAGCAGCGTCGTCATGGGCCTGGCCATTTCTGGCATGCATTACACCGGCATGCTGGCGGCGCGCTTTTCCGGCACCCCCACGGCAGGCGAGAATACGATTACGGTGCAGGCCTCGTTCGTGGCCCTGGCCGTGGCCCTGATCACCGTCACACTGACCGTCTTCGTGGCCGCCGCGAACGGCTTGCTGCGCTACCGCCAGCTGCTGCGCCACGCCAGCGCCAGCGAATCGCGCCTGCGCGCCATTGTCGATACGGCGGCCGATGGTCTGATCACCATCGATGGCCAGGGCAAGGTGCGCTCCTTCAATCCCGCTGCGGAAAGCCTGTTTGGCTGGCGCGAAGCGGAGATCGTGGGGCGCGACGCCAGCGTGCTGCTGCAGCCGGCCGACGCGGCCGAGTACGAGGGCTTTCTGCGCGACTACCTGGAAACGGGCGCCTCGCGCATCCTCGATAGCGGACGCGAACTCGATGGCTGCCACAAGGAAGGCGCCGTGCTGCCCATGCGCGTGGCGATCGGCAAGATCGACACGCCGGGCCAGCCCCTGTTCGTGGCTTTTGTCACGGACATGCGCTCGTCGCGCAGCCTGGAGCAGGCGCTGAAGGATAGCGAGCGCCAGTACCGCACCCTGATCCGCAATATCCCCGGCGTGTCCTTCCACTGCAGCTTCGCGCCCGAATGGCAGATGATCTTCATCAGCGATGCCGTTTTCAACCTGACCGGCTGGATGCCGCAGGACTTCGCCGAAGGGCGGGTCAGGCTGTTCGACCTGGTGCACCCGGACGACCGCCAGCGTGTCAACGACACCTGCGTGCAGGCGGCCGGCGAGAAGCGCGACTTCGAGAACGTCTACCGCATGATTCACCGCGACGGGCGCGAGCGCTGGGTGCGCGAAAGCAGCGGCCCCGTGCTCGATAACGATGGCGTGGTGCGCTGGATTGACGGCGTCATCCTCGACATCACGGAAAGCGAATTGCGCAACGCCGAATACGAAGGCAAGGTGACAGCCATCTCGCGCGCGATGGCCGTCATCGAGTTCGACCTGCAAGGGCGCATCCTGGCAGCCAACGAGAACTTCCTCAACCTGGTCGGCTACCAGCTCGACGACGTGCTGGGCCTGCACCACAGCATCTTCTGCGAACCGGCTTATGTGACCTCGCCAGACTACATCGCGTTCTGGCAGCAGCTGGCGAGTGGCCAGTTCAATACCGGCGAGTACAAGCGCATCGACAAGGATGGCCGTGAAGTGTGGATACAGGCCTCGTACAACCCGATCTTCAACACGGACGGCAAGCCGTTCAAGGTGGTCAAGCTGGCCACCGACGTCAGCGAGCGGCGCGCCATGCAGGAAAATCTGCGCGCGGCAAAAGACCGCGCCGAGTTGGCCGCCGAATCGAAGACCAGCTTCCTGGCCAACATGAGCCATGAAATCCGCACGCCAATGAACGCCATCATCGGCTTTACGGAAGTGCTGCTGGGGACCGCCCTGGACAGCCTGCAGCGCCGCCATCTGGGCACGGTGCGCCAGTCCGCCCGTTCCCTGCTCGAGCTGCTTAACGACATCCTCGACATGGCCAAGCTGGAAAAAGGCGCCACCGAGCTGGAACTGGTGGACTTTTCGCTGCCCGACCTGGTCGACCATGTGGCCGCGTCGCTGCGTATCACGGCGCAGGCGCGCGACCTGGTGCTGCATGTCGATGCCGACCCGGGCATGGGCCAGTTCTTCCTGGGCGACGCGCGCCGGGTGCAGCAGGTGCTGACGAATCTGATCGGTAACGCCGTCAAGTTCACGGAAGTGGGCCATGTGCGCGTGGCCGTCGGCATGCAGGGCGAGCAGGTGCATATCGCCGTGCACGACACGGGCATCGGCATCCCCGCCGATCGCCTGGATAAAATCTTCGCCCCTTTTACGCAAGCCGATTCCTCGATGAGCCGCCGCTTTGGCGGCACGGGCCTGGGCACCACGATTTCGCTGCAACTGGTCGAACTGATGGGGGGCAGCATCACGGTGGAAAGCACCCTGGGCGTGGGCAGCGTGTTTCACGTGCTGCTGCCGCTGGCGCCGGGCAAGGCCGTGGCGCGCCGCAGCGAGCAGCCCGTGGTGGCCTTGCCGCCGCTGCGCATCCTGGCGGCCGACGACGTGCCGCAGAACGTGGAGCTGCTGCTGATCAGCCTGTGCGCTGCCGGCCACCAGGTGATCGCCGCCAGCGATGGCGAGAGCGCCGTGCGCGAGTTCAGCAAGGGCAGCTTCGACATCGTCCTGATGGACGTGCAGATGCCGCGCATGGATGGCCTGGAGGCGACGCGTCTGATCCGCGTGCACGAGCGCGAACAGGGTCTGAAGGCGACGCCCATCATCGCCCTGACGGCCAGCGTGCTGGAACAGGACCGACGCGCCGCGCAGACGGCGGGCATGAACGGCTTTGCCTCGAAGCCGCTGGAGATGCACAAGCTGACGGCGGAAATCGCCCGCCTGCTCGATATCGCCGTGGCCATGCCGCCGCCGGTGGCCGGCGCTGCGGCGCGTGCGGCGGCCGGCCAGGTGGACTGGCAGCGCGGCATCGCCCTGTGGGGCGGCCGCGACGCCTTGCAGCGGGCGATCAGCCGCTTCGTGCAGGCCAATGGCGATTGCGCCGCCATGCTGGCGGCGGAACTGGAACGCGGCGGCAGCAGCGTGGCGGGCCATTTGCTGCACCGTATCAAGGGCGCGGCGGGCAACCTGTGCCTGGTGCAGGTCGAAAGCCTGCTGGGACGCATCGAGCAAGCGATTGCGCGCCAGTTGCCGGTAACGGAATTGCTGGTGCAACTGGCGGCCGCCTTCATGGCGCTGGCCGGCGAGCTGGAGGCGGGCGTCGAGGCGCCTTTGGCGCCAGCGGGCGAGGCACTCGCCAGCGTGCCGCTTGATGTATCCGCTGCGGGCGCCTTGCTGCTGCAAGCCATCGCCAGCCTGGAAGGCGGGCAGCTGGACGACGCCCTGATGGCGCAGATCGCCGCCATGCTGGCGCCGCACGGCCAGCAGCCACGCCTGCAGGCGCTGGCCAGCGCCATTGACGACTTTGAATTTGCGCGCGCCGCGGGCGTGCTGCGCCAGCTGCTGGCGTGGCTGGAAGCGCCAGCGCCAGCCGACCTTTCCTGATATTGGGCCAACGATGACCTTACACGAAGACAAACCGATCCTGCTGCTGGTCGACGATGAAGCGACGAATCTGCAGGTGCTGCGCCAGGTGTTGCAGGACGATTACCGCCTGCTGTATGCCAAGGATGGCGAGAAGGCGCTGGAACTGGCGCAGAACAACCCCGTCGAGCTGATCCTGCTCGACATCATGATGCCCGCCATGACGGGCTATGAAGTGTGCCGCCAGCTCAAGGCCATGCCGGCCACCGCGTCCATTCCCGTCATTTTTGTGACCGCCCTGTGTGACGTGAAGGACGAGGCGGACGGTTTTGATGCCGGCGCCGTCGACTACATCACGAAGCCTGTCAGCCCGCCCATCGTGCGCGCCCGCGTGCGCACGCATTTGTCGCTGGTCGACGCCGAGGAATTGCGCCGCTCGCGCCTGCAAGTGATCCAGACCCTGGGCCAAGCGGCCGAATACAAGGATAACGAGACGGGCATGCACGTCATCCGCATGAGCTATTATGCGCGCCAGCTGGCGCTGGCGGCCGGCTACAGCGCGGGCCGGGCGGAAGATTTATTGAATGCGGCGCCGATGCACGACGTGGGCAAGATCGGCATCCCCGACGCCATCCTGCAAAAGCCGGGCAAGCTCGATGCGGACGAATGGCAAGTCATGCGCCGCCACGCGGAAATCGGCGCGGCCATCATCGGCGAGCACGCGGGTGGCTTGTTGAAAATGGCGCGCACCATCGCCTTGACGCACCACGAGAAATGGGATGGCAGCGGCTATCCGCACGGCTTGAAAGGCGAGGAGATCCCACACGAAGGCCGCATCGTCGCCATCGCTGACGTCTTCGACGCCCTCACCAGCGAACGCCCGTACAAGCCCGCCTGGACGGTGTCGGACGCGATCGCCACCATGCAGCGTGACAGCGGCACGCACTTCGATCCGGATTTGCTGGCGCTGTTTGTGGAACACTTGCCGGCCATGCTGGAGATCAAGGATCAGTGGCGCGAGCCGGTGTAGGGCGTATCAAGTCAGGGCGGGTTCACGCGCAGGTGATCGGCAAGCAGGCGCGCGTATGCATCAGTGTTGCCGAATTGCACGTTTGAGCATGCCATGCTTTTGCCCAATGTTGCCATATGGCGTGACGATATCGCATAGGCCAGTTTGCCGGGCTGGCGGCGCGATGGGTACATGAAGCCATGGATCTGGCCTTTCTCCCGTGCAATGATCTGATCCAGCTGCCAGCCCAGCCATTGGCACCAGGCGTGATCGGGACTGCGCGATTGATCGTAAATACCCAGCCGGCTGGCTGCCAGCCCTGTCAGGTCGAGCAATTGCAGCGGAACACTGAAGGACAAGGTTGCGATCAGGGCATGTTGCGCAGCGTGCGCGATATAAAACGTGCCCGGGCGCGTGACATCGTTGCAGCAAAGCTGAGCTTCCCAGGCCGCCGTGTAGGCATCGTCCGCGATATATACCCAGTGACAGGGGAAACCGTCCGGGCCGGCCAGATGGATGCCGCGTTCCACGCCGCGCGCATCAGGCGCTGGTCTGCTTGATGGGTGGCAAGATTGCTCAATAATTCAGCACGCAGCAAGGCCAGCGCCGGCAGGCGCGCAGCCATTTCTGGCGGGATAGGTGTTTCTTCCAGTTCAGGCCTCATGCCGGACTAGCCTACGATGTCAGCCATCCCCCTATGCTGCCACTTGGCCGCCGTCAGCACCTTGCGCAATCTCGCGTTTGCCGGCAGATCCAGCAGCGCTTGCTGGCTTGGATGGATCTCGGCTCGCGTCTCGAATGATTTGCCTGCAAGCATCTCTGCTGGCGACAGTTCGTTAAATTCGTCGACACTACTGACCCAGAAGGCATGGATTTCACTAGTCGGCTGGTCGGAAAGGACGGCCAGTACCGGTTCAATCAGTTCCGGCACGGGCTGGACAAATTGCCAGGCTGGAAATTCCTTGCCGATGCTGCGTCCCTTGGGCGTCACGCAATAAAACCGCCTGCTTTCCACTGCGCGATACAGCGACGCCTGCGACAGTTCCACCCATCCTTGTCCAATGACATCGGACACCTTGAGTTTTGACACGGGAAGCTGGAGCGGCGCGAGCGGCCGCGCGGCGCCCAGCGAGGCGCGCGCCTGATGGAGTGCGCGCGTGGCCAGGTCGATCAGGCGCTGGCGCTCGGGGCCTTGCGCCAATATGTCGAGTTGTGCGGTCACGAGCTGCGAGAATTGTTCCACCACCCGCAGGTCGCTATCTGTTGATGCCTGACGGTCGGGCGCCAGAGTATCGTGATGCAGATGCGCTGTCATGATGATTCCTTTGCAGTAGCATGGTAAAGAACATCTTATACAAGATTCTCATGTTTCGCAACTTTATCATGCGGCGCAACTTTCTTATCCAACGGTAAGCCATGCGGGGGAGAATGCCAAGTGCCTTAAGGCAAAGTGTCCGGCAGACGCAGAATGCGCCGTATCTCCAGGATCGCCTGCGGGCTTTCCTGCACGCTGTGCCAGGAGGGGATGACTTTTTCCGACAGGGCGCCGTCCAGGTGGGCGCTGGCGTAGGGCACCACGCCATCGCTCGATAGCGCCAGGGGTAGCTGCGGCGTGTCGTTGCCCATGATGGAGTAGTAGCGCACTTTCGGGCTGATCGGCAGGTCGGCCACCAGGCGCACGAACGGGTCTTTGTCGCTGAGGTTATCGATGCTGTTGGGGATGCGCAGTGGCTCGCTGCTGCCCGTGTCGAGCTGCGCCAGGCTGCCGGCCGCGTCGGACAACTGGTCGAGCATGTTGATGGGCAGTGTGATCAGGTTGGCGATCCAGCGCGCCACCTTGTGGTTGGCGAACGAGGTGCCGCGGTGCGGCGCGGCGATGAAGATGGCGCGGTTCACCTGCGGCATGGCCGTGAAATTGAGGTAGGGCGCCAGTCCGGCGCGTACGTTTTCCGCCTTCTTGCCCTTCAAATTGTATTCTTCCGTGATGGCGTCGAGCAGGGTGTTGCTGGCATCGGACACCATCAGACGCGCCAGCACGCCGCCCATGCTGTGGCCGATCAACACCATGTCGTTCGCGGCATCGGCCTTGGCCGAAGGGTCGAATTGCGCCAGCGTCGCGTTCAGCGCCTGGCGGATGGCGGCGTTGTTGGCCGCCAGTGGCGCATTGCTCGGGTAGTACACCTGCCATATCTGGTAGCGGCGGCGCAGCTGCTCGTCGCCCATCAGTTCATTCGCCACATTGATCCACGCTTCCGGGCTGCTGGCCAGGCCGTGCAGCATGACGATGGTGCGTTTGTTCGGGTCGTAGGGCTGCATCAGGTGCACCTGCGGGCGCGATATGCCGTCGGCGCGGCCGAACAGGGTGCGCAGCGCCTGCACGCCAAAGCCGGAACGGGCCAGCCACAGGCCATAGCCGGCCGTAAAATTGGCCGCCACGGGCAGTTCCTGGCCCGCCATGCGCGTCGATTCGCTGCGCGTCGGGTCGACCAGCATCACCAGCAGCTGCTGCGTGGCCAGCACTTCCTGCAGGCTGTTGCCGTCGAAGCGGATCAGCGCCGTGACGACGGGGAAGCGGGTTTCCTGGTAGGGTACATACTCGCCTTTCGACGCCCGGGGCTTGGGCATGACGGCCACCAGGTCGGCGCCGAAGCCGTCGCGCCGGTACACATTGCGCAGGCCGGAAAACGACAGCGAGGTGGCCGGCAGCAGTTCCTCGGGCAGGGTGCCGTCGTCGGGCAGGCGCAGGGCCGACAATTCGCTGTCGATTTCCCAGCCGGCGACGCGGATCACATGGCCGTCGGGACGGTATTCGCCGCGATGGCGGAACAGGTTGCCGACGGCCTTTTGCACGGCATAGTTATAGTAGTCGCGGATTTGCGTCTGGCGTTCCTCGAAGGCGCGCTGGCCCGGCGTGCGCGTGGTGTAGAACAGGTAGGCATATGCATAGCGGGCCGATTCGAGCCAGGCGGCCAGCGTTTCGGCACTCGGGTGGCCGCCCTGTTTTTCTTCCTCTAGCGCGCTTTCCAGCCACAATTCGGACAGTGTGGCCAGGCGCTGCTCGTCGCTGAGCAGCTGGGAGCGGGCCAGGTCTGCGCGGCAACTGCCCGTATTGGCTACACAGGCGGCGATGTCGCTGCCGATGATGCGTAGCACCTCGTTGGCCGAGGCACTGAGTTTGCCGGTGGTGAGGATGTCGCCGCGCCGCTGCTGCAGGTAGTCGGCTGGCGAGATTGCGCTGACGGTGACGGCGGCGCAGCCGCTCAGCAGCGCCGCCGCGCACAGGAGGGCGCATACGCGCAGACGCCGCATCAGCATGGCCGCTGCGCGCCTAGAACGAGTAGACCAGGGTCAGCGAGGTTTGCGTATCCGTGTTCTTCTTGTCGTCGGGTACGCGCGTATCGTTACGGGCGCTGAAGGCGGCCTTCATCTGCATGGTGCCGTTGATTTTCGTGCTGAGGGCCGTTTCGGCGATCGAGTGGGTGTTCGAGGTGCCCCGTTCCACGCTGACCGTCTGCGTAAACATGGCCGACTGGCTGATTTTCCATTTCATGGCGGCTGCGCCGCGCACCGTCAGGCCGTGTTCCGATTCGCCGGCATCATTGGTGCCGCTGAAATAGCCTGGACCGACTTCCACGTCGACGCTCTTGTCGCTCGACTGGTACCAGCGCGAACCATGACCGACGGCCAGGGTCGAGTACTTGGTGTAGGCGCCGAACTTGTCGTTCACGTGCGAGGCCAGCACGAACAGTTTTTCATGGTTGGCCATCAGCTTGTAGGCTGCCTTGGCAGAGGCGGAAAAGCGCTCGGCCGAGCGTTCGCGCACTTTTTCGCCGTCGTCGTTGGTCGTTTCGTCTTCCTTGAAGTAGCCGCTGAAGATGTACTGGTTGCTCCAGTCATCGAGTTCCTGGCGCGCGTCGATCTTGCCCGTGACAGAGGTGCCGACCGTATTGCCCGAGGTAGTGATGGCGCCCAGTTCGGCGGAAGTGCTCCAGCTGCCGATGGGGATTTCATCGAACAGCATGCTTTGCTTGGGGTCTTTGGTGTCTTTGGCGGCGGCGTTGCCGCAAGTGACGGCCATGGCCAGCGCCAGTGCGAGAGAGTGGATCGATTTCATGGCTGTATTTGTCTGTGGCGCGCGTCAGGCGTGCCTGCTGTTCGTTAATGGCAGTGGTGGCGATGCAGGCCGCAGCAAGCCGCGAGGCGCCAATAAAACCTGCGCATATGCGCGCGCGGGCGCGGCCAAAAATTGTCGAGGCTGTATTGTACCCGACCCTGTCATCGTGCGCCGCACGCCGCAGGGCTGGCACGTGGCGCGCGCCTGGCGTATGCTGCGCCTATTTGCTGCCTGATCTTTACAAGGAACTCCCGTGCGCTGCCTGGTCATCGAAGACGAAGCTGAAACTTCCCGCTATATCTGTGCCGGCCTGCGCGAGGCGGGCCACGACGTCACCGCCTGCGACAATGGCATCGACGGCATGCGCCTGGCCTGCGGCGAAGACTGGGATGCGCTGGTGCTCGACCGCCTGCTGCCTGGCGAGATCGATGGCCTGGCCATCGTCGCGCGCCTGCGCGGCATGGGCCGCAACACGCCCGTGCTGGTGCTGTCGGCCCTGTCCAGCGTCGACGAGCGCGTGCGCGGCTTGCGCAGCGGCGGCGACGATTACCTGTCAAAACCCTTCGCCATCGCCGAACTGCTGGCGCGCATCGAAGCGCTGCTGCGGCGCGCCGCGCCCGTGCCCGAAGCGACGCAGCTGCAGGTGGCCGACCTGGTGCTCGACATGCGCACCATGCGTGTGACGCGCGCCAACCGGCAGATCGCCCTGCAGCCGCGCGAATTTCGCCTGCTGGAATACCTGATGCGCCACCAGGGCCAGTCCGTCACGCGCGCCATGCTGCTCGAAGCCGTGTGGGACTACCATTTCGACCCGCAGACGAACGTCATCGACGTGCAGGTGAGCCGTTTGCGCACCAAGGTGGACAAGGAATTTTCGCCGCCGCTGATCCACACGGTGCGCGGCGTCGGCTACACCCTGGGCGTGATCGACAGTGCGTAACTGGCACCGCTCGATCGCGGCCCGCCTGGCGCTCGGCTATGGCGTGCTGGTGGTCGTGTCGATCAGCATCGTCTGCGCCGTCTTCTATTTCGGTACCATCGGCGTACTCGATCGCAGCGTGGACCGCAAGCTGACCCTGCTCTCGGAACGCCTCGCCGCGCTATACGAGCAGGGCGACAGCAGCCGCACGACGGCGGAAATTGCCCATTTGCTGACCGATCGCACCGACAGCGACACGGAGATCTTTTTGCTGGTGGGCGCCGATGGCAGCCGCGTGGCGGGCAATCTGTCGTCCTGGCCTGACCTTGGCAGCCCCGTGGGCCGCTTGCTGCACCGCGACGTCACGCGCGAAGGGCGCCGGGTGCCCGCGCGCATGCTGATCCGCGACCTGGCGGGCGGCGCGCGCCTGTTCGTCGGACGCGACATGGAAGAGGGCAAGTCCATCCGTACCTTGGTGCTGCGTTCGCTGGCCTATGGCGGCGGCGTGGCCATCTTGCTGGTGGTGGCGGGCGCGTGGCTGTTCCGCCGCCAGCTCGAAGCGCGCATCGGGAAAATCCGCCGCACGGCGGGCGAGATCGAGGCCGGCGACCTGAGCCAGCGCATTCCCGTCTCCAGCGAAGATGAATTCGGCTTGCTGAGCCGTGACATCAACCGCATGCTCGACCGCATCGAGCACTTGATGGAAGGCGTGCGCCACGTGTCGAACGCCATCGCGCACGACCTGCGTACGCCGCTGGGCCGTATCCGCAACAAGCTCGATGGCGCTCTGCGCCAGCAGCAGGGCGTGGCCGGCTATGAGAGCGCGGCGCAGGCGGCCATCGACGACATCGACGACCTGACGCGCGTGTTCGACAAGCTGCTGCAGATTGCGGCGGCCGAATCGGGCATGCGTCCCGAAAATTTCGACGACATTGATCTGCAGCAGATCGGTGCCGACATCGTGGACATGTACGAGGCCACGGCCGACGAGCAGGGCGTGCTGCTGGTGCAGATGGTTGGCGAGGGCGTCCCGGCGCGCGGCGACCGCAACCTGCTGGGCAGCGCCCTGGCCAGCCTGGTCGACAACGCCATCAAGTATGCGGGGCGGGGCGCCACGGTGGAAGTGTCGGCCGGCAGCGATGAACAGGGCAACTGGCTGGCCGTGCGTGACAACGGCCCCGGCGTGCCGACGGAAGAACTGCCGAAACTGACGCAGCGTTTTTACCGGCTCGACAAGAGCCGCCACCTGCCCGGTAATGGCCTGGGCTTGTCCATCGTGGCGGCCATCGCCGCCCTGCATGGCGGCAGCCTGGAGATCGAAGATGCGGCGCCGGGTTTGCGGCTGCGATTGCGGTTGCTGCGCTAGCGCGGTCAGGCAATGCCTTGGCAACTTGTAACCCTTTCATTTTCGTCTCGCCCATCATCCGCTGTGCCCGGCGTGGAGCGGCTGCCCCCTGTACGCGCTATGACGCTGCAGGGCGGCGTTTCTTGACCTGCGCGGCTTTTTTACCGGGCGGCCCGGCGCAAGCGGCGTGATCGGCGTATACTTATCGGCGTTGTTAACCTGAAGCCAGTCACCCCATGCCAGCACACTACCCAACTTCGCGCATGCGCCGCCTGCGCGCGACCCCGCAACTGCGCGAGCTGTTCCGCGAAACCGAGATCAATCCGCGCGACCTGGTCCTGCCGATCTTCGTCGACGAAGGCAGCAGCGATTTCATCGACATCAAGTCCATGCCCGGCGTGCGCCGCATTCCCGAAGCGAAGCTGGCGCAGGAAGTGGAGCGCTACGCGCGCGCCGGCCTGCGCTCCGTCATGACCTTCGGCATTTCGCACCACAAGGATAGCCACGGCACGGATACGCTGAACCCGGATGGCCTGGTGGCGCGCATGTCGCGCATCATCAAGGACGCCGTGCCGGAAATGGTGGTCATGTCCGACACCTGCTTCTGCGAATACACGGACCACGGCCATTGCGGCATCCTGCATGGCGACACGGTCGACAATGACAGCACGGTGCTGAACCTGGGCAAGCAAGCCGTCATCGCGGCCCAGGCGGGCGCCGACATCATCGCCCCATCGGCGGCCATGGATGGCCAGGTGGCGGCGATCCGCAGCGCGCTCGACGCAGCCGGTTTCCACGACACGCCCGTGATGGCGTATTCGACCAAGTTCGCCTCCGGCCTGTATGGCCCCTTCCGCGACGCTGCCGGCAGCACCCTCAAGGGCGACCGCAAGACGTACCAGATGGACCCGATGAACCGCCGCGAAGCGATCCGCGAGTCGCTGATCGACGAAGCCGAAGGCGCCGACGCGCTGATGGTGAAACCGGCCGGTGCCTACCTTGACATCATCCGCGACCTGCGTGAAGTGACGCGTTTACCGATCGGCGCCTACCAGGTCAGCGGCGAGTACGCGATGATCAAGTTCGCCGCGCAAGCCGGCGCCATCGACGAGCGCCGCGTGGTGCAGGAAACCCTCGGCGCCATCAAGCGCGCGGGCGCGGACATGATCTTTACGTATTTCGCGATGGATGTGCTGAATAATCCGTATTGAAGCTTGTCTCTGGCGCACAGCTAGCATCCTTTTTTACCCCAAAGGCAAAGTCTGGGGTCGGACCCTCAGGGTCCGACCCCGGTATTTCCGCCGCTGGGTTTATTTAGCTTATCTATGCCCCTGAAAATCTCCCGCATCCTGCACGCCGGCTATGTCTTCGAATGCGAAGGCACGGCCATCGCCTTCGATCCCATCGTCGAAAATCCGTTCAGCCGCAACTGCCACGCGTTTCCGTCCGTGCGCTTCGACCTCGACGCCGTGCGCCGGCTGCGCTGGGATGCCGTCTTCATTTCGCACTTCCACGACGACCACTGCTCGCTCGACAGCCTCGATGTGCTCGACCGCGCCACGCCCATCTACCTGTACTGCGTCTTCGACGAACTGTTTTCGATGCTGCGCGCGCTGGGTTTTACGCATGTGCAGCGGCTGCACGTGGACGTGCCCGTGCGGGTGGGCGCCATCGAGGTGATCCCGCGCCGGGCGCTGGACGACGATGTCGACTCGCTGTTCCAGGTGCGCGCGGCGGGCCTGAATGTGCTCAATGTCGTCGATTCCTGGATCGGCCCCGAGACGCTGGCGCAGCTGGCCGCCTTTGCGCCGTGGGACATGGTGCTGTGGCCATTCCAGACCATGCGCGAGATCGCCGTCATCGCGCCGTCGCAGGCCGAGCAGGGAGCTGTGGCACTCCCCGATGACTGGATTGCGCAGCTGCGCGCCTTGGCTCCCCGTTACCTCGTGCCCAGTTCCTGCCAGTTCGTGCAGGAAGACTGGTCCTGGTACAACCATGCGATGTTCCCGATTACCTACCGCCAGTTCGCGCAGGAGATCGGCGCCGCGCTGCCGGAGGCACACATCTTCCGCCTCGATCCATCGACGGCCGTGCGGCTCGATGCGCACGGCATGGCGCCGGCCGCGCCGCTGCCCTGGGTCATCCCCGTGGGCCCGCAAGACGTGGATTTCGACTACCGCCCGGAGCTTGTTCCGCCAGCGACCGCCGACATCGCCCGGCGTTTCGCTCCCTTGAGCGCCGCCGACACGGCGCTGGTGCTCGATTTTTGCCAGAACGGTTTACTTGAGCGCTACCGCGACATGGAACTGCCCGAGGACAGTTACTTCCAGGCCCCCCGTTTGTGGCGCCTGGCCCTGTACGGCCATGACGGCGCCGCCACGGTCTTACATTACCGCACGCATGGTGATTTGATCGATCTCGTGCCCGACACGGGCGAGGCGCCCTGCTGGACCACCGAGCTGCCGCTGGTGAAATGCCATGCGGCGCTGGTGCTGGGGGAATCGCTGACGTCGATGTACATGCGCATCAACGATGGCCCATTCGATGCGGCTACGCGGGCCGCACTGGAGGAAGCCGACATCGTCGACGACCCCTTGATACGCTGCCTGTTCAACGACGCCATCGGCGCCTACCAGGCGGCGCAGCTCAAACGCTTGCTGGCCCGCTGAAGAAAGTCGCGCGACAGAGTAAGATAGCTGCTTCTGACTAGAACGGGAAAGACACCATGGCACAAGACAATGAAACCGCGATCCTGGCCGGCGGCTGCTTTTGGGGCGTACAAGACTTGCTGCGTCGTTATCCGGGCGTGATCGCCACGCGCGTGGGCTATAGCGGCGGCGACGTGGCCAACGCCACCTACCGCAACCACGGCACGCACGCGGAAGCGATCGAGATCATCTTCGACCCGAACACCATCAGCTACCGCAAGATACTGGAATTCTTCTTCCAGATCCACGACCCCAGCACGCCGGACCGCCAGGGCAATGACCGGGGCACGAGTTACCGTTCGGCCATCTTTTACACCACCGAAGAGCAAAAACGGGTAGCGGAAGACACCATCCGCGACGTCGACGCTTCCGGCCTGTGGCCCGGCAAGGTGGTGACGGAAGTGGCGCCGGCCGGCCCGTTCTGGGAAGCGGAACCGGAGCACCAGGATTATCTGCAGCGCTTGCCGCATGGCTATACCTGCCACTACATCCGGCCCGACTGGGTCTTGCCGCAGCGCACGCAGTAAGCGAAGAGGAAGAGGGGGGAGCGGGCATGCGTTACTGGCGCGTCGAGCGGCGGCAGGCGGAAGGGCAGCTGGACTTCGGGCGTACCCTGGAGCTGATGGCGGCCATCGGCCATGCCGACGTGAATGCCGTCGCCGGGGCCATCCTGAAAACGGTCAGCACGGTCGCGCCCATTGCCCAGTGCACGATCTTTGCCTATGAATTTGGCAACCGCCCCCGCACTGTCGCCGTGGCCGACCGGCGCGGGGGCCGTTTCCTGCAAGACATTGCCGAGAGTTACGCGCGCCACTACTACGCGCTTGATGGCAACCAGCGCGTGATTGCTGCGGCGCCGGGGCGGAAACTCGATCCCGCCATTGTGCTGCACCAGCAGGCCAGCGACGAGATCGACCATCCGGGCTACCGCGCCACCTGCTATCAAAAACCGAATGTCTCGGACCGTTTATCCCTGCTGGTGCAGCCAGCCGGTGAAATCTGGCTGTCCGTCAATTTCTACCGCGACAGCAGCCAGGGCCAGTTCCAGCCCGGCGAAATCGCTGCCGTCGAAACCTTGTCGCCGCTGCTGGCGTATGCGGCGAAACACCACTACAGCCTGAAGGGCCAGCCCGCGCTGGGCGTCTCGCCCATGATGCTGGCCCGGCTGCGCCAGCATGGCCCGCAATTGAGCAAGCGCGAGCTTGACGTGTTGCGCGGTGTGCTCGAAGGGCTCACGGCTGTGGAAATTGCCGAGAGCATGGGCGTGCAGCCGTCCAGCGTCATCACTTATCAAAAACGCGCCTATAAACGCCTGGGCATTTCCAGCCAGCGTCAATTGTTTGCGCTATGTCTGGGGCCGCCAGCGATATAGATGCTGTGTACAGCATAAAATTTCTGAAATTCAAGGCAATAATGTGAGCATATTGGCACGAAAATAAGGGCTATGCTACTGGCAGAGTGTTGATGCGCCACCGAATAACGGCCATCGGCAAGGCTGATAGCCAGTGCCTGTCGCCGCGCGCGATCTCCACCTTTTCATGGCTCAGGAAGCATTCCCCGAAGGAGTCCATTGTGTCCTCATCTGAACTGAATGCGGTAGAACACGTCTATCTGATCGCCGGCAATCTCGGCCTGCCTGGCGCACCCATCCTGAATCTGGCCCTGTTTTACAATCCCGCTGACGGCAGCGTCAGCGGCGAAGCCCTGATCACGCAATCGATCGCGCCGCCGAATGGCCGCGTGGTGATCCGTCCCGTCAGCGGTCCCGTGCACGGCCTGGGCATCGGCGGCGCCACGCGCGTCTTCAGCCTGAGCGGCGAATACGTGGTGTCCGTGCCGCCACCGGCCATCGGCAGCTACCTGGCCAAGTTCGAAGCGACCTTTGTGACCGACAACAACTGGAGCGGCCACGGCTCCTTCATCTATGGCAACCAGAAGATTGACAACGTGCCCATCAAGAAACGCGGCTAGGCACGCCGGCTAGTTCTTTTGGCCAAAGGCTGTCCCAAAAATGGGGACAGCCTTTGGCGTAGTCGTCTGCATACTGTGTCTCAAGCCGGAGCATCCGGCAACTCTTACCCAATAAAATCAACAAGGGAAGAGTGACACCTTATGGAGACAAGCATGACCATCACCCAGGCGGCTACCCCCGCCATTTCCGCTACTACTGCGCCCGTTCCTGACGCGGCCACCGTCCAACTGGAACAGCAGGTGATGCGCAAGGTGTCGCGCCACCTGCTGGGATTTTTGTTCCTGCTGTTCGTGTTTTCCTTTCTTGATCGCATCAATATCGGCTTCGCCGGCCTGACCATGATGCAAGACCTGGGCCTGTCCGGCACCCAGTTCGGCTTTGCCACCACCCTGTTTTATATCGCCTATATCGCGTGCAGCATTCCCAGCAACATCGTGCTGGCCCGCATCGGCGCGCGTAAATGGATCGGCAGCATGATGATCGCCTGGGGCCTCGCCTCGACGGCGACCCTGTTCGCCAGCGGGCCCGCCAGCCTGTATGCGCTGCGCTTTCTCGTCGGCGTGACGGAGGCGGGCTTCCTGCCCGGCATGCTGCTGTACCTGACCTACTGGTTCCCCAGCGCCTACCGGGCGCGCGCCAATGCCCTGTTCATGATCGCCATGCCCGTCACGGCCGCCATCGGTTCGGCCTTGTCGGGCCTGATCCTGGGCCTCGATGGCCACTGGGGCTTGAAGGGCTGGCAATGGCTGTTCTTGCTCGAAGGCATGCCTTCCGTGCTGCTGGGCCTGGCCGTGTACGGCTACCTGGACGATTCTCCCAACAAGGCGAACTGGCTGGGCAGGCTGGAACAGCAAGTGCTGGCGCGCATGCTGGCGGCCGAGCACAAGCCTGCCGCAGTGCACATCGCGCCACAGCAAAAGATCTCGGTGCTGGCGGAAATGCTGTCTCCTACCGTGCTGAAATTCGGCATCGCCTATTTTTGCCTGGTCAATACCCTGGCCATGGTAGCCGTGTGGACGCCGCTGATCGTGAAAAGTTTTAATAGCAACGCCAGCAACACGCAGATCGGTTTGCTGGCCGCCATCCCGCAAGTATGTACCGTGATCGGCATGATTCTGTGGGGCCGCCGCTCGGACCGCCTGCAGGAGCGCCGCTGGCACATCGTCTGGCCCATGCTGCTGTCGGCCGCCGGCTGGCTCTTCACCGCGTATTCCGGCAATCCCGTGGTGCAGTTGCTGGGCGTGTGCATGGCCTCGACGGGCGCTTACACGGCCATGTCCGTCTTCTGGACGACACCGGACCGTGCGCTGAGCCTGGGCGCGCGCGCCATCGGTATCGCCGTCATCAATGCCACGGGCAATATCGGCTCGGCCCTGAACCCCGTCGTCGTGGGCTGGCTGAAGGATTTGACGCACAGCTTTGCCACCGGCTTGCTGTACGCCAGCGTGCTGCTGGTGGCAGGCGCGGCCATCGTGCTGACCCTGCCCATCGCGCGTGCCGGTAAAACACATTCTTGAAGAGGAACCCATCATGAGCGACACATTTCACCCTTATCCCCATGTGCCGAAGGTGTATCCGCCCGGCAAAGCAGTTGGTACCGGCACGCAGCATGTGCCGGTCCTGATCGTCGGCGGCGGTCCCGTGGGGCTGGTCACGGCCCTGGGCCTGGCGCGCCACGGCGTGCGCTGCGTGCTGATCGAAGCGGACGATGGCGTCTGCACGGGCAGCCGCGCCATCTGCATCTCGCGGCGCAGCCTGGAAATCATAGCCCGTCTGGGCGCGCTTGACGGTTTCCTGGCCAAGGGTTTGCCCTGGGCGGGCGGACGCAGCTTTTACCGCGATGCGGAAGTGCTGCACTTCACGATGCCGCAAGACGCGAACCAGAAGCTGCCGCCCATGGTCAACCTGGCGCAATACCATATCGAGCAATTCCTGCTCGACGCGGCTGAGCGCTTGCCGGAGCTGATCGATATCCGCTGGCAAACGCGGGTCACTGGCGTGGACCAGCGCGCCGACGGCGCCACCGTCACCGTGGCAACGTCCGATGAAACCTACAAAATCGAGACGGACTGGCTGGTGGCGGCCGATGGCGGGCGCAGCGTGGTGCGCGAGGCGTTGGGCCTTAAATTGCAAGGCACCAGCTATGAAGGGCGCTATGTGATCGTCGATATCCACCTGCAGAGCGATCGCCCGACGGAGCGCCTCGCGTATTTCGACCCGCCGTCGAATCCCGGCTCGACCGTGCTGGTGCACAAGCAGCCCGACGATATCTGGCGCATCGACTATCAATTGCGCGACGACGAGGATGCGCAGGCGGCTGTGCTGCTGGAAAGCGTGTCGCCCCGCGTGGACAGCCTGCTGGCCATGATGGGGGAAAAGGCGCCGTGGCATCCCGTGTGGATCACCATCTATAAAGCCAACGCGCTGACCCTGGAGAAATACCGGCATGGCCCCGTGCTGTTCGCGGGCGACGCGGCCCACCTGGTGCCCATCTTCGGCGTGCGCGGAGCGAACTCGGGCATCGACGATGCGGACAATCTGGCCTGGAAGCTCGCGTATGTCGTCAAGGGCCAGGCGCCGCATGCCTTGCTGGACAGCTATTCGGACGAGCGCGTGTACGCTGCCCGTGAAAACCTGCGCCACGGCACGAAAAGCACCGAATTCATGGCGCCGCCCACCTTTGCCTTCGAGCTGATGCGCACGGCCGTGCTGGGCCTGGCGGGCAAGCATGCGCACGTGCGCTCCCTGATCAACCCGCGCCAGACCAGCGCCATCGCCTATGCGCAGTCGCCCCTGAATGCGCCAGAGAGCGCGACGTTTGCCGCCGGCCCGGCGCCGGGTACGGTCTTGCCGGAATGTCCGCTGGCGCTGCCGCACAACGGCGCGCAAAAAGCGGGGTATATTACCGATCTGGTGCAGCGCGCCGACGGCGATTTTACGGGACTGTACTTCAGCGACGATGGTGCCGTGCCCGCGGAACTGCTGGCGCTGGGCGACATGTTACCGTTGACGACGGTGGCGATCGCCCGCAGCGGGGCGCAAGGGTGCGCCTGGGACCACACGGCGCAGGTATTCTCGCTGTTTGATGCGCTGCCAGGCACGTTTTACCTCGTGCGTCCCGATGGCCACGTGCTGGGCCGCTGGCGCGAGGTGCAGGCGGGGCAGGTGGCGGCGGCGCTGGCGGCGGCCGGCATCGCCCAATCAAAGTAACAAGGAGACAATATGACCGATATCGAACTGGACAATCTTTACACCGAGCTGTGCCACACCATGGGCGGCCTGGGCGAACAGCGTTCGCCCCTGTTCCTGGCCCGCTTCGCCTTGCTGGCCATGGGCGCCATCGGCAAGGCTGACGTGGTGCAGGGCTTGCTGCGCGACGCGGCCGACGGTTTGGGGGAGCGCGCATGATAGGCGCCGGCTACCAAAGCGGCTTCGGCAACGAATTTGCCACGGAAGCCGTGCCCGGCGCCTTGCCGCAGGGGCAAAATTCGCCGCAGCAGGCGCCGCTGGGCCTGTACGCGGAACAATTGTCGGGCACGGCCTTTACGGCGCCACGCGCGCAGAACCGGCGTTCATGGCTGTACCGCATCCGTCCCGCCAGCCAGCATCCGCCGTTTACCTTGTTGGCAAACACCCGCATCGTCAGCGATTTCCACGCCATGCCGCCCACGCCGCCGAACCAGCTGCGCTGGGACCCGCTGCCGCTGCCCGACAGCAGTACGCCGGTGGACTTCATCGATGGCTGGCAAACGATGGCCGGCAATGGCAGCGCCGAAGCGATGAGCGGTTGCGCCATCCACGTGTATGCGGCCAACCGCGCCATGCAGCGCTTCTTTTATTCGGCCGATGGCGAATTGCTGGTCGTGCCGCAGGAAGGCCGGCTGGCGATCGCCACGGAGCTGGGCTTGATCGAGCTGGAACCGCAGGAAATCGCCGTCATTCCCCGCGGCGTGCGCTTCCGCGTGACCCTGCCGGACGGCACGGCGCGCGGCTATGTGTGTGAAAACTTCGGCACGGCTTTCCGCCTGCCCGACATGGGCCCCATCGGCTCGAACGGCCTGGCCAATAGCCGCGACTTCCTCACGCCGCATGCGGCGTATGAAGACATCGATGGCGAGTGCGAACTGGTGGCCAAGTTCGGTGGCCATCTGTGGCGCACGACCCTCGACCATTCGCCGCTGGACGTGGTGGCCTGGCATGGCAATTACGCGCCCTACAAATACGATTTGCGCCGCTTTAACACCATCGGCTCGATCAGCTACGATCATCCTGACCCGTCGATCTTCCTCGTGCTGCAGGCGCCCAGCGAAAATCCTTTATTCGGCGCCATCGACTTCGCCATCTTCCCGCCGCGCTGGCTGGCCGCCGAACATACCTTCCGCCCACCCTGGTTTCACCGCAACGTGGCCAGCGAATTCATGGGCCTGATCCACGGCGTGTACGACGCCAAGGCGGCCGGTTTCGTGCCGGGCGGGGCCAGCCTGCACAACTGCATGTCCGGCCATGGTCCCGATGCGCAGACGTTCGAAAAAGCCTCGCGCAGCGACACGTCCGCGCCCGTCAAGGTGGGCGACACCATGGCCTTCATGTTCGAGACGCGCACCATCCTCAAGCCGACGCCGTTCGCCTTGAATGGAGGCCTGCTGCAAAACGATTACTTCGCATGCTGGCAAGGCTTGCGCAAGCATTTTGATCCGGATCCGCTGTGACCCCTTGGCTGCCTGGCAATAATCGTACGGCCCATATTGCCAGGCGTGCTCTACAATTACGGAATAAGAAACTGTCGGCGCACGTGCGCCGCCTTACTCCGTAGTTGAAGGGAAAAATAAGTCTGTGACTTCCAAGCCGATCAAGATCGCCGCCACCGTCGTCGTGGCTCTCGCCGCTGGGGCCGGCATTTATACCTACACCCGTCCCGCCGCCACCGCCACGCCGGGTGCTCCCGCTTCGGGCAGCCCGGCCGCCGCACCGCAGTCCACCGTTGATACGGCCGCCGTGGCCGCCCAGTTCCGCGACTTGCTGGGCAATTTCCGCAAGATTATCGTGCTGCTGGCCGACGAGCAAAGTCTGCCGGAAGGCGCGCGCGATGAAGCGCGTAAAGTGGGGCAGGCGCTGTTCCATGAAAACCAGGAACGCATCGCCAAGCTCGATCTTGCGCTGGATCAATTGACTGCGCCCACCAATCCGGGCCGCTTCGAGGCGCTCGACAGTTTATTGACGTATGTCGAATCCGACCCCGGTCTGTATGACGCGGACCGCCTGGCTTTCCGCGAGCTGCTGCAAAGCATGCTGGCCGACGTGGCCAAGGATACCTCCTTGCCGGCCATCAAGCTGCACAAGCGCATTTCCGAAGATATCGACGCGCTGGGCGAGATCGAGCGCAATTACGAGAAGGAAATCCGGCAAATCTTCGGCAACCTGGGCCAGCGTGCCATCGAACTCAAGCGCGAACGCTGGGACGATTACGTGGCGCAGCTGAAAAAGCTCTACAGCCGCGAACAGATTTTGAAGGAAAACGGCATCGTTGTACCGTATGCCGTGCCACCGGCCGCGCCGTCAGCTGGCACGATACCCGAAGCCAAGCCGGCGCCAAAAAAAGATGAGGCGGAAATCTTCGGCCTGGGCTTGCCGAAGAAAACCATCGTGCTGACCTTCGACGACGGCCCACACCGCCGCTACACGGAAGAAATCAGCGCCATTTTGAAACAATATGGCGTGCCGGCCGTGTTCTTCAACGTGGGCCGCAACCTGGGTTCGCTCGACGCGGAAGGCCACGCCAAGCTGAACGCGGGCGCGGAAGTGAGCCGCAAGCTGATGAAAGAGGGCTATGCCGTGGGCAACCACAGTTTCAGCCATGCACAGTTATCCAAGCAGACGGGCGACAAGCTGAAAGGCGAAATTCTCGGCACGGACACCCTGTTGAAAGCCATCAGCCCCGAGCGGGCTGCGCTGTTCCGCTTTCCGTATGGCGCGCGCAATAGCGAAGGCATGGCCGCGCTGGCCGATGCGCAGTTGAAATCCGTGATGTGGAATATCGATTCGCTGGACTGGGCCGACCCCGTGCCCAGCTCCATCACGAATCGCGTGCTGGCGTCCGTCGACAAGGCGGGACGCGGCATCATCTTGTTCCACGACATCCACGAACGCACGGTGAAAGCCTTGCCGGCCGTACTCGACAAGCTGATCGCGGAAGGCTACCAATTCGCGGGCTGGGATGGCACGAGCTTCCAGGTGGCAAAAAGCACGGCGCCCGCGCCGGAAAAAGTGCCTGTGACCACCGGTTATGCCAATTCCTGGGCCGTGGTGATCGGCATCGACGATTATGCAAAGTGGCCTAAATTGCAATATGCCGTGCGCGATGCGCAAGGCATCCGCGAAACCCTGATCGAAAAATTCGCATTCGCGCCCGAGCGTGTCGTGACCCTCAAAAATGGCGAAGCGACGCGCAACAATATCCTGGCCGCCTTCCACGACAAGCTGGCGCATGGCGGCGTGCAAAAGAATGACCGCATCTTCGTCTTCTTTGCCGGCCACGGCGCCACGCGCAAGCTCAGCTCCGGGCGCGACCTGGGCTACATCGTGCCCGTCGATTCCGATCCGGCGCAGTTCGCCACGGATGCGATCCCGATGACGGAAATCCAGAATATCGCCGAGTCCCTGACAGCCAAGCATGCGTTCTTTGTCATGGACGCCTGCTACAGCGGCCTGGGCCTGACGCGGGGCGCCGGTTCCAGCTCCTTCCTGCGTGACAACGCCAAGCGCATCGGCCGGCAAATGCTGACGGCTGGCGGCGGCGACCAATTGGTGGCCGATGGCGGGCCGAACGGCCACTCCGTATTTACCTGGACCCTGCTGCAGGGTCTGGCGGGCAAGGGTGACCTGAACGGTGATGGCCTGATCACGGCCACGGAACTGGCGGCTTACGTGGCGCCGGCCGTGTCCAGCGTCTCGAACCAGACGCCCGCGTTTGGCAGCCTGCCGGGATCGGAAGGGGGCGATTTCGTCTTTGAATTGCCGGGCGAGACGGAATTCCTCAGCCCGAACACGGCGCAGCTGTCGACGGAAGCCATCGCCCTGAACAGCAAACTGGACGCCAAGCCGCAAGCGGCCAGCGTGACGGTAAAGGACTTGCAGGGCGGCGAACAGAAGATAGTCACGCCGGGCGCCGTGCCGACGTCCACGCGCCAGCTGGCGCAGCGGGCCAACGACCGTGGCTTGCAGCTGTACAAGGAGAAACAATATGCGGCGGCGGAAGCGCAATTTACGGAAGCGCTGAAATTGCGCCCCGACTTCGCGCTGGCGGCCAACAACCTGGGCTTTGTCTTTTACAAGCAGGAAAAATACCGCGAAGCGGCCCGCTGGTTTGAAAACACCGTCAAGATGGACCCGTCGCGCGCCATTGCTTACCTAAACCTGGGCGACGCGTATGCCAGGGCTGGCGATGCCGCCAAGGCCAAGGCCGCGTACAAAACCTACCTGGAACTGGCGCCGACGGCCTCGACGGCCCCAGCCGTGCGGCAAAAGATGGAGAAGCTGTAGGCTTGTCTCGCACCGTGACCACCGTCCACGTGTTTGCCTGCAACGGCCACTTTGCCGGCTGGGAAGCGCTGCAGGCATATTTGGCGCCCACGTACACGGAGGATGGCGATGCCGTGCCATCGCCATTCTTCCTGGAAACGGGCCTCACCTGCTACGAGCCGGCCTGTGTTGAAAGCGCGATGCTGGCGTCGGCCGCGCCGCTGGCGCAATTGCTCGATGGCGTGTCGTATGGCGACAGCTGGCTGGCACAGGCGTGCGCGGATGCCGAGGTTCAGGGTGTGCTTGCCGACACGAGCGTGTGCGTGTTTGCGCCGAATCAGCTGGCGCACCCGCAGCGCAGTTCGCTCCATTACGTGGGCAGCTACCGTTACCGGCTGGATTGATCGGCGTCCCGGCGTTCTTCATGTAATAGCTTGTTGACGGCCGCCAGCAGGCTGGTGCCTGAGGTGGTGATGAAACGTGCGCCAGCCGCTTCCGCTTGCGTGCCGTAACTGGCGAGCGTATCCTTGCTGCAATACACGATGATGGGCAACGCGGGCTGGGCCTGCCGCACGTCGCGCACCGTGCGCACGCCCGCATCCTTGATGCGCCGGCGGTTCTCCACCCGTGCCATGTCCGTGATCAGCAGCGCATAGTGCTTCTGTTGCAACATGTCGAGTGCCTGGCGCGTCGACACTGCCTGGTCTACCTTGATGTTTTCCCGTTCCAGCTGTTCCACCAGCAAGGTATTGTTGCGCGGATGGTCGTCCAGCCACAGCACCAGGCTGGCGGGCTTTTTCTCTGCCGGCATGCCGGCCAGGGCCGTGGCTGCGGCGCCCCCGTCCGGGGGATGGGCCAGCAGCAGCTGCGTCACGGCTTCTTGCATGTCCTCGAGCGATTTTTGCTGTAAGCGGCTCAGTTCCGTCACTTCGATTTCCTTGCCGCTTTCGAGGCGCACGGATTCGTTCTTGACGAGGCTGTCGGCGCGCTTGATCATGATGGACAGATAAATGCGCGTGAGCAGGTAGCCGATCAAAAAACCATGCACGGAGAAGAACAGCATGATGCCGCCCACGACGGCCATGGCCGTACCCATAGCGGTGTCCAGGCTGGGTGCGATGAAGGCGGCCATGCTGCGCGCGCTGCCGGGCAGGCTTTTGAGCTCGATCAAGCCCACGCCGACGATGATTTTCGTCAGCCAGTCCGACACTTCCACCAGATTTGAATTGATTTCCATGGGCGTGGGCGTGCCCAGGAACAGGGTATTGCTGGCGTTGCCCGGCGCGGTATCAGCCCCGGCGGCGGGTGGCTCGTCCGTGGGCCGGCTCTTGCCATTGGTGCGCTCGTCGGGCGGCGCCAGGTTGACGGTGCCCGATGGCAGGGAGCGCGGTATGCCGAAAAGAAATCCCAGCAGCATGCCGCTGACGCAAAAGCCCAGGCTCCACAGCAGCGCCGGCACGGCGTGGTAGTAGGGTGGCAGCAGGGCGCCGGCCAGCACGGCCAGCAAGCCCGCCAGCAGGATGAGCAGCAGGATATACGGCAGCACATCGCGCTTGCGCACGGCGGCGTCAGTGCTGGTTGCCTTGCCGGCGCTGTCATTCAAGTCCACGGTCGCTCCTTGAAAAAAGCTGAATCCAGGCAGCCAGCCTGCCGCGTATATAGTCCTTGGGAGCCTGTACTGACATCATAAAAAGGGAAGACGCGATGCGATTGATAAAACGCAAACAAACGGCAGCTTGTGCGCTGATCATGTTGAGCACGGGTTGCCTGGCAGCACCGGTCGACGCAACTAGCGTCGCCGACGAGGCCCGTACCGTGCGGGTGACGGGCCACTATGACAACGCCGTCGGCACGTCGGACGCGGCCAGCCAGGGTGTCATCACCAGCGAATTGATCGTCAACCGGCCCGCCTTGCGCACGGGGGAGTTGCTGGAATTCGTGCCGGGCCTGATCGTCACCCAGCACAGCGGCGACGGCAAGGCCAATCAGTATTTTCTGCGCGGTTTCAATCTGGATCACGGCACGGATTTCGCCACCCACGTCGACGGCATGCCCGTCAACATGCGCACGCATGCCCATGGCCAGGGCTATTCCGACCTCAATTTCCTCATCCCCGAGCTGGTGCAGCGCATCGATTACAAGAAGGGGCCGTACTTCGCCGGCGAAGGCGATTTTTCCTCGGCAGGGAGCGCCCGCATCCGTCTGGCCGACAAATTGCCACAAGGCCAGGCCAGCATGTCCATCGGCCAGCACGGCTATGTGCGCGGCGTAGCAGCCGATTCCTTTGATGCAGGACAAGGTACCTTGCTGTACGGCCTGGAATTACAGCGCAACAATGGCCCCTGGGACGTGCCGGAAAAGGTGCGTAAATATAGCGGCATGCTGCGCTACAGCCAGGGCACGCAAGACGACGGCTTCAGCGTGACGGGCATGGCCTATAAAAATAGCTGGAACGCCACCGACCAGGTGCCGCTGCGTGCCGTGGAGTCTGGCCAGATCGGCCGTTTCGGCTCGCTGGCGCCCAGCGACGGCGGCGATACGTCGCGCTACAGCCTGTCATACGCCATGCGCAAGCGCACGGAGAACCGGCTGTTCGAGCTCGATGCTTACCTGATCCGCTCGCAGCTTGAGCTCAACAGCGATTTCACTTATTTCCTGGCCAACCCGGCAGCGGGCGACCAGTTCCAGCAAAGCGAGCGGCGCACGGTGGCGGGCGTGAATGCCAGCGAAAGCTGGACCACGCAACTGTTCGGTCTTCCCCTGCGCAACAAGCTTGGCGTGCAGGCGCGTGTCGACCGGTTGTCGCCCGTGGGCCTGTACAACACGCTGGAGCGGGTGCGGCAAGGTACGGTGCGCGAAGACCGGGTGCGCGAGGCCAGCGTTGGCCTGTATGGTGAAAACACGGTGCAATGGCTGCCCTGGCTGCGTTCCGTGGCGGGCCTGCGCTACGATGCCTACCGTTTCAAAGTTGACAGCAGCGTGGAGGGCAACAGCGGCACGGCGAACGACCACGTGGTGTCGCCCAAGCTGTCATTGATTCTTGGGCCATGGAGCAAGACGGAATTCTTCGTGAACTACGGTAAAGGATTCCACAGCAACGATGCGCGCGGCACGACGCAGACGCGCTTGGCTGATGGTACGCCGTCCGCGCCCGTGACGCCCCTGGTGCCGACCAAGGGTATGGAGCTGGGGGCGCGCACGGAATGGCTGCCGGGCCTGCAAAGCTCGCTGGCCCTGTGGCGCCTCGACATCGCGTCGGAGCTGCTGTTTGTCGGTGACGCAGGCGAAACGGAAGCGAGCCGCGCCAGCCGCCGCCACGGCATCGAGTGGAACAACCATTACATCGCCGCGCCCTGGCTGCTGTTCGACCTGGACCTGGCCGTCTCGCGCTCGCGCTACACGCAAAATGATCCGGCCGGCAATTTCATCCCCGGCTCGATTGACAAGGTAGCCTCGTTTGGCGTGACGGTGACGGACCAGGGCCCCTGGTCGGGCGCCTTCCAGCTGCGCCATTTCGGCCCCCGTCCCTTGATCGAGGACAATAGCGTGCGCTCCGCCGCGACCACCCTGGCGTATGCGCGCCTGGCGTATCAGCTTAACCGCAAAACGCGGCTGTCGCTCGACGTGTTCAACCTGTTCAACAAGCGCGCCAGCGACATCGACTATTACTATGCCTCGCGCCTGCCCGGCGAGGGGGCGGACGGGGTGGACGACCGGCATTTTCATCCGGTCGAACCCCGTTCCGCGCGCCTGAGCTTGTCATATTCGTTCTGATAACGGTAAACTGGGACATGACAGATAATTTAGTACATACCAGTAAATTTCTTTCCCTCATACTGCGCCACGCCCCCGAGAAAATCGGCCTCGCGCTCGATACAAACGGCTGGGCCGACATCGCCCAGCTGCTGGCGCTGGCGGCCCAGCATGGCCGCCGTCTTTCCCGTGAACAATTGGATGACGTGGTGGCGCGCGACAGCAAGACGCGCTACGCCATCAGCGACGACGGCTTGCGCATCCGCGCCAACCAGGGCCACTCGCTGGCTGCCGTCGATATCGCTCTCCCGCCCGCAATACCGCCCGCCGTGCTGTACCACGGCACGGCCAGCCGCTTTGTCGAAGCGATCCGCGCTGCCGGCCTGCTGCCCGGATCGCGCAACCACGTGCACCTGTCCAGCAAGCACGAAACGGCCGTGGCCGTCGGCGCGCGCCATGGCAAGCCCGTCGTGCTGACGGTGGCGGCAGCCGCCATGCAGGCGCAGGGCCACGTGTTTTACGTGTCGGATAATGGCGTGTGGCTGGCGGACGCCGTGCCACAGGCGTTTATCGGCTTTCCTTGAATCGGCATGCACTGATGCGCTGGACCAATGCATGGCCAGCTCATGCCCTCATGCACTGATCAGCTTGATATCGGCTAGCCGCTCGACGAGCCATACGGCAGCCACCAGGGCGATCGCCAGCGAACCGACGGTCAGTACTTGCCGGTAGAACCAGGTCTTGCGCAGCAGCCAGGCGACGGGAAGGAAGGCGGCGACGATGGCCAGTTGTCCGATTTCAACACCCACGTTGAAGCCCAGCAGGCTGGCCAGTAGCGAGCCCTGCGGCAAGCCCAGGTCGCGCAGCACGCTGGCAAAGCCGAAACCGTGGATCAGGCCAAATACGAAGGCGGCCACGGGGCGCTTGCCCCGGAACAGCGGCAGCAGGTTGTTCAGCGCGGCCAGGATCACGGAAGCGGCAATCGCCGACTCCACCCAGCGCGACGGCAGGGAGACGAGTGACAGGCTGGCCAGGGTCAATGTGATGGAGTGGGCGAGGGTAAAGGCGGTGACGACTTTA
This sequence comes from Janthinobacterium leeuwenhoeki, assembly GCF_051380795.1. Taxonomy (NCBI): domain Bacteria; kingdom Pseudomonadati; phylum Pseudomonadota; class Betaproteobacteria; order Burkholderiales; family Oxalobacteraceae; genus Janthinobacterium; species Janthinobacterium leeuwenhoeki. The sequence continues at coordinate 96,407 of NZ_JBNYXT010000004.1, forward strand.
AAAACGTCAATAAACGCTGCGTTCAAACCCGGATGCAAAGTCTGGGGTCGGACCCTCAGGGTCCGACCCCGGCTCTCCGCCGTTGGGTTTAAACGGTCCGTGTCATTTGGACTTTTTAGCAGCACGGCCGGCAGCAGCAAAGACAGCAAAAACAAAATATGGTCGTAGCCGATCCAGATATGCCAGATGCCGTGTTTGACATAGGCGCCGAACTGCGCCAGGCGGTCGGGCGCGGCAAGTGAAATCGTCTGGCGCGGGCTGTCCGGATCGAAGATGGCCGTTTGCGTGGCGCCGCCGCTATTGATCTTGAATAAGCCCTTGTGCTGCGGATCGAGGTCGGCGAACAGGGTGTAGCCGATGGTGAGACTGGCCGGGGCAGCGCCGGGGCAGCTGGCCTGGAAGCGCAGCACGCTGTAGGCGCCGTCCGTGTGATGGTCGATCAGTTGTTCGGCGACTGTCAAGGGGCACACGCCCTGGTCGCTGGCCACCTGCAGACGCTGCAGCGCGTAGGCGGCAATCGCGGCGTGGCGCGCGCGGATTTCATCCCACGTCAGGGCGCCGTCACCATTGCCATCGAGGCCGATGGCGAAATCGAGGTCGCGCAGGGCGATATCCCATTGCCCTTCGATCTGCTGGCCGTGGACGGCCAGGCTCACATAGCTGTCGCTGGGCTTGTGCGCCTGCGCAGGAGCGAGCCAGGCGCACAGCAGGAACAGGCACAGGGCGAGTCGGGCGTTCACAGTGGCCCCGCTTTCTTGATAAAACTGATCTTCTGCGCATCCTGCTGGCCCAGTTGCCTGATGAGGCGTTGCAGGGCCACGTCTTCCACGCCATTGGCCGCGATCCAGGCCAGCACAGGCTGTGCCGCCGCATAGTTGCGCGCGGCCAGCGATGCTTCCAGCAGGATGCGCATGTCGGGAACTTCCTTCTGGATGGCCCAGTTTTGCTGCGCCAGTTGCAGGGCGGCGGGAATATCTTGCTGCAGGAACAAGGCAAAGCGCGCCTGTTCGCGCTGGTGCACGGTATCGCCACGCTGCATGGCCGCGTTGAAGCGGGCCGCCAGTTCCGCTTTTGCCGCCAGGAATGCCGTTTTCTGGTCGGGCAGAGATTGCAGCGCCAGCGCGTAACGCAGCAGCAGGGCGTCGATGCGCTGCTGGTCTTTCAGCAATTTGACGACTTCCTGCGGACGCTGCTGGTCGAGCAGGAAATCCGCGTAGGCGCCCAGCAGATAGCTGTCGCGCGGCTGCCGCGCCAACGCCTGTTTATAGCGCGCCTCGGCGATGGCGTTCTCGCCGCGCCTTGTGGCCATTTCCGCCAGCAGGGTTGCGGCCCAGCTATCGAGCTCGGGCGCCGCGCCGGCGCTCCTCTGCAAGGTCAGGTCCAGCAAACGCTCGCTGCTGGCGGCACGGCCCGTGACGCTGGTCACGTTGGCAAGGCAGGTGACGGTGACCAGCTGTGTTGTCAGGGCTGACAGGCGCGCGCAGCTGGCCGTCGCTTGCGCGTAGTCGCCCTGCACGGTGAGCACGCTGGCGCGCGTCAGCCAGGCCTGGGCATTTTGCGGCTGCTGCGCGATGACGGCGTCGAGGTCTTGCAGGGCGGCGCTGAAATGGTGGGTGCTTTGCAATATGGTGGCGCGCAGCACGCGCACGGGCAGCGGTGGCGCCGCTTGCCGCCACCAGGGCGCCAGCGCCGCTTGCGCATAGCCGAGGTAGCGCGGATCCGTTTCGCTGCGTGCCAAGGAAATATAGCGCTGCGCCAGGCTGGTGGCCAGGGCCATGTCTTGTGGCGTCGCATCGAGTTGCTGGCGCAGGCCGCGCAGGGCGAGCTGCGTGGCGTCGGCGCGGCGCGGCAACTGTTCGATGATGGCGTTGCCATCTTTCGGCGTGTAGGGCGCGGCCAGTGCGAATAAAGGCAGGCAGGCGCACAGCAGGGAAATCGGTGTTTTCATGGTGGACGCCATCGACAGGAATTGGCACGGGCGCCGGAGAGCGGACTCCCCGGCGCCCGCAGGGGCTTAGAGCGGCACCGGCTCCGTGTTTTCCGGAGACGTCGCCATGATGGCGTCGATGCCCACGCCATCCTTGTCATCGCTGGTGGTCAGGATCACGTTGCTGACGGCCACATAAAACGCATCGAGCAAGACCACGGGGGGCGGGTTGACGCCGCCATTGCCGTTATCGCCGCCGTGGCTGCTGCCACCGCCGCCGCAGCCGGCGAGCAGGGCCGTGAGCGCCAGGGCGCCGATTACATAGAGCTTTTTCATCGCGTTCTCCTTGTTACAGCTGCGGCGAGCCGGCCACGGGATTTTTCAGGTAGGGAAAACCTGCCGTGAACGATGTTTCGTCGAGGAAGGCGCCATCCGTGAAATGCAGAGCGCCGGCGGGAGCGTCGGCCGGGGCGCAGCCGATGTTCAGGGTGCACAGCTTGCCCATCGCCACGCGCAGCACCACGTCGACCACGTCGTCGCCTGGGCGGCGGCCGTTCGGGAAGCCCGCGTTATCGCCGCCGATGACGCCGAGGCGGTTTTGCGCACCGACATTGGTGGCGGCGATCGACGTATTCAGGCGCAGCATTTCCGATGCCGTCACGGTGACGGGCTGGTTCACGCCCTTGATGCCCGTGAGGAAAGTGGCCACCAGGTCGTTGCGCGGAAAGTTGGTGGGCGCCTTGGCGCCTGCCGAGCCAAACAGTACTTCCACCAGGGCCGGCGCCGTCGGGTTGGTGACGTAATCGGCAAATTGCGCGTCGCCGGACGGCTTGCTGGCATTGAAGCGGTCCTTGTCCTTCAGGCCGATGACCAGTTCATTCACCAGCGGCATGCCCAGGCGCGACACTTGCACCCACGCGCCGCCTTCCTTCGAGGCCCCCGTAGCCGTGCCGGGTGCCGGGTTCAGCAGTCGTCCCTGGCGCAGGCTGGCCGTGGTCCAGCCGCCGATGACAGGATCGCTGCCCGCTGTCAGGCAGGTGGTCGGCACTTCCATTTCGATAGCCGTGACGTTTTTGCGGGCCAGGTCATCCTTGGCAGCAGACTCTGCATTCGCGGCAAACTCCGTGGCAGGCGCCTTGATGTTGATCAAGTCGAACGTTTCGCCCAAATTCACCACGAAGGGATCCTTGCGCTGGCCGACGAACAGGCGTGCCGGCGTGGCGCAGCCGGGAATGTTGACGGCGTATACATGCTGCGCGGCATACGCGGCATAGTTGGGGATGGCCTTGTTGCCGATATTGTCGACGGGCTTGTCGAAGGTTGTGCCGCCACCTGTGGCGTTGGTGACGCTGCTGCGCGTACCCGTGCGGCGGTCGCCCCGCACCACCGTCACGCTGTAGGTTTCGCGCACGTTCAGGCCGGCCGGATTGACGGAATCGATGGCGCCGCCGTTGATCACCAGCGGAATCGAGACTTTCTTGCCGCCCACCGTGAATTGGCCATCCTTGATGGTGTTGGTGAAGCGGAACTGGAAGGTGAGGTCTTCCTTGCCGTCGCCATTGTTGTCGATATGGATTTCGTACAGGGCGTTGGGATCCATGGCGAAGTAATTCGGGCCGCCGTAGGCGTCTTGCAGGGGAATATAGTCGGCCACCAGGGTGGTGTAGGCGCTGCGGCCCGTTTCATAGCTGCGGAACATATAGAAGTCGGTGGCGTCGACTTTGGGGGCTTGCGTGATGAACGGCGCTTCGCGGTGGCTGGAAGCGTAGGCGGCTGGCGCGATGGCCAGGGCCAGCAGGTTGCCCAGGAGTGCGGCGCCCAGGGTGGTTTTCGACTGTGATAAAGACATTTCGATTCTCCCGATTTTTGTTAGCGTTGACAGACAAGTCCAAGAAACTGCAGGCTGCCTGACTTATACGAACGGTTACAAAGAACGGATTCAACTCTTTATCAAAGTGTGCAGATGAGCTTGCCGGCCCCTTACCAGGCCAGCACTGTGGGGCCAAGGGCCGTGCCGATGGCGGTCGGCACCAGTATGCCCAGCACATACCAGAAACCGACGAAGCTGGCCGCCAGCTCCGGGCAGTGCAGGCAATACACGAGGGCTGCCATGGCGCCGGCGGCAAAGCCGGCAGCCGCGCCCGCCAGGCGCAGGCGCGTGGGCGCCAACTGGCGCATCAGGCGCAGCACGGCGGCCAGTATGGGCAGCGACAGCAGGGCGATCAGCAAGGGGCAGCTGCGCCAGGTGGCGCCCCAGAACAGTTCGGCCCGTTGTTCGGGCGGGGCCTCCTGCAGGACGATGGCGCCCAGCGCCCACATCAGCAGCAGGGGCATGGCGAGCAGCAGGGGCAGGGCGCGCGTGGCGGCGCCCGGCGCGCATAGGCGGCGGCCGACATGCCAGGCCGCCAGGCAGAGGCAGACGACAAAGCCGACCTTGATCCAGAAATCGGGCAGCAGTGCCAGCTGTTCCAGGTTGGGCCGCACGCCCAGCTGCATGGCCATCAAGGCCACGCTGGCCAGCAGGCCGGCGCCCAAGGTGGCGGGGGCGCGCCAGCGGGCGCCCGGGGGCGGCGCGGCGGCCACGTCGGGGCCGCTGGCCAGCATGGCGATCAAGTCATCGGTTTTCATGATGTGCTTCCTTCTATCCTTAAATTGGCCGCCAGTGCCTTCAAGCCGCGATGCACGGCCACCTTGACGCTGGCTTCCGATATCTGCATGGCGGCCGCCGTGTCGCGCACGGACCAGCCGTCGAGCTTGGTATGCACGATGGCGTCGCGCTGCTGTGCCGGCAAGCTGGCCAGCAATTTTCCCAGATCGCGGCTGGCCTCGGCCGCCTCGGCGTCGGCGCTGGAAAACAGTTCCTGCGCGCTGTCTTCTTCGTCATACGGCAAGTGTTGCGCTTCGCGCCGCCCGTGTCGGCGCAGCCAGTCGATCAATTTGTAGCGCGCGATCGCATGAATCCACGACGTCAGCGGCACCCCCGTGTCATATGTCAAGCGCTGGTTGTGGATGGCCAGCAAACATTCCTGTACCAGGTCTTCCACCTCGTCCGGCCAGCGTAGCAGGCGGCGCCGCAAAAACGCGCGCAAATGGCCGCTGGTGGCCTGCAAGAAACTGCGATACGCCAGCGCATCGCCCTCGAGCCCGCGCAGCATCAAGCCGTGCAGCCGCAATTCCGTGCCGTGCAACTGCTCGCTAACAGGTATTCGTTGCATGCAGGCCTTTGGTGACAGACGTTGAGAAAAATAAATCTAAAAATAATGGCAGGTGGTTGTAACCAATTCGGCCATCGCGGCGAATTGACAAGCAAGCACGTTTCTTGATTCACTATAACGGGTAGTCATCATGCATATCAAGCACCGCCTCGCCGCCAGCCTCGTTCCACTCTGTCTGTGGGCCGCGACGGCACCCGCTTACGCGCAGATGGCGGCCGGCCAGCGCTGCGCCGTGCAAAGCGGGCCACGCACGGCGGCGCTGGTGGAGCTGTACAGCAGCGAAGGCTGCTCCAGTTGTCCGCCCGCCGACCGGCGCCTGAACGCCTTGCGCAAGGAAGCGGGGGCGGCCAGCCTGATCGTGCCGCTGGCCCTGCACGTCACGTACTGGGACCAGATCGGCTGGACGGACCCGCTGGCGCAGGCGCAATTCGACGCCCGCCAGGCCGAGCTGCTGCGCCACCAGCCGCGTCAAGTGGCCTACACGCCCCAGTTTTTCGTCGGCGGCATGGAATTGCGCAGCTGGGATACGCAGCTGCCGGCCGCCATCCGCCGCATCAACGCGACCGCTGCGGCCGTCAACATCAGCCTGGCCGCCACCCCGGGGCCGGGTGGCAAGCTGCTGCTGGAAGCCAATGCCAACGCGCCGGACGCGCAGACGGGCGGCCAGTTATATGTGGCCATCAGCGAAAGCGGCATCGTCTCGAAAGTGCTGCGCGGCGAAAACCGCGGCGCCACACTGCAGCACGATGCGGCCGTGCGCCTGTGGCTGGGGCCAGTTGCGCTGGCGCAAGGCCGCGCCCAGCTGCGCCGCGAAGTCAGGCTGCCCGCCAGCTGGCGCCCCGAGAACCTGCAAGTGGTCGCCTTCGTGCAGCGGGCCGACAGCAGCGCCATCCTGCAAGCCGTCAGCACAGCGCAATGCGCGAAAGGAGTGTTGTGATGTCTACGCCTACTGTTTCAAATGCCGTGATCCACCCCGTTTGGCTGCGTCTCACGCACTGGCTCAATGCCGTGGCCGTCGTGATACTGACCACCAGCGGCTGGCGCATCTACAACGCGGCGCCATTCTTCCCGTTCGAGCTGCCGCGCGCCCTGACCCTGGGCGGCTGGCTGGGCGGCGCCCTGCAATGGCATTTCGCCGCCATGTGGCTGCTGGTGGCCAATGGCTTGCTGTATCTGATCATTAATATTGTCACGGGACGGCTGCGGCGCCAGTTCTTTCCCCTCTCGCCGCGCCTGCTGCTGGCCGATGTTGTCGCCGCGCTGAAGGGTAAGCTGGCGCATGCGGACCCGCACCGCTACAACATGGTGCAGCGCGCCGCTTATCTGTTCGTCATGCTTGACTGCATCGTGCTGGTGCTGTCCGGCCTGGTGCTGTGGAAATCCGTGCAGTTTCCCCTGCTGCGCGAGCTGATGGGCGGCTATGAGAGCGCGCGCAGAGTCCACTTCATCTCCATGGCGTTGCTGGTGGGCTTTGTCGGCGTGCACTTGCTGATGGTGGCGCTGGTGCCGCGCACCCTGGTCGCCATGCTGCGCGGCCGTTAACAGGTAGGGTACGGGAGATGAGCATGAAAAAAACCATCATTGTGCAAGAGCCGGGCCAGGCCATGCTGGCGGACGCCTTGCGCCAGATCAAACAGCCGTCGCGCCGCCTGTTCTTGCAGCGCAGCCTGAGCCTGGGTGGCCTGTCCTTGCTGACGGGCTGTAACGTCAGCGACGCTTCCAGCATCGAGACAGCCTTGACGGCAGTTTCGCGCTTCAACGACCGGGTGCAGGGCTGGCTCTTCGACCCGAACAAATTGGCGCCGACGTATCCCGATTCCATGATCACCCGGCCGTTTCCCTTCAACGCGTATTACGGCGAGGACGAGGTGGAAGAGGTCGATGGCGACGCCTGGCGCCTGGAGTTGAGCGGCTTGATCGCCGACAGGAAGCCGTGGAGCTTGCCGCAGTTGCGTGCCTTGCCGCAGGAAACGCAAATCACGCGCCACATCTGCGTGGAAGGCTGGAGCGCCATCGGCAAGTGGGGCGGCGTGCCGTTTTCGCACTTCCTGAAGCGGGTCGGCGCCGACACGACGGCCAAATACATCGGTTTCCAGTGCGCCGACGATTACTTCACCAGCATCGACATGGCCACGGCCCTGCATCCGCAAACCATCATGGCCTTGACGTATGACGGGCAGGAATTGCCGCCGAAATATGGCTACCCGATGAAATTGCGCATGCCCACCAAACTGGGCTACAAGAATCCCAAGCACATCCAGGCCATCTTCGTGACGAATACGTATCCGGGAGGGTATTGGGAGAATCAGGGCTACAACTGGTTTGGCGGTTCCTGAACACTTTTAGCAACACCTGCAGCACCGTAGTCGCTTTCACACCGGGCACTTGCCCATTTAACCTAGAGACAAGGACATATCATGAAAACCACCATCACCGCCATCATCGCTTCCGCCATCCTCATGTCGGGTGCCGCGTTCGCCCAGGACGCCATGAAAAAAGACGCTATGGCCAAGGACGCTTCGGCCGATGCCATGCACAAAGATGCGATGGACAAGGATGGCATGCACAAGCCGATGACCAAGAAACACATGAAGAAGGATCACATGGCCAAGGATGGCATGGCAAAAGATGCCATGGCGAAAGACGGCATGAAGAAGGATGCAATGAAAAAGGACGAGATGAAAAAGGATGCGATGGGCAAGTAAGGCCGGAGCAGATCGGGGCGTGGTGACTGCCTGTCACCACGCTGCCGGGTTGATCACGCCGATGGCCATCAATGCTGGCTTGCAAAATAGATATCCCTGCATCAAGTCGATGCCCATCGCCCGCAAACAATCGCGTTCGGCGGCCGTTTCGATGCCCTCCGCCAGGACTTGAATGTTGAGTTCCTTGCAAATGGCGATGATGCCCTTGACGATCGCCTGCCTGGGCGCGCTGGCCTCGATGCCGCGCACCAGTTCCATGTCGATCTTGATGATGTGCGGCTGATACTCCGCCAGCAGCGTCAGTCCCGCGTAGCCTGCGCCGAAATCGTCGATGGCAGTCTGAAAGCCGAAGCGCCGATACTCATGGAAGATGTTGACGAGGTGGGGCCGGTCGCGCACTTCTTCGCCCTCGGTCACTTCAAAAATAATGCGGCTGATGGGGAAATTGTATTCGCGCGCCGCAGCAAAAGTGGCCTGGATGCACGCCTCGGGGCGATACACGGCGTTCGGCAGAAAATTGATGGACAGATATTCCTGGATGCCCAGCCGGGCCGCACCCTCGATGGCGCGCACGCGGCAAGCCTGGTCGAATACATAGCGGTTTTCGTCGTTGACCTGGGACAAGATCGAGTATGCCGATTCGCCGTTGGGACCGCGCACCAAGGCTTCATGGCCAAAGATCGAGCGTGTGGACAGGTTGACGATCGGTTGATAGGCAAAGGTGAAATCGAAGCCCAGTGGCTCGGCTTGCTGGCACTGGCTGCAGCCGGCCTTTTTCCCGGCTTGGCCCGGGGTGTCGCTGGAGGACGTCATGGTAGTGCTGGCCTCAGATAAAAGGTACAAGGTGTATATGGCATTTATACCACGGCCCTGCGCCAGTGGCGCTATATTTATGCCCCGCAAAACAGGGGAGGGCTGTGCCAAGGGGGGTGAAATGCGACAGAAAATGATGCAAGTTTCCTCATAGCAATAATTGACTGGCTAATTGCCGACAGGCGCTGTACTATTTCCTTTAAGCAATTTACCAGTTCCGATGCGTCATGTTGTCACCATGACCCGCCCATCGGAACAACTGACCGCCCGCCGCCCATCCCCCGCGGTACTTCCCCGCCTACCGGCCCTTGCGCGCAGTCGTACTGGCTTGCTGCATTCGACGATATCGTTTCAGGTGTTTCACCTCTGCTGCCTGCCGCTTGTCGCGAAACGACCATTCTTTCTCAAGTTGGCCATGATGGCCCGGGATACGCTGCGCGCTTTTTTTCGCGGCGCCTTCCTCAAGCCGTCCCGGCATACGCACGTGACTCCATTCATGCGCAGGCTGCGCAAAAAGAATCCCATGAAATTGCCTCCATCGACACTGGCGCTGCTCGTTACGCTGGCATGCACTGCCGCGCAAGTCCACGCCGAAGGCGTGCCCCTGTTTGGCCAGTCGCTAGCTGGCGCTTCCGTGTTTGCACTCACCTATGCCACCACCGGCGCCAACTCGACCGTCACGGGCGATATCGTCTCGGGCGATGTCGCCACCATGGGCGCCGCGTCGCAGCTCAGCGGCAATCTGCTGTCTCTGGGTGCATCCACCATCGGCGCCAATGCGGTGGTGAGCGGCAATATGCTCAGTGGCGGCGCCGCTACCGTCGGCGCCCATGCCACTGTGGCCGGCAAGGTGGCGGCGCTGGGAGCGGTTACCTTGTCCGCCAGCAGCACCACCCATGGTGCAGGCCCGCTTGCCGCGCTGCCGGGGAACGTGCTGAGCAATGCGCAACAGATCGGCGCCGCGCAGGCCGCACTGAAGAATATGCGGCAGGGTACCGCCCTGGGTACGACCATGACGCTCGACACCACGCTGTACCCGGGGGTATTTACGGCGGCCAATCTGTCGACCACGGCCGGCATCACGCTGACCCTGGATGGACAGAACCGGCCCAATCAATCCTGGGTGTTCAATATCGACGATTACCTGGTCACGGGGGCGGCCATGAAAATTGTCTTGATCAATGCCGATGCCAGCAACAGCGTCATCTGGAACAGTGGCGGCTACACGAGCCTGGGGGCCAGCGGCGAGTTCATCGGCACCGTTCTGGCAAAGGACTATGTCAGCGTAGGTGCGGGCACCAGCGTGACGGGCGTGGGAAGCGCATGCGGCGGGCTCTATTCCGCCACCTCGTATGTGTCGACGGGCGACGGCGCGCGCATCGGCGGCAATGGCTGCAGCGGCACAGGCAGCGGTTTCGATATCGTGGACGGTACCGCTGTTCGCAACGTCGACATACCGGCAGTGCCGGAACCGTCCACCTACGCCATGCTGCTGGCCGGTCTTGCCCTGCTTGGCCTGATGCGGCAGCGCAAGCAGGCGCGCCTGTAAGGGGACGCCAGGCGAGCAAGATGCCAGTTTGCAATTTGTAGTAAGCTGGTCGCCTCCTGATTTCCTGCATGCACAGTCATGACCGAACCATCCGCCGCCGCGCTGTCCCCGGAAGCACCTCCCTCCGACAAATCGATCCGCCGCCGCTCGCTGTTCGCCGCCTGTAGCGCACATGCCGTGCATGACGGCTTGACAGACGTGATCTATGTGCTGTTGCCCATCTGGCAGGCGCAGTTTGCCATCAGTTACGCCATGGTGGGCCTGTTGCGCGGTTCCTACTCGGGCATGATGGCCGGTTTTCAATTGCTGGCCAGCCGCCTGGCCAGACGCTGGGGACGCGAGCGCATGCTGGTGGGCGGTACGGCGCTGGCCGGCGTCGCTTACCTGATCGCGGGGCAGGCGGGTGGCCTGGCCGTGCTGCTGTTCGCCTTGCTGCTGGGCGGTCTGGGGGCCAGCACCCAGCATCCGCTGGCTTCGTCCATCGTCACCGATACGCACGAGGCGGGCGGCGGCGTCAAGGAAGCGCTGTCGCACTACAACTTCGCCGGCGACATCGGCAAGACCCTGATTCCCGCGCTGGTGGGCTTGCTGTTGCTGGTGTGCAGCTGGCAAGCCAGCGTCTCGCTGTTGGGGCTGCTGGGCCTGGCGGCGGCCGGCTTGCTATGGTGGTTGCTGCCGAAGCCGGGCGAGCTGCGGGCCGGCAGCAGGAAGGCGGGCAAGACCATCGGGGGCAGCGGCTCGAAAGGCAGCTTTCGCGCGCTGCTGGCCACGGGCACCCTGGACAGCGCCGTGCGCATGGGCTTTCTCACTTTCTTGCCATTCTTGTTGAAAAGCAAGGGCGCGGGCACGGCCGGCATCGGCGTGGCCCTATCGCTGCTGTTTGTGGGCGGCGCCTTCGGCAAGCTGCTGTGCGGCTATCTGGGCGCGCGCATCGGCATGATGAAGACTGTGTGGCTGACCGAATCGATGACGTCCGTGCTCATCGTCGCGGCCCTTTGGCTGCCGCTGGCAGGCATCATGGCCATGCTGCCCCTGCTGGGGCTGGCGCTGAACGGCACCTCGTCCGTGCTGTACGGCGCGGTGCCGGAACTGGCCCAGCCCGGCAAGCGCGAGCATGCATTCGCCCTGTTCTATACGGGCAGCATCGGCGGCGGCGCGCTGTCGCCCGTGCTGTTCGGCGCGCTGGGCGACCATACCAGCGTGCCCACGGCCCTGCTGGCGCTGGCGGCCGTATTGCTGCTGACCTTGCCGCTGGCGTGGAAAGTGCAGCGGGGCGTGGCGCACGGTGGCGAGGCAGCGTGACTTGCCCGCCAGCACCCCATCGTCTACACTCGCCGCATGAAAAATTTTGAAAAGCGGCGCGACCGCTATGACTTGTTCCGGGCGTTTGACAATCCCCTCGTCAACATCAACTTCCAGCTCGACGTGCCGGACTTCCGGCCCTGGTGCAAGGAACGGCACATTCCCGTGTTCCACTTCTTCCTGTTTTGCCTGCTCAATACGGTCAGGGAAATCGACAACTTCATGTACCGCATCTACCAGGGCGAAGTGATCAGGATTGACGATTTCCCCGCTTCCTATACCGTTATCAACGGCGACGATAACCTGAACTACACGCGTTTCACGATGACGGACCAGCTCGATCTCTTCATCGCACGCAGCCTGGAAGCGAAACGCTTCGCCGAAGCGAGCAGCGCGCTGATCAATACGGGCGAGGGTGAGACGGAGCGCCAGCAGCGCAACAACATCTTCATCACCTGCCTGCCGTGGCTGGACCTGGCGGCCATCGAACACCCGATCTACCGCCACTGCGACGCCGACATCCCGACTTTTACCTGGGGCAAGTTCGGCCCCGCGCAGCCGGATGGCCGCATGCGGGTGCCGTTTTCCGCGCAGGCCCACCATGGTTTTGTCGACGGCTACCATGTGCAGAAACTGGCGCAGGCGCTGGCGCAGCGCATCGCCGCGATTATTTCCTAGTCTAGATAATCGCTGGGCGCCTGGCCCAGCACGCGGCGGAAGGCGGCCGTGAAGGCGCTGGGGCTGGCATAACCGAGATCGAGCGCGATCCTGGTGACGGCTTGCCCCTCGGCCAGGCGCGTGATGGCTGCCAGCAGGCACGCTTGCTGGCGCCATTGGGCAAAGGCCAGTCCCGTCTGGGCGCGGAACTGCCGCGTAAAAGTGCGCCGGCTCATGCCGGCCTGCATCGCCATCGCATCCAGGCGGCTGTCCAGGCTGGGCTGGCGCAGCATGTCCATGCACAGCCGCGCCAGCCGGGGTTCCTGGGGCAGGGGCGCGCTCAGGGGCAGGGGCCTGGCAGCGGCAATTTCGTCGAGCAGCAAGCCCATCAGTCGTCCGGCCCGCGATTGCTCCGCATACAAGGCATCGATGGTCACGGCCTCGGCCAGCAACTGGCGCAGCAGCGGCGAGGCGTCCAATACCTGGCAGTGGAGCGGCAAGCCGGCCCCGACGATGGCGGGAGGATCGATAAACACGTTGTGCATGGTCACGGCGCCATGCATGCGCATGCCGTGGATGAGATGGGCCGGTACCCAGCAAGCCCGCTGCGGCGGTACCAGCCAGTTGCCTTGCGGCGTGTACACGCTGATGACGCCGCGCGCCGCATACGCAAATTGCCCACGCGCATGGCTGTGGCTGGGGAACATCTGGCCGGGGGCATGGTCGCGCGCGGTGGCGATCAAGGGGCGCGGCACTTCCGTATAAAAATCATCCATGGCCCGTACTCTACAGTATTTGACCTGCTATCGAAGGCGGGCCGCCTGCTGTCCGCTTACCATCACACTCTTTTTCAGGAGTGTGTATGCACAATACCTATCATCGCGTGGGCCATGGCTCCCACGCCGTCATCGTCCTGCACGGCTGGTTTGGCGACGCGCAGGCCTTTGCGCCGATGGAAGCGGCCCTCGATGGCGGCGCTTTCAGCTATGTCTTCATGGATAATCGCGGCTATGGCGGCATGCGGGGCGCAGCAGGAGAATATTCGATGGAAGAGGTTGCCCGCGACGCCCTGGCCTTGGCCGATGCGCTGGGCTTTGCCACCTTCAGCGTGGTCGGGCACTCCATGGGCGGCATGGCGCTGGAACGGCTGGCCTTGCTGGCGCCCTTGCGCCTGCGCAAACTGGTGGCCGTGGCGCCCGTGCCCAGCTGCGGCGTGGCGCTGGACGGGGCAGCGCGGCAACTGTTTCTCGACGCCAGCGGCAACCAGCAAGCGCGGCGCGCCATCATAGATCGCAGCACGGGCGGACGCTTGCCAGCCACATGGCTGGACTGGAAGGCGCAATACTCGTGGGAAAGGTCGGATCCGGCCGCGTTTGCCGCCTGTTTTCTGGCGTGGAGCGGGACGGATTTCAGCGGTGAAGTGATGCGGGCGGCGTCGCCGTTACCCTTGCTGGCGCTGGTGGGAGAGCACGATCCCCGTTTCGACGCGGCCCTGATGCGCCGCACCTACCTGGCGTGGTACCCGCAAGCCCGGCTGGAGGTGCTGGGCAATGCGGGACACTATCCGATGAATGAAACGCCGCTGGCCCTGGCGGCCAGCATCGAGGCGTTTTTATCGGCGCAGTGACTTTACGCCGTCTTGGCGCGCAAGCGCAGCAGGCTCAGGCCCAGCAAGACGAAGGCGCCGCCCGTGATGCGGTTGAACAGCCTGGCGCGGCCCGGCGTGGCCAGCTGGGTTTTCAGCAGGCGCGCCAGGTTGGCGTAGAACAAGTGGGCCAGCATGGCGCAGGCGACAAACGAGGTGGTCAGCACGGTGAACTGGATGGCCACCGGTTCGCCTGGCGTGATGAATTGCGGGAACAGTGCCGAGAAGAACAGGATGGCTTTCGGATTGGTCAGCGCGACCGTCAAGCCCTGGCGGAAGAGTTTCCAGAAGGAATTCGGATTCGCCGCGCCAGCCACCACGGGCGCATCGGCCACGACGCTGGTCTTGCTGCGCCATTGCTTGATGCCCAGGTACACCAGATACAGGGCGCCAGCCAGTTTCAGCAGCATGAAGGCCGTGGCCGAGGTAGCCAGCACGACGCCCATGCCGGCCATGGCCACGCCGGAAATGATGAACAGGCCAAAGCCATTGCCCATGCTGCTGATCATCGCGCGGCGCGGGCCGACGGCGATGGCGTTCGAGATGGCCAGCAAGACGGCCGGGCCGGGAGAAAACGTGACGAGCAGGGCGACGCTGCAGAAAAGCAGCCAGTTCGAGAGATGCATGGGTGTTCCTGGGTGGGGCCGAAGCCGGATTGAGAGTCAAAACACGCATATTGTACGAAGTTTTCGGCTCCCGCGTCGGCTAGCCTGGCCCGAAACTGGCCAAGTTCATGCAAACAGACTGGCGACCCCATGGTTGATGGCGGCGCCACCGGCGATCAGCCAGCAGAACAGCAGGCCCGCCAGCAGCAGGGGCTTGATGCCGGCGCGGCGGATGGCCGACATGTGCGTCGTCAAGCCCAGGGCCGCCATGGCCATGGCCAGCAAGGCCGTGTCGAAGTCGGTAATGGTGGACACTGCGCTCGCTGGCAGCAGGCCCAGTGAATTGAAGGCGACGACGCCGATGAAGATGAAGGCGAACCAGGGAATGGCCAGTTTGGCTGCCTTGTCGTGGCCACTGTTGCCTCCTTTGGCCGTGCCGCGCGCCAGCACCGCCGACAGGATGACGAGAAACGGCGCCAGCATCATTACGCGCACCATTTTGGCGATCACGGCCGCGTTCGCCGCTTCTTGCCCGATCGACTTGCCGGCCGCCACCACTTGCGCCACTTCATGCACGGTCGAACCGATATACACGCCGAAGGCCTCAGGCGTGGCGCCCAGCACCTGCCAGTCCAGATTCCACCGGTATAGCAAGGGGTACAGAAAGATGGCGATGGTGCCGAACACCACGACGGTGGAGACGGCGACAGTCACATCTTCGCTGCGCCCCTTGACGACGGGTTCCGTCGCCATCACGGCCGCCGCGCCGCAGATCGAGCTGCCCGCGCCGATCAGAATGGCGCTGTTGCGTTCCAGCTTGAACACCTTGGTGCCGAGCAACATGGCCAGGCCAAACGTGGACGCCAGCACCAGCGCGTCGATGGCGATGCCGGCCAGGCCCACCTGCCCGATATCCTGGAAGGTCAAACGAAAGCCGTAGAGGATGATGCCGAGTCGCAATAATGTCTGTTTGGAAAATGCCACGCCCGCGCCGCAAGCGGGCGCCAGGCGGCCATACACGCTGTTGCCCAGCACAATGCCCAGCATGATGGCCAGGGTCAGGGCGCTCATGCCGTGGCTTTGCATCCATTCCAGCTTACCCAGCGCGATGGCCCCATAGGCGATCGCGCCGCTCAGCAGCAGGCCCGGAAAAAGGCGGCCATAGCGGTCGCTGAAACTTGTTGTGTTGCTTGTTGAGAGAGTAGACATGCCGTACTCCATGGTTCTTTGTTCGTATGGCATGACTGTACAGTTCGTAGATTAAATGGTAAAACGGATTGTTTTTGTATGTTTAACCAATTAAATAGATAGATTTGATGGCCTTAACTTTGCGGCAACTGCAGATTTTTCTGGCCGTGGCGGACACGGGCAGCACCAGCGCGGCCGGCGAGTTGATTGCACTATCGCAATCGGCCACCAGCGCTTCCCTGAATGAGCTGGAAACCTTGCTGGGCGCGCAACTGTTCGACCGGGTGGGCAAGCGTTTGCTGCTCAATGACAATGGCCGTTTGCTGCTGCCGCAGGCGCGGCAAATGCGCGACGGGGCCGCCAGCATCGAGCGCCAGTTTGCGGGCGCCGAGCCGTCCGTGCCCGTCAGCCTGCAAATCGGCGCCAGCACGACGATAGGCATTTATTTGCTGCCGCAGATACTGGCCCAGGCGGCGCAGCAGTACGGGCGCAGCATTCCACAGGTGACGATTGCCAACACGGCCGACATCGCGTCCGCCGTGGCGGAGTTCCGTGTCGATATCGGCTTGATCGAAGGGCCGTGCCACGAAGCGGGCTTGCTGGTGGAACCATGGCTGACGGACCAGATGCTGATCGTGGCCGCGCCCACGCATCGGTTGGCGCAACTGCGTCATCTGCTCAGTTTTACGGAATTGAACCAGGCGGGCTGGCTGCTGCGCGAAGCGGGCTCGGGCACGCGTGAAGCCGTGGAGCAAGCCTTGGTGCCGTACTTGCATTATCTGCGCCCTGCGGGCGAGTTCAGCAATTCGGAAGCCATCAAATATGGCGCCGCGGCGGGGCTGGGCATCGCCTGCCTGTCCCGCGTGGTGGTGGCCGATCTGCTGGCCAGCGGGCAACTGGTGGAACTGGAGACCATGCTGCCGCCATTGGAGCGCAACTTTTACCTGATACGCCAGTCCAAGAAGATACTCTCGCCCCGTTTGACGGGTTTCCTGGAATTGTGCCGCCACGCCTCGCGCATGGCAGCTTAGGTGCGTGCTTCATTTTGGCCGCGGAGCTTGTAATGCCGCATCGGGCGGCGCCAGCGCACCTGCGCGCAGCCTTTTGACGGCTACGGCCACGGCACGCGCCACGTTGCGCACTTCTTCCTGCATATTCGTATCGCGGTCCAAGGTCTCATGGCTTTGCGCATAGCTGTCGTAATAGCCGATGTAGCGGTCCAGTCGTGATTTCGCGCCCGCGTCGACCAGGCCCATCCAGTCCAGCCAGTCCGACAGGCCGCGCCGTACCCCTTCGATGCCGGCCACGTCGCCGTGCACGACGAGGCCATACGCGCGCCCGGCCAGGTGTTTCGGGTAGTTCCAGCCTTGCAATTCCAGCGCCTTCGCTTCCATGGCTTTCTTGCCATGCGTGGACGTGGGGTCCGGGTTGCCGCCGTCGGCGCAGACGAGCCGGTCTATCATCAGTTTCAGCACGCTGGGCGTCTGGTACCAGTACACGGGCGTGAGGATGATGACGGCGTGCGCGGCCGTCCAGCGCTCGTAAATGTCCGCCATCCAGTCATTCGTCTGGCGTTCGCCATGGTTCGGGTAGCAACTGCACGGCCAGTGGCACAGGGGCATGGCCGTCGAGACGCAGCCCTTGCATGGATGAATGTGCAAGTCATACGCAGAGGTCAGCAAACTCAGGTCCAGCACGTCCGCTTCGATGGCGTCCGCCTGTAGCACTTCTTTTGCCCATTGCGTCATGCGCCAGGTCTTCGAAATTTCACCAGGGCAAGAACCGTCGTTGCGTGCCGCGCCGCAGATCAGCAGCACGCGCGACGGCGTGGCCGGATCTTTCTGACGCGCCTCGGCGGCCAGCAGGCGGTCGCGCGTGGCGAGCCACTCCACGGATAAATCGTAGTCGGGGTCGGCAAAACCCGGTCCTGCCTTCTGCGTGACGGGCGCCTTGCGGCCATCCTGGTAATTCTTCCACGCCACTTCTTCCACCTGCACCAGGGCGCCGCGCACGGCGTCGAACGTGGGGTCGGCAAACGAGCGGATGTATTGCAAATGAAATTCGACCCTGCCCAGCGGTGCGGGCGCCTGGCCCTGGCGCGGCTGGGGAGAGGGGGGAGTGGCGGACATGGCTTCTCCTTGAAGTGATGATGCGATCTTGCTGGAGGACCGGCAGCAGGTCTGTGCGCTGAACAACTGTGCAGCGATTACTTGTCATATTCCCGTTTATGGGATAAGTTCCCATATATGGAAAATTCAATCGTCACAGAGAACGATACGGAGCAGCGGCTGGCGGCGCGCCTGAAACAGTTGCGCGTGGAGCGGGGCTGGTCGCTGGACCAGCTGGCCAGTGCCAGCCAGGTCAGTCGCGCGACATTATCTCGCCTGGAAAATGGCGAGGTCAGCCCGACGACGGTCGTGCTGGGCAAGCTGTGCGCCGCGTATGGCCTGGCCATGTCGCGCCTGCTGCGCATGGTCGAGGACGATTTCCCGCCCCTGCTGCTGCGGGCCCAGCAAAGCGTGTGGACGGACCCAGCTACCGGTTTTATCCGCCGTTCCGTCTCGCCCCCGTCACGCGCGCTGGCTGGCGAAGCGCTCGAATGCGAGCTGGCCGCAGGCGTGACGATCACCTACGCGGCCTCGCCCCGGCCCGGCATGGAACACCATCTGTTGCTGCAGGAAGGCAAGCTGAACGTGACGGTTGACGGCCGCTCGCACGATCTGCTGGCCGGCGACTGTCTGCGCTACCAGCTGCACGGCGCCAGCGCGTTTATGACGTCGCCAGACAGCGGTGCCCGCTATTTTCTCTTTCTTGTCTGAGGTTGATATGTCCGCATCGCTACGCCACTTTTCGTCCACCGATATTCTGGAACGCTTGCCGGAACTGGGCGCCTTGCTGCAAGACTGCGTGCACGACGGCGCCAGCATCGGTTTTATCTTGCCGTTCGACACGGCGGCCAGCCAGGCGTTCTGGGTGGATAACGTGTTGCCGGCCGTCACGCGCGGCGTGCGCCTGCTGCTGGTAGCCGAAGTGGACGGGAAGGTGGCCGGTGCCGTGCAGCTGGACTGGGACACCAATCCCAACCAGGCGCACCGGGCCGAAGTGCGCAAGCTGCTGGTCGCGCCCGCTTTCCGCCGGCGCGGCCTTGCGCGCCAGCTGATGCAGGCGCTGGAAGAGCAGGCGCGCCTCTTGCCGCGCAGCCTGCTGACCCTGGATACGCGCAGCGGCGACCATGCCGAACCGTTGTATTTGTCGCTCGGCTACGTGGTGGCGGGCAGCATCCCCGGATATGCGCTGGCGCCGGCCGGCGACCGGCTGGATGCCACCACCGTCATGTACAAGCAGCTGCGGCGATAGCATATTGAGAGCGGCGCAGCGATGGCGGGGGAACTCAGGCTTTCAGCCGCGCTCTAACGTTTGTGGCAGGCAGGTTTGCCGGCGTCGTGACGGTGTGGCTGGCCTGTGCGGCCACCAGGCTGATGCCGTGCGGCGCCTGGGCAGGTGCCTGGTCACGGCTCAGCTTGAAGATGTCGACTGTGCCCGACAGTCGCGTGGCGCGCTGCTGCATGCCGGCCGCCGCCGTCGATGCCTGCTCCACCAAAGCCGCGTTTTGCTGCGTGACCTGTTCCATCTGCACGATGGCGGCATTGACTTGTTCGATGCCGGACAATTGCTCGCCGCTGGCCATGCTGATTTCGCCCATGATGTCCGTTACGCGGTGCACGCTGGCGACAATCTCGCGCATGGTGGCGCCGGCCGTGTCGACCAGGCGCGCGCCGGCGTCGACCCGCTCCACGGAGTCGCCGATCAATTGCTTGATTTCCTTTGCCGCACCGGCTGAGCGTTGTGCCAGGGTACGGACTTCAGCGGCCACGACGGCAAAACCGCGCCCTTGTTCGCCGGCCCGTGCCGCTTCCACGGCCGCGTTCAAGGCCAGGATATTCGTCTGGAAGGCGATGGCGTCGATGACGCCGATGATGTCAACGATTTTTTTCGACGAAGCGTTGATCGAGCTCATGGTGTCGACCACTTGCGCCACCACCGTACCCCCTTTGCCGGCCACCGCCGCAGCCGATTGCGCCAGTTGATTGGCTTGCCGTGCGTTATCGGCATTTTGCTTGACGGTGCCCGTCAGCTCTTCCATCGAGGCGGCCGTGCGCTCCAGCGAGCTGGCTTGCGCCTGCGTGCGCTGCGACAAGTCCTGGTTGCCAGCCGCAATCTGTCCCGAGGCGCCCGCGATGTCGTGTGTGCCGCCGCGCACCTCGCCCACGATATTGATCAAGCTGGCATTCATGTCTTTCAGGGCTTGCAGCAATTGCCCCACTTCATCACGGGAATCGACGCGGATATGCTCGCTCAAGTCGCCGCCAGCCACCTTGCGCGCCACCTTGACGGCATGCCGCAAGGGTCGCACGATGCCGCTGCTGATGAACCAGGCCGTCGCCAGGCTCAACACGCCGCCGACCAGTCCCAGCGCAATGATCAGCA
Source organism: Janthinobacterium leeuwenhoeki (assembly GCF_051380795.1). Taxonomy (NCBI): domain Bacteria; kingdom Pseudomonadati; phylum Pseudomonadota; class Betaproteobacteria; order Burkholderiales; family Oxalobacteraceae; genus Janthinobacterium; species Janthinobacterium leeuwenhoeki. The sequence goes on from NZ_JBNYXT010000004.1 coordinate 116,501, forward strand.
TGCTGGTATCGTGCGCGCGGGCCATCGCGGCCTCGGCCGCCGTGCGCATCTGCGCCGATTGCGTGGCGATCTGCTGGTCGAGTTCGCGCAGGGCAGGCTGTTCTTGCGTGCTGTTGCGCGTGGCCTGCAATTGCGCAATACGCGCATAGCGCTGGTTCACGCTGCTATCGATTTCCCCGCTCACCGCCGACAACTGCCAGGTGCTGATGACCACCACCACGGCCAGTAAAAGCGAAGTAAGCAAAAATCCTGTGGTCAGGCGCACACCGATACGTATGTTTGAAATATTCATGTCCCCTCAGCTGTTGTCCCATGGTCGCCGTCTTCCATACCGGCGGCATGGCGTGGCGCTTGTCCCCTGAAGTTGCCGGGGTGAAATGAGTGTAGCAGCGCGTTACTAAGTAATCTATAAATATTTCCATATTGGAATTGGTCACTGCTTGTTTGGCAACAGCGGCTAAATATTGTCGAAATTGTTGCCAGATAAAATCACCCGCCGTATTCCAGACTCGTCCTACCTCGATCCCCGGCATCGTCCGACTGGCGCATGCCGCTGCCGCGCCTACACTATTCCTTGCACGGACCCGGCGGCGGGTCTTTCTTCTTATACACAGGGGGCTGAGATGGCGGATATACAGGCAGGGTCGGACGGCGCGGCAAAACAGGAAATGACGGCCAAGCGCCAGAATGTGGTCGACTGGATTTCCATGATCCTCTTGATCGTGGGCGGCTTGAACTGGGCGCTGGTGGGCCTGTTTGATATCGATATCGTGGCCCGCATCCTGGGCGCGATGTCGACGGCGTCGCGCGGCGTGTACATGCTGGTGGGGCTGGCGGCGCTGTATTCCATCTATCTGTGCGTGCGCAAGCTGCCAGCCAAGCCCTAAGGGAAGCAATGCCTGTCCGTGCCCATCCCTGGCGCGAATGCGAATTCAAGCAGCTGGAACGGGGCTTCAAGCATGAAGGGCGTTATCCGGGCGGCGCACAAGAAGCGTAAGGGCTGGCTGCAAGCGCTGAAGGCTTGAGCTGCTGTCATGGCTTGATGGGCCGTGCCTGTCTGCCTGTCCGCACGCGGGCAGGCCAGTGCCTGACCTGCTTGCTTATTGCTTGCTTACTGCGTGCGCAGATAGGCCAGCAAGTCGGCCACTTGCTGGGCGTTCCCAATGCCCCAGAAGCGCATGTTATTGCCAGGAATGAAATCGCTGGGGGCTTTCAGGAAACCGGCCAGATTTTGCTCGGTCCAGACAATATTCGCGTTTTTCATGGCCGCCGAGTATTTATAGTCGGTGGTGGCACCGGCCTTGCGGCCGATCACGCCCGTCAGCTTGGGGCCGAAGCCGCCGCGCGCCGATGGCCCCACCTGGTGGCAGGAGGCGCACTTGCGAAACGCGGCCTTGCCCGCTTCGGCATTGCCGATCAGGGTGGCGGGAGCGGCGGCTGCGTGCGTGATGGCAGCGTGCGTCAGCAGCACACCTGCGGAGGCAAGAGAGAAGAGAGAGCGAAAGGTGGATGTCATCGGTGCGGCGGGCATGCAATGTGTGGCAATGTGTGGCGAGCGATGAGGCATTTTACAGGCGCACATCAAAACCTGCTCGCCAGCACGGACATGGATGCCAGGAAGCGGCGCAGGCAGCGCTCCAGGAGGGGGGAATGCCGCTAGCGCTTGCCGCCTTGGGCGCCCAGCGCCGCCATGGCCGACGCGAACACGATGCAGGCGATGGCCAGCCATTGGGTCAGGCTCAGCAGTTCTCCCAGCACGGCCATGGCGGCCAGCGCGCTGACGGCGGGTGCCGCGCTGCTGAACATGCCGAACACCCCTTGCGGCAAACGGCGCAGGGCAAAGATTTCCAGCGAATACGGCAGGGCGCTGGACAGCATGGCGATTGCCAGGCCCATCAGCGCAATCGATGGCGCCAGCAGGGCCGTGCCCGAATACGCGACGCCGATGGGTACCGTCACCATGGCCGCCACCGTCATGCCCCAGGCCACGGCTTGCCCGCCCTGCAAGGTCGAGGCGCGCTTGCCGAAGATGATATACAGCGCCCAGCACAGCGCCGCCCCCAGAGCGTAGGCCACGCCGACCGGGTCCAGGCTGCCCGGGCTACCTTGCAGGGGCAGCAATAAATAGAGACCGAACACGGCGCACGCCACGGCCAGCAAATCGCGCGGCCGGCGCGACGACAGCATCGCCACGGCCAGCGGCCCCGTCACTTCGATGGCCACGGCGATGCCGATCGGTATCAGCGCAAACGCCCGGTAAATCAGCAAGTTCATCAGCCCCAGCACGGAACCGTAGACCAGCAAGTTCAGCACATCCTTGCGCGTCAGGCGGTAACGCCACGGCCGGAAGATCGCCAGCAGGATCAGCGCCGAAAACCCCACGCGATACGCTGTAATCCCCTCAACCCCGATGACAGGAAACAGATTCTTCGCAATCGCCGCCCCCAGGTTGACGGAAATCTGCCCTCCCAGTACGGCCAGGGAAGGGAGCAGGATGCTGTCGGGGAGGGAGGAGGTCGAGGCGGGGGAGGTCATGGAGCGGTATTCTAATATGCAACAGGCCGTTAGTCGCTGGCCGATCTGCTACGGATGGCATTTATTCGCCCGTACTGGCTGCGATGTGGAGCGGGCACTGTTGTAATAGTGCAAGTATTATCTGGTAATGCTATTCTGCCAGTACACCTCTGATCAGTGGGGTGCCGCCACCGATTCTTTGTCTCTATGGAGCCGCTCTATGAATTGCAAAAGCATGGCAGTGACCGTCACCTTGATGTTTGCCGGCGGCATGGCTGGAGCACAAGCTTTGCCGCCGCAGGCGCAATTGCCGGCCTGGGCAACGCACCAGTTCGATAGTCTGGCCAAACGCGAATCGGTCGAAGTGAGCGCGCGCATGAACCCGTTTGTCCTGCGCGGCGATTTCGATGGCGATGGCAAGGGTGATCTGGCCGTGCTCGTCAGGAACAAGGACAGCAAGAAGGCGGGCATCGCTTTCCTGTTCAGGCAAAATATGGTGCCCCTCATCGTCGGTGCCGGACATGCCTTGTCCAACGGCGGCGACGATTTCGCCTGGCTGGAAGTGTGGCAAGTGGAAGACAAGGGTTCGCTCCAGCACAGCTACCCTGAAAAATCGCTGAGGCTGAAAGCGGACGGGATCGTCGTGGCAAAAGAAGGTTCCGCCAGTGCATTGATATATATGAAAGGCGACAAGGCGATATGGCAACAGCAGGACGATTGAGGAATTTGCCGACTGGTAAACAGACCACGGTAGCACACTATATCAAAATAAGGCTTGTAATTGAGAAATATCTATTGCAACATTGCCATATTCGAGGGCTGTCACATTAATGTTGCGCTTCATTGGTAGCTTCATTTTTTTTGAGATTTTTTCAGCGCGCTGATTGCCATAGGCATAGTCAGTCATGTTAATTTACAATCTCCGCTGTCGCACCGTCAGTAGGATTATCCGCGTAACAAAGGCATGCTAGTACTTGCGACCTATCAGCATAGTGTCAATCCAAAGCTGAATGTCTTTGATTTCTGTTGATGTTATGCGTATTGATGGGGTATTAAAAGATTGTTTGTTTTTTAAATTTAAAATAATAATTGCATTGGAGTAAAATGGAACATTTGAAAATAGAAAATTTTTTGACTGTAAAGAATGCTGAAATAGAGATTAAAAGCATAAACATATTGATAGGGCCGCAGGCAAGTGGTAAGAGCGTAATAGCAAAACTTGTTTATTTCTTTAAGACTTTTATTGCTGAGTCAATTATTGATGCCGCGAGAGAGAATTTAGCAAGAGATAAGATTTGCAAAAATGCAATTTCTGATTTTTGTGAGATATTTCCTAAATATAGCTGGGATGGTCAACATTTCCTTATTGAGTATAAATTAAATGATGTCTTAATATCAATTAAGAATTTTGACAAAAATGAAAGTGGAAATTTAAAAATATATTTCGAATATTCGAAAATAATTGATCAGGTAAAAAAGAAGATTGTTGTGGCGGCAAGAAGGAATGAAAGTGAGTTGGAGATTGGTTCTGATATGGCCACCTCTAAGATATTTAAAAATCCAGAAATGGAGTTTTTGAGTTTGGCCAAAGAACAAATTTTAAGGAATTTAGAAATTGGTTTTCTTGAACATTCAACTTTCATACCGGCAGGCCGTTCGTTTTTTTCTAATTTGCAGAAAAATGTTTTTTCATTTTTGGCGGGAAATATTCCAATTGATCCATTCCTTAAAGAGTTTGGTTCAGCATATGAGAGATCTAAAAGTTTATTGCGTCATAGGCCGGATTTTTTGAGAGGAAGAGATATTTCTCTTGTTGAAATAGATAATCTAATTGAATCTATCTTGAAAGGGCGTTATAAGTATGCGGATGGGCAAGATTGGATTGAATCGGAACGATGCAAACTCAATGCGGCAAATTCTTCATCGGGGCAACAAGAAGCTTTGCCAATGCTTGTTGTATTGTCTCTACTCCCGTTTTTCTATGGAGAAGATAAGAAAAATATATTTTTCATAGAGGAACCTGAGGCGCATTTATTTCCAGAAGCTCAACAAAAAATAGTTAAAATTATAACGTCGATATATAACCTGACTGATAGAAATAACAGATTTTTCATAACAACTCATAGCCCATATGTGTTAAGTGTATTTAACTCTTCAATCTTGGCTAGTGAAGTAATAAAAAATCCAATAAATTCCAAGGCATGGAAATATGCGTCGTCGCAATGGAAGAACTCCTCGATTAATTTTGACGAGGTAACGGCGTACTCTGTTGAGAATGGCGTAGTTAAGTGTATATTGGATAAGGAATTGCGCCTTATAGATGCAAACGCTATTGATGGAGCATCTGATGATATAAATTCTGATTTTGATAATCTTTTAAACTTAAAATATGCAAATTCCTGATCGCTGTATAAATGATTCTAAAGATAAAATTGTGGTGTGCGGTGAAAATGGTAGAGCTTTTCGACTGAATAATAAAGGGCAATTATCTGTTTCGAAAATATTGGTCGATGATTGCCTTATTACAGGAGGCGAAATACGCTGTGATTACTTATTGGAAGTGGCGCCTCATCAAGTGGGGAAAGGCGTAGCCATATATGTTGAATTGAAAGGTATTGATATAAAGCATGCTGTGAATCAATTGGAGAATACCCTAAATAAGCTAAAGGTTAGGCATGCCGATTATACAAAGAAATGTTTTGTTGTTTCTTCTCGAGTACCAAGATCGAGTATTAATATTCAAATGGTAAAAGTGAAATTTATGCAAAAATGGAAATCATCTTTTGATGTTAAAAATATTATGGCGCAGGTTGAATTATAATGTTTCCATGGCATTGAGTGAGAGAGGTACTTGGCTATTTTTTGTGATTGTTTAGATGAATTATATTGATAAATTCCATATGTTAATGAAACTATTTTTAGGATTATTCATTAACTTCTGGTATTGTAAGTGGAAGTGACCTAAGTGTGATGTGTTGTGATTCGCACATCCTCTTGGTTGGCTGGGGGAATATATAATTTTATGTTATGGAATTTGGCATGAAATTAGCACGTTAGATTTGATTATCTCTATTTTTCGTATGATCGTTGAATTTAGTTTGGCTGTGTCGTATTCGTTGAAGCCATACTGAGTGGCTTAGTTATTTGTACTTTAGGAATAGTATTGATGGGAATTTTCAGTATCGGCGACACCAATTTTGAAGTGGATGTAGCGAAATCAAGCATTAGTCTGGAAGCTCATGGCAGTGGCATGCTGGAGCTCAATATCGATATCCACGGCGACGATGATGTGTTTATGCGCTTGACCGAGCCGGAGGATGCGGAATGGTCGTGGGCGCTGTATCCGCCGGCCTTTTTCCTGCACGGCTTGCGCATACCGGAAGGGCAGGAAGGGGCGCTGGCGATCGGGATGCTGGATACGCATCCCGAAGCGGAGGAATCGGGTATCTATATGATGGAATATGGCGACGTGTCGGCCGTCAATATTATCGAATTGTCCGCACGGCGCCTGCTCGTGTCTGGCATGGTGGACTTGTTCGGCAAGCGCCTGCCATTTCATATTGATATGCCGCGCAGCTAGTGCCGGGGCTGGTTCCCTCGTGATTGAATGCACCCCATTGTGGCGCATTCCCTCGCGGAGCCGGCCCCCGCTCCTGCCTGATTACTCCAGCCCCAACGCCTTCGCCACATCCCCCCACGCCACATACTTGAAGTTCTGCGGCCCATCGGGCAAGCGCTTGTAGCCGTCCTGGATCACCAGCATGCCTTGCGAATACGCGCCGCCCAAGTTGGCGGAGGTGACGTCGAGGCCATCCGTTTCCGAGGTGCCGTCGATGCCGGCTGGTAAGTTGAAGCCCACTTTGAAGCGGCCGCGCACTTTATAAGGGGCTTGTGCGTCGAGCACCACGTAGCTGTTGTCGCCCTGGCTGGAGACGATCAGGTAGCCGGTGTTGGGCGCGCCTCCCGGCTTGCGGTAGATGGCCATGCCTTCCACGTCCGCCGCCAGGTTCGCGCCCACCGGCAAGACCATGCTGAGGGCGTCCGGCTTGGCGGCGTTGGCCGAGGTGGTCCAGATGCCGCGCGTTTCCTCGCCCAGGAACAAGCGGGCGTTGGCGTCGTCGGCCACGCAGCCTTCCGGTTGGGTGGCGACCTTGAAGCTGCGCAAGAGGGTGGCGCTGAACTTGTCGCTTTTCAAGCCGATGCTGTATTGCTGGAAAGTGCCGTCCTTGTCATTAATAAACGCCTCCACGCCGCCGCTGGCAGGCTGGTACAAGCACATGCCGTAGATGCTTTTCAGGCCGGTAGGAAAACGGCCTGCTTCCGCCACGTCGCCGCTGGCATTGATGGTGAACAACATCATGCTGTTGTCGTCGCGCTGGGTGGCCACGGCCAGGTCGACCTTGCTACCACCGAACTGGATATGCTGCCGCACGTCGACGTTGTTCAGGCGGCCCACTTCCAGCAGCTGCGTTTGCTTGCCTTGCAAGTCGTAGACCAATAGCCCCTGTTTCTTGTTGGTGCCGAGGATGCGTGCGTCGGCCGGGTTGCTGGACAGCCAGATGGCTGGATCGTCGGCCGCGTCGCCCTGGCGCGCCATCGGCGCCGTTTGCGCTTGCGGCGCGATGATGGCCACCGCAGGCTGCGTTTCCGCCTTGCCATTCCACTGCAAGGTCCGCGCTTGCCAACCGTTCTTGCCGCGTAACATCAACGAATTCCCGTCGAGCGCCAGCTGGCTGTCGCCCTTGCGCACGTTCAAGGCGAGGGCTTGGGCTGGCTGCGCCGTCCATTTACTGCCCTGATGGGTGACCAGGTGCAGCTTGTCCGCCTTGCCGTCGAGTACCGCCACGCCGCCCGGCAGCACGGCCAGCGCGCCGGCGCCGCCGTCCAGCCGGCCATACGGTTTGCGCAGCGCGACCACTTCGCGCTTGCCCATGCCTTCGGAATCGGCCTCATATGCCCAAACGCCCATGCCGGACTCGCTCACCAGCAGACGCTGCGCGCCATCGTCGACTCTGCAATGCTTGGCGTGCGGCGGCAAGGCGAGTTTGCGCACCAGGCTACGCTGCTCGCCCTGCATCACCCACTGTTCCGCTTGCCCATCCTTGCCGATCAAGAACAGATGATCGAGCTGCTGCGCGTCGCGGTACAGGCAGGATGCTTCCACGGAAAACATGGGCACGGGAAACGGCGCCAGCTTGACCAGCTTGCCGGCTTGCACATCGACGGAGACGGGCAGGGGGCGCTGCGTGTCCGCTTCCAGGAACACGGCAATCACGCGATTGCCATCGATGCGCGTGTCAAGCTGCTTGGCGCGCACGGTGATGCGGTCCTGCTCCTGGCCGCTTGCATTGAACAGGCGCAAGCCGTGCTTGTCCAGGGTCAGCCAGCCACCGCCGGGCAGGCGGGCCAGCTCTTCCGCTTCCTGCGTAAAGGAAGGTAAAGCGTTGGCGGGGGCGGCCTGCGCGATGCCGCTGAGGCAGAAAGCAGCCAGCAAAGCGCTGCAGAGTACGGTTTTTTTCATGGTATTTGCAGTCATCATCAGAAGGCGCTGGCTTTCAGGCTCACTTTGAAAGTGCGGCCATATTGTTCGTTCTGCACGTTGTATTGCTTCGTACCCTGGTAGACATAGTATTTCTCGTTGTTCAGGTTGGCCGCTTCAAAGACCACCTGGAACTGCTTGTTGATCTGGTACGACAGCGAGAAATCGAGCTGCTTCTGGCTGTCGACGATATGGTCCTGGCTTTGGTCCAGGATGTCGCCGCCCATTTCCAGCAAGTACGGCGACTTGTAGTTGAGGGCCAGGCGGGCGCTCACAGGCCCTGTTTCATAGCCCAGCATCAAGTTCATCACCTGGTTTGACTGGCCCGGCAGGCGGATGTCGCGGTTCATCTGCTTGTTGCTGGCCTTGTCGTAGCGGCCGATTTGCGCGCTCGAGGTGCTCAAGGTGCCATTCACGCCGACAAGAAACTTGTTGAATGGCGCCGGCAGCATGCGCAGCGGCTGCATATAGGCCAGCTCGATGCCTTTGACCTTGGCCGCGTCGCCATTCGCATACGAGGTGGCCGTCGTGTAGCCCGCCCATGATCCCGTGCCGGCCAGGTTGGTCGTGTAGGTAAAATTCTTGATGTCCTTGTAAAAGCCGTAGGCAGACATCACGCCGTCGTTGCCCAGGACTCTTTCGATACCCAGATCGAGGTTGTTGGCTTTCAAGGGTTTCAAGTCCGGGTTGCCGATCACGGCTTCCGTGTTGCTGGTCAGGCTGATGCCCGGCGCCAGCTGGCTGAAGTTGGCGCGCACCACGGCTTGCGTCCAGGCGGCCCGCACGCTGGTCTTTTGATCGACGTCATAACGGGTTTGCAGGTTCGGCAGCCAGTTGGTGTACGAGCGTTCGCGCATCAAGGGCGTGGCCAACCCTGCGCTGTCCACCTGCGAGCCGGTCGCTTCAAAGCTGGTGCGTTCGGCACGCACGCCGCCCAGGATGTGCCAGGCGTCGAAGTCGTAGCTGTTTTGCACATACATGGCGTTGATGTCTTCATGCATGCGGTAATCGTTGATGATGGACTCGGTGGCCAGGCGCGCCTTGTCGCGGTCCAGGCCTGCCACGCGGGCGCGGATCAGGGCGGGGTCCAGCGCCACGCCAATGTTGCCCAGATCGTAGTCGAGCTTGTGGCCCTGCACGAAGTTGCTCATCGAGGTGGCGCCAAGCCCCCAGTAATTGCCGCTCGACGCCTTGCTGCTGTTATACGCCCATTGATCCGTGTCATTGCTTTTTTCGCGGCGGCTGACTTTCGCGCCGAATTTCAGGGTGGCGATGTCGAACTTGCGCGCCAGGTCGATGCGCGCGTGGTGTTCATTGTCCTTCGAGTAGCGCTTTTGCAGGGTGATGGCGTTGAGCGCATAGTTGGCCGGAGCGTACAGCGAGGCGGGGCCGCTCAATTTCGGCTCCTGCGTATCCGTGAAGCTGATGCCGGCGAAATTGCTGGTGCCACGGAAACGGCCGTCGTTCAGCGATTCCGGCGTGTTTTCCGTGGCGCGGCTCATGCCGCCTTTCACGTCCAGGGTCCAGTCGCCCGATTTCTGCTGCGTGCCCAGCACCAGCGAGCGCACTTGCTGCTTGTACTTGCGCTGGCGGATGCGGCGCTCGGCGCGCGCGCTGGCCGTGTCGCCTTCTGCCAGGCTGCCGCCCGCGATATTGCTGATGGTCAGGCGGTCGCGCACTTCATCGTCGGAAAATTCGCTGACAAACGAGCGCAAAAACCAGCTGTTGCCCGCTTCGGGGCGGTAATCGAGGTTGACGGCCAGCGCGCCGCGTTTGCGCACAGGAAGGTAGTCGCGCAATTCCAGGCTAGATAATTTACCCTTGCTCCAGGCGCCGCCCGTTTCCACGTCATCGGAGCCGAAAGAGCGCTTTTCCGCGCTCAGGCCGGCGGCCACGCCCAGCTTGCCGTCGAGGAAGCGCTGGGCCCACAGGGCGCCGCCGCTGGGGCTGGTCTTGCCCGTCTTTTCGTCGTAGCTGGCGCCCACGTTGGCCGACAGCAGCTTGCCCGGCAAGTCGAAGGCGGACAGCGATTTGACTTCGACGGTGGCGCCCAGCGAGTTGGCGTCCATTTCCGGCAGCAAGGTCTTCGACACTTCCAGCGTGCGGATCAGGCCGGCAGGCAGGATGTCGAGCGCCACGGCGCGGCGGCCCGCTTCCGGCGATGGCACCAGCGCGCCGTTGATGGTGACGGCGTTCAAGTCCGGGCCCAGGCCGCGCACCGTGATGTAGCGGCCTTCGCCCTGGTCGCGCTGCACCGATACGCCCGGCAAGCGGGCCAGTGCTTCGGCTGCGTTTTTATCGGGCAAGCCGCCGATATCGTCGCTGCTGATGACGCTGATGATGTTGTCGGCCTTCTCTTGCGCGGCGATGGCGTTGCGCAGGCTGGCGCGCTGGCCGCTGACGACCACGGTGGCGGCCTGCTGGCCGTCCGCATCTTGCGCTTGCGCGTGGCTTTGGCCGCCGAAGATGGCCATGATGGCCAGGGCCGGGGCAGTCAGGCGCAGCGCGGAGGGGAAGGACGTATGCATGGTTTTCATGAAGAGCTCGGTTAGGGGTAGGGAACCGGGCGGATTCTAGGCAGCAAATATGACGGTTGCGTGACAGGCAAGGGCTTGCCACCCTGAAAACAACGGCAGGGGAACGCATTCCGGGCGGAAATGGGCCGGGGTGAGCTGAAATGACCTGCCAGCGCAGGGCGCATGGGGCGCGGCAGGCCGTATTTGCAGGATTGTAACTACTAATGCTGATCCGTTTGCACCTGCCGCAGGGGCGTGGAACATGTCATCGTGCCGTCACGGGCGGGCGCTATCGTGGCAACAGGATCACTTTTAAAGGTTCCCCACATGCTGCCGTTGCACCGTAACAGTCTGATTGCCGCCGGGCTGGCCTTGCCCCTGTTCTTGTTCCTGTACGCCACACTGGGGCACCTTAAACCGTTTGCCATCTGGAAGTGGATGGATATCGTCTGTGAAGGCGGCACGGCCGTCATGGCCGGCATCTGGTTTTTGTTTACCCTCAGCAGCCGTCCACGGGGACGGGTGACGAGTTTGATCGCCGGCGGCCTGTGCGCCATCATGCTGGGCTCCTGGGCCGATTGCCTGGACGAATTCTTTGCCGTCGACAAGAGTGCCGTGTGGGACAACTGGCTGGAAGGCCTGATTCCGTTTGGCATGCTGCTGCTGACGATCGGCATGTATTACTGGCGCCAGGAACAGTTCCGCCTGAACGAGCACCTGCAAAAGCGCGAACGCCTGTTCCGCGACCACCGCGCCTTCGACCGCATCACGCAACTGGCCGACGCCAGCTACCTGCGCACGCAAATGCGCCTGGAGCAGGAGCGCCGGCCCGGCCTCGATTGCGCGCTGGTCTTGCTCGATATCGACAGCTTTCATTTGATCAACCGCGAGTACGGCCACCGCGAAGGCGACCGCGTGCTGCAAGCCGTGGGCCACATGTTGCTGCTGAACTTGCGCAATGACGATTTGCTGTGCCGCTATGCGGGCGACCGCTTCGCCGTGCTGATGCCGGGCGTGTCGCGCGAGGATGCGGCCGTGAAGGCGCGCCACTTGTGCGCCATGGTGGGGCAGATGCGCCACCACGCCAACGACAACCGCGAAATCCGCCTGAGCTTGCGGCACGCGTGCTCGCTCACCGATGGCGTGCCGGAAGTGGTGCTTGCCGAGCTGAGCCGGGCCGTGGAAACGCCAGGCCGGAGCGCCAGTCCCAGTTCCAGTCCCAGGGCCGGCACCGCCGCGCCTGCCTGATGCTGCTGAACCAGCAAGGCGACCCCAGCATCGCGGCCCATCACCAGCCGGCGCTGGTGCTTGATTACGCGCGCAGCCGCGAACTGGCTGTGGCGCCGCTGCTCAAGGGCACGGGCCTCGATGGCGGCGCGCTGCCGTCCGCCGAAAGCCAGGTCAGCGCCGCGCAATACCTGCAATTGCTGGCCAACGTGGCGCGCGGCCTGGACAGTGCCGACACCAGCTTCATGCTGGGCCAGCAAATGCTGCCCGGCCACTACGGCGCCGCCAGCCACGCCTTGCTGCAGGCGCAGAATCTGCGCCAGGCCTTGAGCATCCTGTGCGATTTTCATACCTTGCTGTGTCCGCTTCTGCAGCCGCGTTTGCGCGAAGCGGGCGACATGCACGTGCTGTACTGGGTCGTTGCGTTCGGCGCGCCCAGCCAGCTGCCTTTTCTGGTGGAAATGCACATGACGGCGCTGGCGGCCATGTGCCGCTGGCTGGCCGGCGAAGCGCTGCCGTGGCGCTTCTGCTTCAACCGCGCGCGGCCCCGCCACGTGGAGCAGCATGAAGTGCACCTGGGCCAGGCGCTGCGTTTCGATTGCCAGGTCGACGCGATGCTCATCGATTCCAGCTGGCTCGACAAGCCCTGGCCGCGCGGCAATGCCACGGCGGCGGCGCTGGCCTTGCGCGCAGCCGCCCTGGCGCCCGTGCCGGCAGCGAGCCTGCTCGGTGCGCTGTACGACTATCTGCTGGCGAACATTCGCTGCGCGCCCACGCTGGAGCGTACTGCGCAGGAGTTTGGCGTCAGTCCCGCCACCTTGAAACGCCACCTGGCGCGCCATGGCACGCATTTCCAGGCCGAGCTGGACCAGGTGCGCGCGCACAAGGCGATTTATCTGTTCCAGGCGCATGGCTACGACAACGATGCCGTGGCCGCCTACCTCGGCTTTCATGATGCCACCAACTTCCGCCGCTCATTCAAGCGCTGGACGGGGCAAACGCCACAGTTGCTGCGTCACGCGCTGGCCTTGTTTGTTGCTGGTTAAAGACGTTCTGCACGCAACGTTGCGCTCCAGCGCGATGGACAGTCGTTCCAGAGGGAACAATTGCCCGTTCTGCCACATCCATAGTACACTCGATCAGAGAGCGAACAGACGCGCTTTGAGGCGCTCCGGCACGGCGGCAAACGACCGGTGTGCCGTGCCTTAACCCAGCCTGGAAACTGGCGTGCCCAGCATGGTGCGCCGGCAACCGGGTAACTTGATAATGCTCAATCGTGTATTCACAATCGCAGATCGATCCAGTCGTCAGTTTCCGCAACACCCAGGGGGAGGCGGTGCGTGGCACGATTTTCAACTTGCAGCGCAATTCGCTGGTCATGGAAATCTATAATCCATACTCGATTGTGCAGGTCAGCGAGGTGCTCAATGACGTGACGGTGCGCATGGGAGCGAAAAACGCCTACGTCGGCAAGGCCGTCGTCATCAGCAGCGTCAACACGGGCCTGACCGCCATCGTTTCCGTGACCCTGATCGACGAGTGGCGCGAGCTGAGCGACGTGGTCGTGGTCAAGGGCGCCGTGGCGAAAGAGTCCAGCGCCTTTGTCGCCGGCTGGGGCGAGCGCTTCCGCATCCGCCGCGACTACCAGATCGTCGTCAACGAAATGCGCGCCTTCCTGTCGGAAGTGGCGCGCTGGGTCGAGCAGGTCGACTTGTCGGACTCGCTGCCGAAGGAAAACGGCCGCCTGCGTCCCGATATCTTCGATGAACTGGCCTTGCCGCTGATGGAGCAGACCCAGCTGTACCTGCGCCAGCTCGAGGTAGAAGCATCGCTCGTCGAGGAAGAGCGGGCGCCGGCCCATCGGGCCTTCGCCCAGGCGGCGCTGCACCCATTGATCCTGCGCGCACCCTTCGTTTTCCGCACGTTTACCAAGCCGCTCGGCTATGCGGGCGACTACCAGATGGTCAACCAGCTGCTGGACGATCCGCGCCAGGGCCCGAGCACGTATTTTCAGATCGTCAATGCGGCCTTCTTGCAGGCGGCCGTGGCGACGGCGCACCGCAACCGCATCGATATCCTGACGGAATTTTTGGCGCAGAAGGCGGCCGCGGCGCGCACTGCCGGGCGCGTCTACAAGGTGCTCAACGTGGGCTGCGGCCCGGCCATCGAGGTGCAGCGTTTCCTGGAAACGTGCCCGGATGCGCAATGGCTGGCCTTCGAACTGGTCGACTTCAGCAGCGAGACGCTGGACTGGACGCGCGCGCGCCTGACCACCATCATGCAGCGCACGGGGCGCGTGGTGGAGATCGATTATGTGCACGACTCCGTGCATAACCTGCTCAAGCGCCGCCATGGCGCTGGTATCACGGGCTTGCCCGGCAGTTACGACGCCGTGTATTGCGCCGGTCTGTTCGACTACCTGTCCGACAAGGTGTGCGCGCGCCTGCTGATGCACTTCGCTTCACGCGTGGGACCGGGCGGCCGCCTGCTCGTCACGAATGTGCACGCGAACAATCCGGGCAAGTTCGGCATGGAGCATTTGCTGGAATGGCATTTGATCTATCGCAATGAAGCGGGTCTGTCGGCCTTGCTGCCCGAACAGGCAAAGGATCCGCTGATCTATGTCGACGCGACGGGCGTGAATGTGTTTGCGGAAGTGAGCATACCTTGATGATGGATACTCCAGGCCTGCACGCCGGCTACGCGGCCGTGCTGCGCGATTTCCGCCTGGAATTCAGCCGCGGCGGGGCCTACACGGGCATCGTGCTGATCCTGCTGGGCATGGGCCTCGATTCGGCCCTGTATCCGGATAAACAGTCGGCGTTTACCAGTGCGCGCATCCTCGTGTCGGCGCTGATCTTTTGCGTCGTCCTGGCCATGCGCACGCGCTGGGCGCAAGACCGCATCCAGGGGCTGACGTTTGTGTGGCTGATCCTGCCGCAAATCATGATCGCCTGGATGATCGCCGTCACGGAAGGCGCCACCTCGATCTATTATGTGGGCATGACCCTGGCCATTTATTCATCGGGCATCGTGCTGGCCTTCGGCCTGTGGCAGAACATGGTCTTCGGCGCCGTTTCCTGCCTGCTGTACGTGGCCGCCTGCGCCTGGCATGCGGGCGGCTTCGACTTGCCGGGCACGTTTGTCGTCAACTGTTTGTTCCTCATCATGTCGGCCAGCATCAGCGCCGTATTTACCTATTTCAACGAGCGCGCCCGTTTCATGTTGTTCCAGCTGAAGGCGGAAGTGGCGCAAAAGAATACGCAGCTGGAAGAAACCAACAAAAGCCTGGCCGATATCAAGGGGCAGATGCTGCAGCAGGAGAAAATGGCCGCTCTCGGCACCCTGGCCGCCGGCATGTTGCATGAGGTGAACAACCCCGTGAATTTCTGCATGATGGCCATCGAGGTGGCCATCGAAGACCCGGCCGCCAGGCAAAGCGCGCTGGTCAGCGAATGCCTGGCCGACGCCAAGCAGGGCATGCTGCGCGTGCAGCACATCGTGTCCGACTTGAAGACTTTTGCCTACCGCAAGAGCGGCAACCAGCTGGAAACGGGACATTTCCAGTTCCGCAGCGCACTCGACGCGGCCATCCGGCTGGTAGGGCATGAAACAAAAAATGTCAGCATCAGCCACGACTTGCCGGTCGACACCCTGGTGCGCGGCGACGAGGCGGCTATCGTGGGCGTGCTGATCAACTTGCTGGGCAATGCCGTGCTGTCCATGCGCAAGGGCAATGCCCCGCCGTTCGAGATACGCATCACGGCCCACTGGAATGACGAGCGCCTGCGCATCAGCGTGCGCGACAATGGCCCCGGCATTGCGCCGGAAAACCTGGCGCGCGTGTTCGAGCCGTTCTTTACCACGCGTGAAGTGGGGCAGGGCCTTGGCCTGGGCCTGAGCATCAGCTATGGCGTGATCGAGCGCCACGGCGGTACCCTCAGCGCCGAAAGCGAACTGGGTGAATGGGCCAGCATGAATTTCGACCTGCAGCGCTCCGATTGGGAGGGCCGCTAGCATGGAAAACGATAGCCGCGCCAGCGTGCTGTACGTGGACGATGAAACGCTCGCCTGCAAGTATTTCGAGCGTGCCGTCGGGCCCCGCTACCGCGTGCTGACGGCCCTGAGCGTCGATGCGGCGCTCGCCTTGTTGCAAGACGAAGCCGGTCAGATTGACGTGCTCGTCACCGATTACCGCATGCCGGATCGCCTGGGCAGCGAGCTGCTGCAGGAAGTGGCGCAGCGCTATCCGCACATCGTCTGCATGCTCGTCACCGCCTATGCGGACAAGGACGTGCTGCTTGAGCTGATCAACGGCGGCGCGCTGTTCCGTTTGCTGGAAAAGCCGCTCGACCTGGCCGCCATGCAAACGGCGCTGCAGCTGGCCGTGCAGACAGGACGCGAGCGCGCCGCGCGCCGCCAGGGCCTGGTGGCGATGGAGGAATCGCTGGCCTTCCTCGCGCATGAATTGAACACGCCGCTGGCGGCCATCGCCAATTTTGCGCGCGGCATTGCGCGGCGCGCGCAGGCGGACGCCGCACCGCAGGCCGAGATCGGCGAAGCGGCCACCTTGATGCACGACAATGCGCGCTATTGTTTGTCGGTGCTGGCCAGCTTTATCGACACGGTGCGCCTGGCCAGCGCCGGGCCGGGCATGCAGGGCGGACGCCGCGCCGGCAGCGCGCGCCAGTTGCTGGATGCCTTGCTCGACAGCTATCCCTTGAGCACGGCCCAGCGCGCCGCCATCACGGTCGACGTGGGCGACGATTTCTCCATTGCCGAGTCACCCAATTGCGTCGCACTGATTTTATCGTCCGTGCTGGCGAATGCCTTGCGTTCGGCCGGGGAGCAAGCCCATCCGGCGATCGGCATCCGCATCGATGCAGGCAGCATCACGCTGCGCGACAATGGCGCCGGCATCGCCCCCGAGATTGTCGAACAGCTGTTGATCGACCCCGTCAGTGCAGGCGGCGGCGAAGGCAAGGGCTGGGGCATGGTGTTTTGCCACCGCATGATGCAGTCGTTCGGCGGCAACCTCGATATCGTCACCGAGTTTGGCACTTCCACCACGGTAACTCTGAATTTTCCAGTACATATAAGGAACGAGCATGATTGACGCCAATCTGCGTTTGCCGGCTCAGCGTGAGCCGGCGCAAGGCTTGCCGACGATACTCTATGTCGATGATGAGGCCAACGCCCTCAAATACTTCCAGCGCGCCATTGCGCCGCTGGCCGACGTGCTGACGGCCACGTCGGTCGAGGAAGGCAAGCGCATCCTCGACGAGCAGGCCGGCCGCATCGCCGTGCTGGTATCGGACCAGCGCATGCCCGGCGCCTACGGCAACGAGTTGCTGTCGTATTGCTGGGACCGCTATCCGCACATCGTACGCATACTGACCACCGCGTATTCCGAGCTGGAGCATACGGTGGAAGCCGTCAACCAGGGGCAGATCCACCGCTACATCCAGAAGCCGTGGGATATCGCGGCCCTGCGCATGGAGTTGAAACAAGCTCTGGAACTGGCGCGGCTGCGCAACGAGCACGCCCAGTTGCTGCGCGAAAAGCTGATGGTGCGCCAGCGGCAAGCCGTCGCCAACCGTATCGGCACCCTGTACGCCCTGTGCGCCAGCCTGGCCGGCCCGGAACAGCAACTGCCCGTGGAAGCGTATTTGTCGGCGGCCCTGACGGCCGGCGTCACGCCGCCCGAGCCGGACTGGCTGCTGATGGACTATGCCGACCTGGTTAGTTCGGAAGCCTTCCGTGGCACGGCTTTTGCCGCCGCCGTGCGCCAGCAACTCGACACGCTCGAGCGCGAGCATCCGGGCCGTAGCGTGGAGCAGGCGATCGACATGCTGCTGCCCGTGTTTGGCGCTGCGCTGCAAAACCAGGGCGTCACGGCGCTGTTCCTCGACGGCCGGCTGTTGACGGAATTCCTGGAAACGCCGACTTCCACGCCCGTCTCGGCCATCCACTCGTTCTGGCTGGCCAGCTTGCTGTGGCTGGCGCGGCGCGGCTGGTCATTGCAGCTCAGCAAGACGGAACTGGGCTTGCAGGGCAAGGTGGTGCAGGCTGAACCGGCGCTCACGCCAGACCACCTGGCGGCCTGGATCGAGCAGTTCTAACGGAGCACCAAGTGAAACAGGGCCGCGCGGGCCCTGTTTCTGCTTGCTGCGAGCGGGCCTAGCGCTCCGCGGCCGCCTTCAGGTTGTTCAAGCCCTTTTCAAAATCCTTGCCGATCATCCTGTCCATGCTGACAAACACCGTCATGACCTTGCTGACGTAAGGGCTGGGGCCCGTCATGGTCCAGTTCACCTTGGTGCTGTCGCCCTCGGGCGTCATGGCAAACGTGGTGGTGTTATGGCTTTCAAAAGGCTTGAGGAAGTCCAGCTTGATGACGGTGCGCTCGGGCTGGGCAGCTTCCGTGATTTCCATGCGGCCGGCGCCCACCTTGTCATTGCCCGTCCAGGCATACTGGGCGCCCAGGCCATTGGCCGGCCCCGTAAACGTGCGGCGCATGGCCGGATCGAGTTTTTCCCACGGCGACCAGGCGGCCCAGTAATGGAAGTCCGTGATCAGGGCGGCGATCTTCTCGGGCGGGGCCTTGATGGTGATTTCGCGCTGGACACTGAAGGTGTCGGGTTTGGTGGTGGCATAGCCGAGGATGGCGGCGACGACGACAACGATCAGCAGCAGGGTTTTTTTGATCATATGCTCTCCAAGTCTTGAATGGTCGATGCGAACGAATCCAGGCAATCTTAGCAGATATGAATGGCTGTGCGCCGCCTGTCGTCCTTTATTTGCGCCAGCTTTGCGCAGTGCCGCCTGTACGCCCGTTTCCAGACGCGCAGAGGCGCACACGCCAGGTTTGTGCAAGTTGGTGGTGAGGGTCGGCGTCCGCTAGAATGCTGGCCTGCAAAGATTTCAGAGGGAAATATGATTCAAGGAATGATCGCCAGGCTGACCCTGGCGTGCGGCTTGCTGGCTTCCGCCTTTGCCGCGAACCCGGCGCATGCCGATGCTTGCCCGGGGCATTACGTGGATGGCCGCAAGCCGGAAATCACCAACCCCAAGCTGGACGTGGCGACCAAGGAGCTGTGCTACAAGGTGTTTGGCGTGATGCATTCGGGGATCACGCGCACGCCGCTGTGGTCGGCTGAACACTTGACGGCGAACAAGCTGGAAGCGGCGCAGGACTTGTCGCGCGAAAACTCTTTTCATGCCGAGCGCAAGCTGCCCGCCGCCCAGCGCGCGGAACTGGCCGATTATGCGCGCAGCGGCTTCGACCGTGGCCACATGGCGCCCAACGGCGACATGCCGGACCGCCAGAGCCAGCACGACAGCTTTACCCTGGCCAATATGGTGCCGCAAGACTCGCGCAACAACCGCTATGTGTGGGCTGGCATCGAGGGCGCCGTGCGCAAGATGGCGAAGAAGGAAGGCGATTTGTACGTGATCACGGGACCGGCTTTTATTAGCGGCAACCTGCGCAAGGTGGGAAGAGTCATTGTGCCCAGCCATCTGTACAAGGCCGTGTACAGCCCGCGCCAGCGCGCCGGCGCCGCCTATTTCATAGAAAACGTCGACACCAAGGCGTATGAAATGCTGAGCATTGCGCAACTGGAAGACAGGATAGGCATCGATCTGTTACCGTCGCTGACGCGCCAGCAAAAACTGCGCATGCTGAGTTTGCCGAAGATCAATAGCAAGTCCAGGAAATAAGACCGTCAAAAAGGAAATCCCATGTGCGCAAAGAAATTCGTCCCGTATGCCAATGAAAGCGATGTGCTGGACATTGGCAACCTGAGCATCGAAAACCGGATCGACCGCATCAGCATCAGCGGCGACATCGACCTGACCCTGGACAAACCGGGCCTGGCCCTGGCGAAACAGCTGCAAAAACTGCTGGCCGACGTGGTGGCGCAGCTGGAAAAGCAGGAACTGCCCGAGCAGCTGCCGCCGCCCGAAGTGACGTCGGTGGCTAATCCCTTCGAGTGAGTTGACAAGCGCGGGCGCAGTTGATCGTCCCCCGGGCTTACAGTTGGCGCGGCCCCTGCGGCGTATTGATGTGGGCCACCAGGTGGGCGCCGCGTTCCCCTGTCGATGGGTGCACAGCCAGCTGGCGATCAAGGCCCAGCGATAGCAGCAAGCGGGTAATGCGTTCCGGTTCGGGATGAAACAGTTCAAGCTTGATGAGGGACAGCCCATGATCCTGCAGCCTGGCCGCCGGGTGCGCTTCGGCCTGCCACTCGATGAGTGCCGGGGCGACGCCATTCAGGCGCAAGGCGCCATCGTCGGGAATGGTGATCAGCCAATTCAGGGTACCCCGGTTCATGGTTTCGATATGGCCAAGTGACTCCGAACAAGCCGCAACGCTTGCCTGGATATCGGCGGTGCGGGCTATCCAGGTGGCGAGTACCGGCGCCGCATCGGCGGCCAGAGTGTCAAGCGAGAACCAGCGGGGCCTGGACGGTCGCGGCGCCTTGGGGTCGGGCGCGATCACTTCCAGATAGACCGAATCGCCAAGGCGCAGCAGAAGGTTATGCGTCCCCATGCGGGCATGCGCTCCGCCAGCCTGAGGTTCCACACCCAGCGCCAGCCGTACCATCTCCGCCCCCGCTTCCAGCGTTGGCGCCGTGATGGCGATATGGTCAATATGGCAGCGTGGCATTGCAGATCCTTCACCGTTGGGTGGTGGACGTGTTCAAGCCTGCTCATTCTGGGAGGCAACCCCATCCGACATGCTTCGTCAGATGAGGTTGATCCAGCGCAAGCCCTTACTTCGCGAACGCCTGCGCCGCTGGCGTCACGGTGACGGCTGCCGGCTGGATGTTCAGCTTCATCGCGCCGATGACCTTGTCTTCATCGAGCAGGGCCTGCGGCTTGTTGCCGTCGTACTTGATGGGCGAAAACGCGTCGCTGACGAGTTTTTCCTTCAAGCCGGCCGCATCCTTGGCGACGATCACCACGGACAGGTTCTTTGCCGACAAATGCTGTTTGATGGCGCGGTTGACGTCGGCCACCGTCAGTTTCGACAAGCCATCACGCATCAGCTTGGTGAACTCGGGCGTGCCATACCATTGCGAGTCGAGCGCATAACCCAGTTGCTGGTCTTGCGTCGAGGTCATGACGAAGACGTTCTTCATCAGGTAGTCGCGCGTGGTGGCGAAATCGTCCTGCGTCAGGCCGTTGTCGATGAGCTTACCCAATTCCGTCAGGGCCACGCGCAGGGCGAAGTGGGCGTTGTCGGGCGCCACGGGGCGTATCCAGATTTCGAACAGCTGCGCCTTGCGGCCCAGGTTCGGATTCGGGAAAAATTGGACCATGCCGCGCGGGAAGGCTTCGATATACGCGTAATCGCCATAGTTCATGCCGCGGATTTCACGGATGCGCTGGTACAGGTAGGAATTCGAGGCGCGGTGCTCGCCCAGCCAGGTTTTCGCCAGCCACAGGGCGGGGAAGTCCGGATGCGTGCGCGTCACCTCCAAAGGCAGGCCGAAGGAAATCGCCGTGGCGCGCGTGTTTTTCTCGATGATTTCCACCTCCAGGCCCTGCGCCTTGCGGCCTGCGGGTTTCACCGTGGCCGGCAAGCCGGGGCCGGTCGGCAGCGTCGCCAGCGCCTGCGTCAGCGCCGCCGTCATGGCGTCGGACACATCGCCGGAAATGCCCACCTTGACGGCGCCTTGCGCATATGCGCTCTTCCAGAACTGTTTGACATCGTCGAGGGTGATGGCCTCGATGCCTGCCACCGTGCCCAGCACGGGGTGGCCGTAAGGCGTGCCCGCATACACATTAGTTTGCAGGCGTTCCTTGGCGAATTCCTCTTCGTTATTGTCCTTCAGGTCCAGCAGCAGCGCATTCTTTTGCGCATCCTTCAGGCGGCGGAAGTCGTCTTCGCGGAAGCCGGGCGAGAGCAGCAGCGGCAGGGCGATGGCGTTGAACTGCGTCCAGTTATCCTTGTGGATGGAGCCCGTAAAGGTCGTCATTTCCTTGTCCGTCTGCTGGCTGAAGCTGCCGGCCAGCGGGAACAGGGCCTGGTTGACCTCGTCGATCTTGCGCTCGGACGAGCCGCCGGACGCCACCATGGCGGCCGTCAGCGCGGCCAGACCTTCCTTGCCTTTGGGGTCTTGCGCGGAACCGGCCATAAACAGCAGCTTGTAGCGGATTTGCGGCAGCGCGGACTTTTGCACCAGCACGTCGAATTTGGCGTTCGAGGCGGCCGGCAGCAGGCTGGCCAGTTTTGGCGTGGTGGCGATGGCGGCCGCCATTGGCTGGTGCGACAGGGTCGTCACCACCAGGCCGTCGTCCGTCAGGTATTTGCGCGCGGCCGCCTGCAGGTCGGCCGGCGTGAGCGTATCGATGAGGCGGTAGTACTGGTTGATGGTGGCGTACGAGCGGTCGAAATGCACGAAGGAAGCCAGGGTGCCGGCGATCTGCTCCGTGTTGTCGAGCGAGCGGATCAGCCCATACTTTTCGGCCGACTTGGCGTCCGCCAGGTCTTTTTCGCTCACTGGCGTGTCGCGCAACTGCGCCACGGTAGCCAGGATGGCGTCGCGCACATAGACGGCGTCATCGATGTTTTTCACGCGCGCGCCGAGCACGGCCAGCGTCGGGTCGACCCGCTCCGGCGTCATGTCGAACAATTGATCGACCTTTTGCTCGTTTTGCACCAAGCGCTTGTACAGGGGCGAAGTGCGGCCGAACGACAGCGACAGCAACGTTGCCAGCGCGGCCTGGTCCTTGTCCTTCACGGAAAACGCGGGCGCGTGGAAGCCCACGGCCACCCACGGCAGGGTCGGCGTGGGCCAGGCCACGTGCTTGTAGACGGGGCCGCGCGGCTTAGGCTCCACGGGTACGCCCGCCTGCTGCTTGCCGCGCTGCCAGTTGCTCCAGTATTTTTCCACCAGTGCGATGGCTTGCTGCGGTTCCACGTCGCCGGCGATGATGATGGTGGTGCGCTCGGGACGGTACCAGCGGTCGAAGAAGATCTTCGAATATGCATACTGGTTTGGCATGTCTTCGATGTCCTGGATGAAACCCATCGTCGTGTGCTTGTAGGTATGCGTCGTGTAGGCGCTGTCGCGCATCACTTCGAACAGTTTCGAGACGGGATTGGCGCTGTTCTTGTTGTATTCGCCCAGCACGGCCCGCGATTCCGTCTTGAACGCGTCTTCCGCGTAGTCGAGGTGCTGGAAGCGGTCCGCCTCCACCTTCAGCACGGTTTCCAGGTCTTGCTTGGCAAACGTGGTGTGGTAATTGGTCAGGTCGTCGCTGGTATACGCATTCTGGCGCGCGCCGGCGCGGGTGATGACTTCCTGGTATTTCTCGGGCGGATACGCCTTGGTGCCGCGGAACATCATGTGTTCGAAGAAGTGGGCGAAGCCGGACTTGCCCGGCTCGACTTCATTGCGCGAGCCCGTCTGCACGGGAATCTGCAAGGAAACGAGGTTGGGGAAGCCGGTCGGCACGATGATGATTTTCAAGCCATTGGGCAGGGTCTTTTCCGTGGCCTTGAACGGCAGCAAATCGGCCTTGCTGGCGGCGGCACTGTGGGCGGCGGCCGGTTTGACGGGCGCGGCGCCCAGGTTCGACGAGGCCATGGCCGACAGGGCCAGGGCGAAAGCGGGTAATAAAGCGGGCATGATTCTTGACACGGGGGCTCCTTCTTTTTTGGATGTTATGAAAGTGCAACGCCGCAGCATAGAATATTCGTGCCGCCCTGCATAGGGGCTAAAAGTCAGGCCGCAGGATGCGCGTGGTGAGATGGGTCAGGAAATCGCGCCGGGTCGGCAGGAACATGCGTATGTATACGATGTCGTGCGCGCGGTCATGGTGGTAGACGACGCGGATCTCTTCGCACAGGCGTTGCCGCACATCCATGCCAACTTCGCGGGCGGCCTCGATGGGGGCGCCGCTGTCGGGAAAGGCTTTCAGGTCAGCGAACAGTTGCCGGAAAGCCAGGAGGAACTGCGCCTGGGCGGCGGCCGTATGGCGCGCCTGGAAGTCGCTGCGCAATTCCCTGAAATCGGTTGCGGCGCTGTTCAGCACGACGATGCGCGCCATCTCAAGCCTGGTCAAGGCTGGCCAGGAAGTCTTCTTCGGACACCACGTCGCCGCGCGCGATGTCCTGGTTGCCCATGGCGATCAGTTTCATGAATGCATGCTGCTCCTGCATCTGCCGCGCTTGCTGCTTGCCTTCCTGATACGCGTGCATGGACAGCACGACCATCTTCGCTTCGCCATTTTGCGTGATGATGATGGGTTCGTCCTGGCCTGCGTCGAAGCCGTTGACGATTTCCGTCGTATTGGCCTTCAGGTAGGAAATCGGCTTGATGCGTTCCTTGAGGTTCATGGCGGCTCCGCAATTGAAAAGTAGGGTAGGACTAAATATACACCAAATTTGGTCGTGCTTCCTTGTTGCCTATGTGAGCGTCGTTTCCGGCAGGCTGATGCGGTTGCGGCCCAGGTGCTTGGCGCGGTACAGGGCGCAGTCGGCCGTGTGGATCAACTGGCCCAGTTCCGTGCCGGGGCCGGGCAGGGCCGTGGCGGCGCCGATGCTGACGGTGACGCAGGCGCAGGCACTGCTAGCATCGGGGCGCTGGCGCGGCAACTGCAGCCGCTCGACGCGCTGGCGGATGCGTTCGGCCACGATGGCCGCGCCCTTGAGCGACTGGTTCGGCAGGATGACGGCAAATTCTTCGCCGCCATAGCGGGCCACCAGGTCGTTCGTGCGCATTTCGCTGGCCACGGCACCGGCCACCTTGCGCAGGCACAGGTCGCCGCCCTGGTG
Source organism: Janthinobacterium leeuwenhoeki (assembly GCF_051380795.1). Taxonomy (NCBI): domain Bacteria; kingdom Pseudomonadati; phylum Pseudomonadota; class Betaproteobacteria; order Burkholderiales; family Oxalobacteraceae; genus Janthinobacterium; species Janthinobacterium leeuwenhoeki. The sequence goes on from NZ_JBNYXT010000004.1 coordinate 141,084, forward strand.
GCCGTGGCTGTCGTTGTACTCCTTGAAATTGTCGACATCGACCATCAGCAGCGACAGGGGCTGGCCCTGGCGCTGGGCGCGCCGCCATTCGGCAAGGATGGTGTCGTCGAAGCAGCGCCGGTTTGCCAGCCCCGTCAGGCCGTCGCGCGTGGCCAGGCGTTCCAGTTCCACCTGCGCGCGCTTTTCCTCCGTCATGTCGCGCAAGGTTTCCACCACGGCGATCAGTTCGCCGTGATTGCCATAGATGGGGCTGGCATCGACGGCCAGGTAGCGCCGCCGTCCCGTGCGCGGCATGTCGCACCAGTTTTCCGCGCACAGATTGCTGCCCGTGCTGCTGCGGTATTGCTGCTGCGCGTGCAGCGCGCGCATGTCGCCGCTGCGCCCGGCCAGCAGCAGGTCGGCCAGGGTGGGGCGCTCGTCGTTGTAGAAGCAGCGGCCCGGCTCGCGCGTGCGCAGCACTTCGGCCGCCGGCACGCCCGTCAATTGCTCGCAGGCGCGGTTCCAGATCATCACCTGGCCATGCACGTCGAGGACAAAGGTGGGCACCACCAGCAATTCCATCATCTTGACGGCGAAACCCTGGGCTTCATCGCAGGGCGGTGTGCTGGCGAGTACATGGCTATCCGGCATGTAAGCATCCTTTTTGGGGTGAATGGGGCTGGCTCGCTGGCCATGATGCAGTGTGGCGGGCCGATGGTGTTGATATTGAGCAATATTTTCAGTGATGCACCATCGCCTCGTCGTGGCAGCCTGGCAGGGGCAGCGACAGGCGCAAGGTGGTGCCGGCGCCGCTATGGCTTTCAATGTGCAGGCTGCCGCCGGCGGCGGCCACGCGCTCATGCATGCCGGACAGGCCGCAACCGAGGCGCGGCGGCGAACCCGACAGTCCGACGCCGTCGTCGCTGATGCGGCATGCCAGGGTGGCGCCCACTTGCTGCAGACATAGCTGGACATGCGTGGCGCGCGCATGGCGGGCGATATTGGCCAGCGCTTCCTGCAGCGCGTGGTATAGCAGTGAACCGTGCGCGCTGCCGGCGGCGGCGTCGAGCCGGTAATCGCAGCGGCAATCGATGCCCGTGCTGCGCTGGAAGTCCGCCAGCAAGCCGTCGCACGCCGTTTGCAGGCCCGCGTCGAGGGCGGGCGGGCGCAAATCATGGATGACGCAGCGCAGCGCCGCGATGCTGAGGTCGACATTGCGCGCCATCATGGCCAGTTGCCGCGCCAGCAAGGGCGCCGCGTCATGCGTGCTGGTCTGCAGCATGGCCAGGTCGATTTTCAGTGTCAGCAGATGCTGGCCCAGGTCGTCGTGGATGTCGCGCCCGATGCGCAGGCGTTCCTGTGTGCGCGCCTTGTGCTGCCCGCTGGCCATGCGCGCCTGCTCGGCGTCCGCGCGCAGCTGTTCCAGCGCCTGCAGGCGCAGCGCCAGACGGCGCTGGCGCCACAGCAGCAAGGCCAGCACACCCAGCAGGACGGCACAAGCCGCTATCAGGTATGCGGGGGTGCCGGCCAACACCATGGGCCAGGCGGCATGGCCGGCGTGCAGGGAAGCGAGTGCGCCGGCAGCCAGGCAGGCCAGAATGCTCAGGCGGTACGGCGGGCGTAGCCAGCGTTGCAGCATGTCCATGCTCCCTAAAAAATATTTTCCATCAGGCAATGTTCTTACAGAAAATATATTAACTGGGGGCTATTTATATTGTCTAAGCGCAAAAGCTGCGCAGTTATGCCTGCGGATATGGCTTTCTTGCGCCCTGGATGGCGCAGCGGCAGGTAGCAGGCACGGCATTTGCACGGAAAATGTCGTGGCGGCATATAATAGAGGGTTGTCAATCGGCTTTTGCGGTGACGGCGCGCTGCGCCAGCCAGCTCTTAGGAAATACAGTGACTTATAGCATCAAAGAGATTTTTTACACCCTGCAGGGCGAAGGTGCGCACGCGGGCCGTCCGGCCGTGTTTTGCCGCTTTTCCGGCTGCAACCTGTGGACGGGCCGCGAAAGCGACCGCGCCACGGCCGTGTGCCAGTTCTGCGACACGGATTTCGTTGGCACGGACGGCGAACTGGGCGGCAAGTTCAAGACACCGCAGGAATTGGCCGCGCTGATCGACAGCCTGTGGCCAGCCAGCTACGCGCCCAGCAAATACGTGGTGTTTACGGGCGGCGAACCGCTGCTGCAACTGGACACGGCCCTGATAGCCGCCATGCATGCGGTGGGTTTTACCATCGCCATCGAAACCAATGGCACCTTGCCCGTGCCGGCCGGCGTGGACTGGATCTGCGTCAGCCCGAAGATGGGCTCCACCCTGGTGGTGCACAAGGGTAACGAAATCAAGGTGGTCATTCCCCAGTTCCAGCAAGACCTGGCCGCCTACGAACAACTGGACTTCGAGAACTTCTTCGTGCAGGCGATGGACGGCCCCCTGGCCGCGCACAACATGCAGCTGGCCATCGAGACGTGCAAAAGCAACCCGAAGTGGAAGCTGAGCCTGCAAACCCATAAACTCCTGCAAATACCTTAATAAAACAATATGCTGACTATCACACGCAAGCTCGAATTCGACGCGGGCCACCGCATTCCCGACCACAAAAGCCAGTGCCGCAATCTGCACGGCCACCGCTACACGGTGGAAATCACCCTGGTCGGCAAGGTCATCGAAGCGGAAGGCAATTCCGACAATGGCATGATCATGGACTTTTCCGACGTGAAAACCCTGGCCAAGCAGCACCTGGTCGACGTCTGGGACCACGCCTTCCTCGTGTATGAAAAAGACACGGCCGTGCGCGACTTCCTGGCCAGCCTGCCTGACCATAAAACCGTCGTCATCGACCGCATTCCGACCGTGGAAAACCTGGCGCGCATCGCTTTCGAGATCCTGAAAGCGGCGTTCACCGACCATTTCGGCACGGGCTTGCATCTGCATAAATTGGTGCTGCACGAAACGCCGAATTGCTGGGCAGAAGTGACCGATGACTGAAACGCACGCTAGCGCGCAGGACGCGCGCTACATGCAGCTGGCCCTGGAGCAGGCCCAGCATGCGTGGGACCTGGGCGAGGTGCCCGTCGGCGCCGTCGTCGTCAAGGATGGGGAAGTCATCGCCGTGGGCTGCAACCAGCCCATCGGCCGCCACGACCCCACGGCGCACGCGGAAGTGATGGCGCTGCGCGCGGCCGCCGAAAAGCTGGGCAACTACCGCTTGCCCGGCTGCGAGCTGTACGTGACGCTGGAACCGTGCGTGATGTGCTCGGGCGCCATGCTGCATGCGCGCCTGGCGCGCGTGGTGTACGGCGCGGGCGATCCGAAGACGGGCGCCTGCGGTTCCGTGCTGAACCTGTTCGAGCAGCCGGCGCTGAACCACCAGACGGCGATCGTTGGCGGCGTGCTGGCCGACGAGTGCGGCGCTTTCCTCAAGCGTTTCTTTGCCGAGCGCCGCCGCGCGCAGGCGCAAGCGCGCAAGCTGGCCCATCCGCCAGCGTAGTATTGCCCAGCCTGCCATCCGTGCCAGCCCTCCAGGCTGGCATTTTTGTAATTGTTGCGAAATAACATCTGTCTAGACTACTTTGCCATTCTCAAATGAGAATGATTCGTGTTACAGTATTGTTTTCGCCAGCAAACTTCCCTTGCGTATCGTTATCGATCCGGGTTCAAGAGCCAGCCTTTACTCTTAGACCGGATCATCATGACTACTGTGCTTCCGCAGCGCACCGCTGCACCCGCCGTATCTCCAGCTTATCTGCCTGCCCGCCGCCACAACCTGGTGCTGCGCGCCGCCTTGCTGAGCCTATTCGCCGCGCCGCTGCTGCCTGCCTTCGCGCAAACGGCCGCCATCAATGCGGGCACGGCCGCCCAGGAAGCTGCCAAGCTGCCTGTTTTCCCTGAAATCGTCGTCAACGCCAAGCAGGATTACGAGCGCCGCGCCGGCACCAGGACGGTGATCCGCAGCGACGACCTGGAGCGCCGTGGCGTCAGCGACATGGCCGGTGTCGTGCGCTATCAGCCGTTGATCAGCACGCCAATGGCGGCCTCGGGCGGCGGCGGTATCTGGGATGGCGCGGGCAACACGGGCTACAACATCCGTGGCCTGGAAGGCAACCGGGTCAGCCTGGACGTGGATGGCATTTCCCTGCCGGACGCGGCGCCGAAGCCCGATGGCACCACCCTGAACGCCTTCGGCACGGGCCGTGACTATTTTGATCCAGAAACCTTTCGCGAAGTGCGCATCGAGTCGGGCACGACCTCCGTCAGTGGCGCCAATCCCGGCCTGGGCGGTGGCGTGGCCTTCATCACCAAGTCGCCCGAGGATTACCTGGGCGAAGGGCAAGACCATTACGTGGCGTATAAATACGGCCGCGCGACCGCCGACCGCAGCAATGCGCACACCCTGACGGGCGCGGCCAAGATCGGCGCCAATCTGCAAGGCCTGGCCGTGTACGTGCACCGCGATGGCGAGCAGCTCGACAGCCGCGGCAGCGCCACCGTCAACCCCGACGACTGGCATTCGAACGCCTTGTTGTCCAAGCTGGTGTGGGCCTTGCCGGGCGAACAAAAGCTGGACTTGACGGTTGACATGTTCGAACGCAAGAACAAGCGCGATCTGCGCAACAAGGTCAGCACGTATTATCCGACGGGCGTGCAGCAAGATTCCACCACCAGGCGCACGCGTGTCAGTCTGGGCCACGATGTGGCACTGAAAAACTTCGCCCTGTTCGACCGCCTGACGTCGAAAGTGTATCTGCAGAATGCGAAGATCGATGACAAGACGCAAGGCCGCTACACCTTCGGCAGCCCGTCCCAGCGTGCCATAGACACCAGCTTCAAGAATGACAGCATCGGCCTGAGCTCGGAAGCGTTCAAGCAGCTCAATGCCGACAACGCGCTGCTGTATGGCGTGCAACTGGAACAGGCGCAATCGCGCCGTCCATGGGTGGAAGACCGCACCATCATCGCCACTGGCGTGCACCAGATCACGCGCAAGAACCGTATGGCGGACATGGACACGAGCAAGCTGGCCCTGTACGTGCGCGACGACCTCAGCTTTAATCTTGCTGGCAAGAAAGCCGTACTGACGCCGGGCCTGCGCGCCGACTACCGCAAGCTGAAGCCGAAAAACCTGCAAAACTATGTGATCGCCGTACCCAGCGCGGCCAAGGAAGTGCGCAAGGATAGCGACACCTATTTCACGCCCAGCCTGAGCCTGTCCGTGGAAGTGCTGCCGCAAATGCATGCCTATGCCAGCGTGACGCGCGGCACGCGCCTGCCGACGGCGGCCGAGCGCACGGGCACCTATGACTCCTTCAGCTATACGGGCGCAGGCAAGGGTTATGCCGTGCTGGGCAATGCGAATTTGCGCAAGGAAACCAGCCAGGCCTATGAACTGGGCTTGAAGGGCGACGTGACCAGGGGCTTGAGCCTGCACGCCTCCGTCTACCAGACGGAATACAAGAACATGATCGAGTATGTGATGCAGGAAGATGACCCGGTGAACTATCCCACCATCACCCAGGGCTTGTTCCGTCCGGAAAACATCGGCAATGCCCGCACCTGGGGGGGCGAGCTGAGCTTGCACGCGGAACTGGGCGCCTGGTCGCCTGCCATGCAGGGCTACCGCATCGATCTGGCCACGGGCGTGGCCAAGGGCCGCTCTTTCAATACCCGGACGGGCGAGAGCGGCGGACTGGCCTCGGTGGCGCCGGCCAAGACGGCGCTGACTTTCGGCTACGACCATAGCAACAATTTGTTCGGCCTGGAGCTGACAGCCTTGCATGCAGGCGATAAACAGGCGCCGAACGACTTGTTGATGGGCACGACCGCGCCGCGCTTCAAGGTGCCGTCGTACACCATCTTCGACCTGTCGACCTACTGGAACGTGCACAAGAACGCCAAGATCATCGTCGGCGTGTACAACTTGACGGATCGCAAGTACTGGGATTACGCCGCCGCGCGCAGCCTGTCTGCCGGCACCACGGCCGCCAACCGCGCAGAGATCGAGCGCTATGCCAAGCCAGGGCGCAACGTTGCCGCCAGCCTCAGCGTCAACTATTGATTTTTTACCGGGGAGGGGTGCTTGCCCCTCTTTTTTTCCATGTTTGATTGAATGGTCTATTTATGAAGTTATCCAAACTCGTTCTATCCCTGCTAGGCAGCCTGCTGATTGCAAACGCAACCGCGGCCCCAGCCACCTTGGCGGAACGCTGGTCCACCTTGCGCACGGAACAGCCGAAGCTGCAGATCCGCGACGCGGCGCGCGCGCTGGGTGTGTCTGAAGCGCAATTGTTGGCAACCAACATTGGCAAGGGCGTCACGCGCTTGCAGGCCGACGGCAACGGGCCACGCGAAATCATGCGCGCCGCGCTGGACCTGGGCATCGTGCAAGCGATCACCCGCAATGAAAATGGCGTCATCGAAACGACAGGCGTCGCCAGCAAATTCAAGCAGGCGGGCGATAAATCCGAGCAAGCCGATGCCAAGGACCCGGAAACGCAAGCGCGCCAGCGCAATATCGCGGGCGGCTACCTGGGCGGATCGATCGACCTGCGTTTCCACTTTGAACACTGGAAATACGCATTTGCCGTGGAACAAGCAGGCCGCGATGGCAAGCCGACCCGCAGCCTGCAGTTTTTTGATGCCAACGGCACGGCCGTGCACAAAATCTATCTGCGCAACGAAGCGGGCGTGGCCGTCTACGATAAATTGGTGGCAACCTTCCGTATGCCACAGCAAAGCGCGGAATTGAACGTGCTGGCCGTGGCGCCGAAAGCGGCGGAAAAGCCGGATGCCGAAATCGACGTCAAGGAATTCCAGCTGGCCTGGAAAGACATGACGGACGTGCACCAGTTTGCGCAAATCATGCGTGAATTCCATTTGACGCGCGAACAGGCCCTGCGCCTGGCGCCGGCCGGCGTGGTCGAGCGCGTGACGCCTGCCGCGTTGCGCACCCTGCTGGAAAACGCGGCGAAGGACAAGGTCGCCATCATGGTGTTCCTGGGCAATGATGGCTTGACGCAGATCTATAGCGGCAAGATCGAGAAAACCATGGCAGCCGGCGGCTTCTTCAACGTGCTGGATCCCGATTTCAACCTGCACATCCGCGACACGGCCCTGCGCAGCGGCTGGGTCGTCAAGCGCGGCGGTGTCACCTCGGTCGAATTCTTCGATAACGATGGCACGCAAGTGGTCTCCTTCTTCGGCGTGCGCGAACGGGGCAAGCCGCAGCCGCAAGCGTGGGTGGACCTGGCCGATTCCTTGCCAAAAGCCAAATAAATAGCAGCACCGTTGCCGCCCGGCGTACCGGCGCGGCAACACTTTATATCGACTTACGCATGAGTCATGATGGCAAGATCACAATAGTGGTATGCTGATTGCAAGGCCGCAGCGATCGTGCCTGCGTGCTGGTTCCTGGAAGAGAGGCAATCATGGCAACCATCATGGCGAACGGCCTCAACATAGCTTATGAGAGCCACGGCGACCCCAACGATCCGTGCGTGCTGCTGGTCATGGGCCTGGGCATGCAACTGATCGCCTGGCCGGCGGACTTCGTCGAAGGCATCGTCGAGCAAGGCTTTCGGGTGGTGCGGTTCGACAACCGCGACAGCGGCCTGTCGAGCAAGATGGCGCAGGCGGGCAAACCGTATTTGCCGCTGGCCTACGTGAAAAACCTGGTCGGCTGGCCCCTGAAAACTTCCTATACCCTCAATGACATGGCCGACGACGCGCTGGGCTTGCTGGCGGCCCTGCGCATTGCGCAGGCGCACGTGATCGGCGTGTCGATGGGCGGCATGATCGCGCAAGTGATGGCGGCGCGCGCGCAGCAGCAGGTGCTCAGCCTGACTTCCATCATGTCGAGCAGCGGCCGGCGCGGCTTGCCCGGCCCCACGCGGGCAGCGCGCAACGCTTTATTGCAACGTCCGAAACGCAACGCCAGCCGCGCCGAGCTGATGGCGCACATGGCGTCCACCGTGCGCGTCATCGGCAGCCCCGCCTATCCCGTCTCGGAAAAACTGCTGTACCAGCGCATCGAAGCGGCGTTGCAGCGCGGCAGTTGCCCGGAAGGCGTGGCGCGGCAAATGGTGGCCATTGCCGCCTCGGGCGAGCGCACGGCTTTGCTGCCGAGCATCAGTTGTCCGGCGCTGGTGATCCATGGCGCGGCCGACCCCCTGATACCCGTCGCCTGCGGCATCGATACGGCGGCGCTGATCCCGGGCGCCCGGCTGGAAGTGATCGAAGGCATGGGGCACGACATGCCGCCCCAGCTGATCGAGCGCCTGCTCGCCTTGATCGATGTGCATCTGCAAGGTAAGATGGCGCCCCAGATGCGCTCCCAGCCAGCTTGAGCCAGGCGCGCGCACCACTTGACTAGCCGGGCATATTTTGAAGACACCTGAGATTGGCATCGCCATCGTCGCGCCGGGCGGTTATGCGCCCGACGAGGCGGCTTTGGCGCGCGGCATCGCCCGCTTGCAGGCGCAAGGCGCCACCGTCCACAATTACTACGACCACGAACAGAAATTCCAGCGCTTCGGCGGCACGGATGCGGGGCGTCTGGCGCAGCTGAACGCGGCGGCAGCCGACCCGGCCGTGCAAGTGGTGATCGCCTTGCGCGGCAGCTACGGCCTCAGCCGCATCCTGCCCGACATCGATTTTCAGGCCATGGCCGACAGCCGTAAACTGTTTGTCGGCTATAGCGACTTTACGGCCTTCCACATGGGCTTGCTGGCTAAAACGGGCCGCGCCAGCTTTGCCGGCCCCATGCTCTGCGACGATTTCATCCGCGATGAGCCCGAGCAATTTACGCTCGATCAACTGTGGTCGTGCCTGGCTGGCCCCACGCACACGGTCACGGGCACGGCAGCGGGCAATCCGCAGGTCGCGGTCAAGGGAACATTATGGGGCGGCAACCTGGCCATGCTGGTGCACTTGCTGGGCACGCCATATTTCCCGGAAATCGATGGCGGCATCCTGTTCCTGGAAGACGTCAATGAACACCCGTACCGGGTCGAGCGCATGCTGCTGCAATTGCTGCACGCGGGTGTCATTGGCCGCCAGCAAGCGGTGGTGCTCGGTGACTTTTCCGGCTATAAATTGAGCCCCATGGATAACGGTTATGATGTAGACGCCATGCTGGCCTACGTGCGCCAGCGCTTGCCCGTGCCCGTGTTGACGGGACTCGAATTCGGCCACATCCGCCGCCGAGTCACCTTGCCGTTCGGCGGCCAGGCGAGCCTGCAATCGGATGCGTCCGGCTTCAGCCTGCAGGTGGGCGACTATCCCACCCTGGCGCGCCCCTGAACGCCCTGAACTCCATGTCCGCCAAACCCGGACGCCTGCTGCAGCTCGATGTGCTGCGCGGCATCGCCGTGTTTGGCATCTTGCTGGTGAATATCTGGGGCTTTGCCTGGGGCACGATTTCCTTGCGCTACGGCACCTTGCCGGCGCAGCCGCCCGTGCTCGACCAGCTGGTCATTTTTTCGGTTGCGGCGCTGGCGCAATTCAAGTTTTATCCCATCTTCGCGTTTTTGTTTGGCGCCGGCTTTGCCTTACAGACACGTTCCCTGCAACGCCAACTGGGCAGCTGGGAGCAGGCGCAAGCGGTTTATCGACGCCGTTTGCGCTGGCTGCTGGCATGCGGCCTGCTGCACGGTTTCCTCATCTGGAGCGGCGACGTGCTGACCTCGTATGCGGTGGCCGGCATGCTGATCCTGCCCCTGGCATCCGCCAGGCTCAGCCGCGTGCGCAACCGCGTCTGGCTGGTGGCGGCCGGCTTTCTATTATTCATGTGTCTCTTGATCCCTGTGGGCCAGCAGGGCGGCGCGCCGGATATCGCGGGCGACCTGCAAGGCTTCGCGCAGCGTTACGCCACCTACACGCAGGGCGGCGCGTGGGCCGTGGCCAGGCTGCGCGCCAACGATTTCCTCGTCTCCTTGCTGTACGCCGCCGTCATGCTGCCGCATATCATCGTGCTGTTCCTGCTGGGCATTTTGTCCGTACGCTGCGGTTGGCTGACGCAGCCGCGGCGCCACCAGCGCCTGTGGCGCCGCGTGTGTGCCGTGGGGCTGGGCGTGGGCTTGCCGTTCAACCTGCTGGCGGCGGGGGCTATCGCGTGGCAGGTGGCCGATCCGTATCAAACCGTGTTCGACACGGCCCTGTTCGAAGTGGGCCTGTTCGCCGGCGGCCCCTTGCTGGCGGCCGGCTACGTGGCCGCGCTGATGCTGGCCGGACCGTTCATGCTACGCTGGCTGGGCGCATGGCTGGCACCTGTGGGCCGCATGGCGCTGAGCAATTATCTGTTGCAATCGCTGATCGGTACCTGGCTGCTGCAGGGGCCGGGCCTGGGCTGGGGCGCCCGTTTGCGTCCGGCCGAGATGCTGGGCCTGGCCGTGCTGATCATGGCGGGGCAGATGCTACTCAGCCGTTACTGGCTGCAGACCTTCCGCCAAGGGCCGATGGAAGCGCTGTGGCGCCGGCTGGCGCGGCTGCCTTAATCCGTTCCCCAGTCAAAGGCGCCCTGCGTGGCGGCTGCTGGCGGTGCCTTGGCCTTGACGGACGGCGCCAGCGGATGATCGACGGCATGCCACTCGAACAGGCCCACGTCCAACATGCAGGTTCGCGCCAGGTGCAGCGCTTGCTCGGCAGTGAGCGTGGGGTCAAGCCAGCGGTGCGCGTCTTCCAGGCTGACGGTCACGGGGCGGCGGTCGTGGATATCGACCATGCCGCCCAGGCTGTCGGCCGTCACCAGCACGAAGCCGGCTTCCTCGCGGTTGTGCTTGTAGGGACCGAACTGGGCCAGCGCCAGCAGGAACAGGCGCGCGCGGTCGCGGCGGTGGATGTGCCAGGCTTGCTTGCTGCCTTTTTCTCCCGTCCATTCATACCAGCCGGAAACGCTGACGATGCCGCGCCCCGCGCGCAGCAAGGGCTTCCAGTAGGCGCCAGCCAATTTTTCCAGGCGGGCATTGATGGCGATGGGAATTTTTTTCTTGCCGGGGACGGGCACGGCTTGCGCGGCCCAGGCGGGGCGGTAGCCCCAGAAGACATCATCGACCCGGTGTACGCCAGCCTGGATATGCAGCACGGGCCGGTAAGCGCCAGGCGACACGTTCAGGTGCGGCTCGGCCTCGCTGTCGAACACCGCGTCAGTCCAGCCGAAGGATGACGCCAGCACGCGCGCCGTGTCATTTTGATCGAATCGTCCACACATGCTGAAATCATACCCGATGCCCCGCGCCGCGTGGGCAGGCGCGTGCGCTCTTCCTGTGTGTGGTCAAACGTACAGACTGGGGGCGGCAGGTGGCGCACAGTGGAGACCAGTCAGCTTCCTGACGTTTCTTGCACCGGAGGAACTATGTTGTTTGAAAATCCCACCATCCACAAAGGTTTTACCATCAGCGCCACGGCCAGCCAGCGCCGCGATGGCCGCTGGGTCGGCTCGTACATCAGCCAGAACCAGGCGTGCGGCGCGTATGCGGACACCTGCGACTATGACGATTGCAGCAATGAGAAAGAAGCACAGCAACTGGCCCTGTCGATAGGCTGGCGCCTGGCCGATGGCGTGCCGGCACGCTGAGTGGTCTTAGCGCTTGCGCCGCAGGGCCAGCAGCAGGCCTGCGAACGGGAGCAGCAGGGCGGCGCCCAGCCGTACGGAGGTCAGGGAAGCGGTCTCCACGCCCAGCACATGGGGCAAGGCCAACAGTAGCAGCGGCGCGGGCACGGCGATGGCAAAGAAAAGCAGGTACCACGAGTAGCCATTTTTCTTCGCCAGCAAGGCGATCAGCGCGCAGCCGACCAGAAACACCAGCGGTAAATTCACAAATTCCATGGTTCTGAGTTTTTATCCGGGAAAGCGCGTCATTATACGCGCCAGCCCGGGTGGCCGGATGGACTTGCCAGCGTCAGTTGCCAACGAAATCTTGCGGCTGCGGCAGCTGTTTTCCGGCGAGCGGCGCATCGGCCGGCAGCAACGCCTTGATGGCGCCGTTATAGATCAGTTCCTGGGCATACGCCGATGCCTCGATCAAGGCCGCATGCGCGGACTTGAAACTGCTGGCCGTCTCGATCAGCACGGGCTTGGCGTACACCTGCAGCGTATCGCCGCGCTTGCTGATCAAAATCATGCCCCGATAGCGCCCATCCTTCTCCAGCGCCCCTGCCACATGAAATTCGTAACCCCTGATCCGGTGTTTTTGTTGCTGATCCATGTCTCCCGCCTCCAGATCTGATTGTCGTGGCCCAGACCTTTTTACGCGTATCGAACAGCTGAGTAATTGATCTCGCTCAATACTCAAATTCTTGACGACGATCCAACGCACGTCACGACGGCTGCTGCAAGCGTAGCGAGCGGAGGGGATGTGTGGCTGAGAAGCGCAAGCGCACTTTGGTGCGGTGAGCATCGCCAGCCGCAAAGCCCCCCGCGCAGTAGCTTGCGGCAGCCGTCATCATCCCGCGCGAATGGCGCGGATCTGTTGGGCTGTCTCTTCGATCTCCCGATACGCTTCCTGGATATAGCCATTCACCGGATGCTCATCCATCCACTCGAAATAGGCGCGCTCGTCGTGTTTAATGGCAAAAGGGACGTGGTGGTCGCGTATCGATTCGGCCGTTTCGCGCACCAGCGAGGCAAAAAGCAGCTCAAGAGTTTCCATGGTGGTCACCTTGCGAGACAGGATTGCAGAGCCTTGAATGTAGCACAAAGTGGAGCTTGGTCCATGCCGCTTGCCGTGGCGTGCGTGGTCCTTGCCAGGCTTCAGGCGGCGTGGCCGATATGCTCGTACAGGATCACGCAGCCGATGACGATGAGTACCAGGCCACCCACCAGCTCGGCGCGCCGGCCTGCTACCGTGCCCAGCACGCGGCCCAGCATCACGCCCAGCGTCACCATGACGAAGGTGGAAAAGCCGATGGCCGCCGCCGTGACGACGATGTTGGCGCCCAGCAAAGCCAGGCCCGCGCCGACCACCATGGCGTCGATGCTGGTGGCCAGGCCGGTCACGGCCAGCACCCAGAACGAGTGCGACTGGGCCGGCGCTTCCTCTTCGTCGGTGTCGCCAAGGGCATTGCGTATCATCAACAGGCCGATGATGCCCAGCAGGCTGAAGGCAATCCAGTGGTCCCACGCTTCCACGTAAGGCGCGGCCACGCTGCCCAAGGCCCAGCCGATGATGGGCGTAATGGCTTCGATGACGCCAAAGATCAGGCCTGTGCGCAGCGCCTCGCGCCATTGCGGCTTGTGCAGGGCGGCGCCCTTGCCCACGGCGGCCGCGAAGGCATCGGTGGACATGGCAAGCGAGAGGGCGGCGGTGGCGGCGAAATTCATCGTTGGCTTTCAGTGGAGCTGGCTGGGATGGTTATTGAGAAACCCGGCGATTTTACCCCACGTACAGCACGACCATGGAAGCGGCCAGGCAATAGGCACCAAAGAAATGCCAGCGTCCCTGTTCCAGCCAGCGCGACAGCCAGCGCAAGGCCAGCAAGCCGGCCAGGAAGGAGAGCAGCATGCCCAGCAGGCTGGGTGCCAGCAGGTGCAGCAGGCTGCTGCCGTGTTCCAGATGCTCCAGGCTGCCATTTGCGACGGCCTGGTAAAAGCGCCAGCCTTCCTTGGCCAGCACGGCCGGCGTCAGCACGACGGCCAGGGCAAAGCTGAATTCTTCGGCTCGGCGCTGCGGCACGCCCATGGCGATGCCGGCGGAAATGGTGGCGCCCGAGCGGGAAAAGCCGCGGAAGGGCAGGCACAGGCCTTGCACGGCACCGATCAGCATCGCCTTGCCGATGGACAAGGTGCCATGCTGGCGCGCTTGCAAGCGCGACGACACGATGATCAGCACACCGGCGGCGGCCAGCGCGGCAGCCATCAGTTTCGCGTTGCCGAACAGGTGCTCGATTTCAAAACCGGGCGCATCCTTGCTCATGATGTGCGTAATCGCTTTCAGCAAGCCGAAGCCGACGATGCCTGTCAGCGCCGTGGCGACCGCGAGCAGCAGCACATTGCTGCGGAAGGCGGCGGTCGAACTGAAATACGTGGCGCGCCAGGATGCCCAGAAATACACGATGACGGCGAACATGGTGCCGGTGTGCAGCATCACCAGCAGCATGGTCAGCTCGGGCGATGTGGGATCCAGGCCCATTAGTTTTTCCGCCATGATGACGTGGGCGGAGCTGGAGACGGGCAGCAGCTCGGCGAAGCCCTGGATGATGGAAAGAATAAATAGTTGCAAGAAGCTCATGGGTATCTGGACGCAGGCGGGAAAAGCAAGGCCGCCGATTTTACCCGCCCGATCCTGTGGGCGCGTCCCTTGCCAGATTACAGTTTGTCCATGTTGCTTTAGTTGGCCGGTCCTTGCGGCTTGAACACGGCGCGGAAAGCCTTCAGGGCGGCCGGATGATAGATCGTGCCATGGGTCTCTTCCGGCATCTTTTCCAGGTGCCATTGCAAGCCGGGTGGCGCCTGTTTTTCCAGCACCCCGGCCAGGCGCTGTACCTCCACGGCGATGCCCGCTTCGCTGCTGGACGCCAGGTACAGGCTGCGCTTGCCTGGCGCGCCTTTCGCCAGCAGGGCTGCCGCCTGGCGTGCCAGGGCGCCCTGATTCCACCACAGGCTGGGGTCGAATGCCAGGTAATGGTCGAACAACTGCGGTTCCAGCAGATAGGTTTCCACCACGAACAGGCCCGCCAGCGACTCGCCGACGATGGCCGTTTCGCCCGTCGTGCGGTAGCGCCGTTTGATTTCCGGCATCAATTCATCGCGGATGAAGACCCGGTAGGCGGGAGCGCCGCCTACCACGGGGGCGATCTTGCGGTCTTCGGCGCTGTCTGTCGGGCCCGTCAAATCGCGCCGGCGCTGCGTGTTTTGCATGCCGACCAGCATGAAGGGGCGCATCGTGCCATTCGCCACCGACACTTGCAGCAAGCCGGCCACGTGCAGGAAATCTTCGGCCACGCCGCCGTCCGGCATGTACAGCACGGGCAACGGTGAATCGGGCGGCGTATCCCAGGCGCGCGCCATGTACACATTGATGTGGCGTTTTTCCTGCAGTGCCTGCGAATCGATGCTGAAGCTTTCGCCGATCATGAGCGGCGTGGCCGCGCTGGAGGTAGCGGTGGCGGCGGGCGCGGCGGTGGCGAGGTGGAAGGGGCTGGACAGCAGCAGGGCGGCGGTGAGGTGCAGTGCAAGGCAAGAGCGGCGCATGGTTTCCTGTGATAAGTAGTGGATCGATGGCATGTACTCGTACATGCCATCGGGCAATTTTATCTTATCTTTGATGCAGCCTTACTTGATCGTCAAGAGTTTTCGCTCGCGCACGATACCGGCCTTGTCGATCGTGTAGGCGACCAGCAGGGCGCCATCCTCGGCGCAGGCGTGGCAGGTGATCAGGGGCGTGGAAAACAGCACGCTCTGGCCGCCATCGCCGGTGGCCGTGCTGCCGACGAAGTCGGCGGGCGCAAACGGCACGGCGTCCGGATGGGCGGCGGCAAACGCGCGCCAGGCGGGTGTGGCGCGGTCTTCCTCGCGCACGGACCCCTCGTCGACGTCGATGGCCGCGCCATCGCTGCCGATCAGCAAGGTGCCTTCATTCGTGTTGGCACGGAATGGATAGGTGACGGTGGCCAGCGCTGCCTTGCCCAGCGGGCGCCAGGCGGAGATGAAGCCCGCCTTGTCCGCTTTCACCAGCATCCTGGCGGCGGTGATGGCTTGCGGGTGCGCACCGGAGCGCTGCATGGTGCGCAGCAGGCAGACATCGGGCGCAGTTTGGGATTGTTCGCTGCGGCAGGCCGACAGCGAGCGTTCCTGCCACACGGCGTGCGCGTCGATGGGGCCTGTCGGCTGTGACTGGGCATGGGCCGCTTGCATGGTGGCCAGAGCGGAGAAGGCAAGTACGGCGCAGCCGACTACATGGCGGGAAAATCGTGTGGGCATGGGGAGTCCTTTCAGTGCGGGAAATAATGTATTGTCACCGATTATAGAAGGAGGGCCGTGCCCGCCCGCGCACCGCAGACCCGCTCAGCGTTTCTTTGCCGCTGCCTGGCGCAAGGCCTTCGCTTCCTGCTTGTTGGGGATGTGCGGGCGTGTGGCCAGCTCCGCCTTGACGGCGGCGATGGCGGCGCCGAACAGCTGTTCGGCCTGCTCGACGCTGGCGCCCGCATAATCCTGCTGGTTGGATTGCGCGGCACGCAGCCGGCGCAGCAGCGCCAGCAATTGCTTGCTGTGCAGGACAGGCAAGTCTTGTGCCAGCGCTTGCTGGACCACCGCCCCCTCCACATAGTCGGGATCGAGCAGGCGCAGCAGGGCCAGGCCTGCTGGCTGGGCGACTGGGGTCAGTTTGGGTTCATCCATCGGCGGTTTATCGATCCGTGAAGGATTACAGGTATTCCCAGATTTCATCGAAGGTTTCGCGCGCGAAATCGTTGCGCCAGGCTTCCGAGTTCTTTTCGCGGCTGACGGCAAACACGGCGCGCCAGGTCTGCTTCGGCGAGCTTGTGTAGCTTGCGGCGATCTTTTGCAGGCCGGCCTTGCATTGCTCGACCTTGCAACCACTTTTCGCCAGTTGCTGCGCGGCAGCCGCCCATGCCACAGGCACCTTGACGACCTGGCATTCGAAGCTGACGGCGGCCGTCTGCATGCCGTTTTCCACCGTCACCGGGTCCGCCTTGGTGGCCTGGCACACGGCGCCGTTCTTGGCGGCGATGACATTCGCGGCCAGCAGTTCGGCGGCCGGCGTCACGGCCGCGTGCATGGCGGCGGGGAACAGGTCGGCGATCAGCTTGCCGGTTTCCTTTGGAAACTTGGCGTCCGTTTCCTTCAAGCCGCTGTACGACGCGTACTCGGCGCTCTGTTGGCCCGCCAGGCGGGTGGGGCGCAGGTAGGCGTTGAGCTTGGCGACGCTGGCTTCATCGTGGTTGATGATGGTCTTGATGTACAGATTGGCCACGTCGACCGGCACCAGCTCCACGGCTGGTGCTTCGGCGGCGATGGTGGGCTGGGCCATTGCCACGGCGGCGGCAAAGACGGTGGCCATCAGGGCGGTGTGCGATGTTTGTTGTGTTTGATGCATGTATTTTCTCCACGATTCAATGTCAGGCGCCAAAAAATGCTTTGAGGCAATTCTGGCGCCCGCATTGTATATGGTGAAAGTCATAACGTTGCGCACTTTAGGCGTCCGCCTTGCTCGCCGCCGCCAGCAAGGCCAGCAGCAGCTCCTTGCGCCGGCCGTCCGCCTTGCGCGCCAGGGTTGCCAGTTTTTCCAGTTTGCCCCAGACCGGATACAGCATGTGTTCGATCAGATAGCCTTCCAGCCCTTGCAGTTGCTGGTAGAACAGTTCCAGTTTCTCCACGTCTTCCAGTTCTGCCTGGATTTTCACCTTTGCGTTATCCGTGCAGGCGCGCAGGCACGCCGCCAGCACGGGAATAGAATCCGTCGTGACGCCATGCTGTTCGGCAAAGGCGGCCGTGAACTGGTCCTGCACGCACTGGTGTTCCTCGTCGACGTTGGCCATGTAGTGCTGCACCAGGGGGAAAAAGCGAGAGTCGAGCAAGCCCAGCCCAAACGTGGCGTAACTGCCTGGCATGCAATTCTTTTCGCCTTCCGTGTCGGCATAGAATTCGAATTCTTCGATGGCCGCGCGCGCATACGCTTCCAGCTGTGGCTGCAGGGGTGCATAGGCGAGGGCGTTGGCAAAGAAGCGGTGCGTGTCCGATTTCGCCAGTCCCTTGATGGGCAGATAGGCCTTGGCCTTGGATTTGAGCTTGATCTGGTAGCTTTTCGGGAAACCGTTTTGCAGCAAATGCGTGATGAAGGCCAGCGCCTGCGCATACGCGCCTTCCTCTTCCTGGGCGATGGTGATGCTGATCGTGGCAAACACATCGTTGGCGCGGCATTCCAGCAGCGCATTTTTCACGTGGATGTCGGCATCGGGGAAGGTGCCGCTGCCTTCCTGGAGCATGCGCACGGCCCGTTCGCTGCCCAGTTCGCGCGCGATTTCCAGGAATTTGAGGCCCTTTGATTTGGCGTAGCTCGGTTCGTGACGCAATATCATCACGGCGCCATACAGCAGCAAGTCGATCGGCTGCAGCGCCTGTGTATCGTTCGCCGCGCCCGTTTTCAAGGTGTATTCGGTGGCGCGGTAGCTTGATTTCTGCACGTCATAGAACTGCGGCAGAAACTGCTTTTCCGCCCAGGCCGACACGGCCTGGATGATATCGCCGCGATGTTCTGCCAGCGCTTGCGGGCGTGACTTGTTGAGCTGCTCGATGCGCTCGAATTGTGCGATCGTCCAGGCGATATCAGGCTGCGGAAACAGGTGGGGATCGAGCAGGTGACGTGCCAGGAAGAAGGTTTCCAGCTTTTTCGTCGGCCGGTTGCCGCCCTCGAGTTTTTGCGTGATGTACGTGTGTATGCGTTCGAGCAAGCTTATGCGCTTGCCTTCGTTGACATAGTCGAGCAGGTTCAGGTGCAGCTTGCCCTGTGCCGTCTGGAATTTCCCGCGAAAGCTGAAGCGGTAGTCGATCAGGGGCGTGTCGGCCAGTGTTTCCAGCTTCGCTTGCACCATGGCAACCAGCTGGGGTGCGATGCTGTCGCGCACGACGGCTTCATCGAGGCGCGATGGCGTCTTTGGTGCGAATGCATCGGTATCAGTCAGCTGGAAATCGTCAGCCGTGGTGCGTCCGGGTTTGTAGTCAAGCAAAAAATCACTGAAGATGCCCATCTGCAAGGTGGTGCGATTCACGGCGCTTTCCAGGTCGGTGCGCTGTAGGCGCTCGACAAACCACGCCTCTACGGCCGCCATCATTTCTGTCGTTGCCTGTTCTTGAAGTGTGCTCATCTATTTTGTCTTCTCATGCATTGCACGTGACAAAGCCAACGCATGGCGTCACGCGCAATATTTAATATAAATCACTATTTTAAGTGGCCAGGCCTGGCCGCAACAAGGGGCACACGGTTGTCAGGAAGGGGCGGTGAGGAAGCGCACATCGATGTCATCGGACAGCGGTCCCACGGTGATCGTGGTGTGCCAGCCTGAAGGCTTGTCGTTGCCATCAAACAGGGCGATGCGTGTGTGGATGAACAGCACCGAATACACGCCGGACTTCATGTCGCGGTTCAAGTCCCAGTGCATCAGTTCGATCGCTTCGCCCATGCGCGGCAGATGGGCGCCCGGTGGCAGCAGAATGTTCTGATTGATGAATTCCCGGCTCGGGCCCGGCTCCTTGTGGCGCGGATCGATGTAGCGGAACGAGACGCTGGTAACAATGTTGTGCATGCTTGACACCTGCGTGATTAAGTACATGCTGACAATAGCACAGTAGATGGCCGGCGCGTGCGCTGCACGGCGTGAGGCGGGTGTGCGCGCAACTATGTTCGGTAGCAGACGGTACTTGACAGCTCACCACGCTAGGCTTGCTTATTCTTAATCATTGAGATTGCTGGAAACGCCATGATGCATACATTCCTAGCCGAAAATCGCGCCGAGCTGGAGCGCCGTTGCCGAGAGAAAGTCGCCAAGAGGCCGTTGCGCTTGCCGACCGATCAACAGTTGCAACATGGCATACCCATCTTTCTGGATCAGCTGATCCGCACCCTGAAGGCGGAAGAGGCGGGCCAGATGGGGCAAAGCCTGGCCATTTCCGGCTCCGCTGACGGCAATGCGGCTGGCATATCGGAACTGGCCGGCAGTGCCAGCACGCACGGCGGGCAATTGCTGGCGCTCGGCTATTCTATCAGCCAGGTAGTGCACGATTATGGCGACCTGTGCCAGGCGGTCAGCGATCTTGCCGTGGTGCTCGATGAACAATTCGCCGTCGAGGAATTCAGGACGCTGAACCGCTGCCTCGACAACGGCATTGCCGAAGCGGTGTCGGAATTTGCCCAGCGGCGCGACGTGCTGATTGCCAATGAACAGGCATTGGCATTGAGCCAGCGCATCGGCTACTTTGCCCATGAACTGCGCAATCACCTGGGAACGGCCGGCCTGGCTGTCTCTGCGCTCAAGCAGGGTGGCATGGGTGTAGCGGGCGCGACCGGGGCCGTGCTGGACCGTAGCCTCGTGGGTTTGCGTACCCTGATCGACCGCTCCCTGGCGGAGGTGCGGGTAGAGGCGGGCCTGAGCTTGCAGCGTTCAGCCTTCTTCTTGAGCAACTTCATCAGTGAACTGAGCTATTCGGCCAGGCTGGAAGCGGACTTGCTGCATTGCACCTTGATCGTGGAAGAGGTCGATCCCTCGCTGCAGCTCGCTGCTGACAAGGATTTGCTGCTCTCTGCCGTGGGCAATTTGCTGCAGAATGCCTTCAAGTTTGGCGCGCCGAAGGGCACGGTGGTGCTGCGCGCGTATGCGAAAGGGGAGCGTATCCGGATCGAAGTAGAAGATAACGGCTCCGGTCTGGCGCCCGAGGTCGCGGATGACATGTTTCTGCCATTTACGCAAGCCGGCGCCAACAAGACCGGCCTGGGACTGGGCCTGTCGATTGCCCGGCGCAGCGTGGAAGCGAATGCTGGCACCTTGAGCGTGGAAAGCGTGGTTGGCCATGGCTGCGTCTTCATTATCGACCTGCCCCGGCATGCGGGGGGCGTCACCACCCCCGTGCCATGAACGGGCGCGCCATCCATGTCCTATGCCATGGCGCGACTGCTAGCGCCCGCCCTGTGCCAGCCAGTCGCGTGGCGACAGGCCGGTGCATGCGCGGAAGGCCCGGGTGAAGGCCGGCTGGCTGCCATAGCCTACTTCCAGCGCGACATCCTGCACCAACCAGCCTTGTTTGAGCAGCGCCTGGGCGCGCAGCATGCGCTGGCTGGTCAGATATTGGGCTGGCGGACAAGCGATGACCGCGTGGAACTGGCGCGCGAAGCGGCTGCGTGACATGCCGCACAAGCTTGCCAGCGATGCCACGCTCCAGCGGCGCCCGGGATGGTCGTGCATGGCTGCCAGGGCTTTGGCGAGGGCCGTATCGGACAGACCGAACAGGCGCGAGGCCGATATCAGCTTGCTGGCCAGTGCATGGCGCAGCAACTGGACGAGCAGCACGTCGCACAGGCGATTGAGCACCAGTTTCTGCCCCAGCCCCCCAAGCTGCGCTTCATCGAACAGCAGGTCGAGCACGCCGGCCATGGCCGGTAGTTGCGCCAGCGGGATGTGCAGGCAGGGCGGCAGCTTATCGAGTACGGCATCGCCATCGCCCGCCAGGCGGACGGTGGCGCACAGCAGCCGTGCCGTGCCGGCGCCCGTGTCCAGGCCATGCGCCAGCGAGCGCGGATAGAACACCAGCGAGGGCACGTCGACCTGCAGCAAGTTGCCATCGGCGTGGGTGAAGGTCGCAGGTCCCCGCCGCACCAGGTGCAGGTGGCCCGTTCCAGGCTGGGCCGGAAAGTGGTTGCTGCCGCAAAACGCGCCCTCGAAGAAGGTGTCGGCAGAGAGTTCCATGCGCATCAACAGGGCAGACAGACGATCCATGGTTAACAAAGAGACGGAAAGATATAAATTGTAGACTAACGGCAACTAATGTTTCCATTTTTATCGCTATGATGATGGCCCGATGTTTGTCCTGGACAACATTTCTTTACTACGCCACCTGAATGGAGAGTCACCATGGCATTGTCCAACGCATTGTCCAACTTAAAGATCGGCACCCGCCTGTATCTGGCCTTTGGCGCCGTCGTCGCCTTGCTGGCGATACTGGTCGCGTCCGCACAAACGAATTTGTCGCGGCTGGGCGAGGCGAATGGCTTGAACATCCATACCTACGAGGTACTGGCCGAGGCAAGCAGCCTGCTGGAAAGCCTGATCAATATCGAAACGGGCCAGCGGGGCTTTGCCCTGACCGGCAAGGATAGCTCGCTGGAGCCGCTGGTCGCGGGCCAGCGCAGTTTTGGCGAGCATTTGCAGAAGATCCGCGCTCTGACGGCGGACAACCCAACGCAGCAGGAGCGCCTGGCGGTGCTGGAGCGTACCCGGCAACAGTGGCAGGCGAGCGCCATCGAGCCCGTGATCGCCCTGCGCCGCGCGGCGGCCGCCGATGGCAACCTCGATGCGGTCGTGGCGGCCGAGCAGGCGGGCAAGGGCAAGTCGGCCATGGATGCGATGCGCGTCTTGCTGGCCGACATAGGCAAGACGGAAAGTATGCTGCTGGCGCAGCGCGCCGACGAGGCTGCCGCCCTGAAGACGCGCACCACGCTGGTGCTGTTGGGTGGAGGCGCCGTCGCCGTCCTGCTGGCGGCAGTCCTGGCCATCTGGTTGACCCGCAACATCACCGTTCCCCTGGGCGCCGCCGTGGCGCTGGCCAAGCGCGTGGCGCAAGGCGATCTGGGCAGCCATATCGACGTGCGTTCGCGCGATGAAACGGGGCAGTTGATGGCCGCCCTGCGCGACATGAATGCGGCCCTGGTACGCATCGTGGGCGAGGTGCGCGGCGGCACGGAGACGATTGCCACGGCATCAAGCCAGATCGCGGCGGGCAATATGGACTTGTCGTCGCGCACGGAACAGCAGGCCAGTTCGCTGGAAGAAACGGCGTCTTCAATGGAAGAGCTGACTGCGGCCGTCAAGCAGAACGCGGACAATGCGCTGGCGGCGCGCTCGCTGGCATCGGCCGCATCCGCCGTGGCCGTCAAAGGCGGGGCGGTGGTGTCCGAAGTGGTACAGACCATGGGTTCGATCAATGATTCCTCGCGCAAGATTGCCGACATCATCGGCGTCATCGACGGCATCGCCTTCCAGACCAATATCCTGGCCCTGAATGCGGCCGTAGAGGCTGCCCGTGCGGGCGAGCAGGGACGCGGCTTCGCCGTGGTTGCCACGGAAGTGCGTAACCTGGCCCACCGTTCTGCCAGTGCCGCCAAGGAAATCAAGGGCTTGATCGATGATTCGGTGGACAAGGTGGGCGCGGGCAGCAAGCTGGTCAACGAGGCCGGTACCACCATGCAGGACGTCGTCGACAGTGTGCAGCGCCTGAGCGCCATCATCGGCGAGATCACGGATGCAAGCGAAGAGCAGCGCCTCGGCATCGAGCAGGTCAATGAAGCCATCAGCCAGATGGACCAGGTGACGCAGCAAAATGCGGCCCTGGTCGAGGAAGCGGCGGCCGCGGCCAATGCCATGCAGGATCAGGCGGCGCAGCTGTCGCAGGTCGTGCAAGTATTTCGCCTGACGGACGCGCCGCCGGCCACGCAGCACGGCGCGCCACGGCTTGCCACGCGCCCGGCCCTGGCATCGAACATGCGCTGCTAAGCTCCGTCGCCGTGGCGCTGGGGATGGCGGCGTATGGCATTTCCGCACAGATCGTCAAGTAAATGCAGGTATGGCTGGACGGAAATGTGACATCTGGGTATTCTGCGCATGATACTTATTTCTATACAGAAAAAGGTAAGAGGGCGGTTCGTGCCAGCGGCAACGCGGCGCGCGCTGCCACGCAAGGTCAGGCATGCAAAGGTGAAGTCGTCCGACAGCTGAGCGAAACGGTCGTGTTTCGGCGCGCGGCGGGCAGGGAAACAGTGCTGTCATCTTTAAAATAGTTGGAGAGGTTGCTCATGGATGCAGAAAAGGATGTTGTGTACGGTACAGAAGATTTGTTGATGAGTTTGTGCAACTCGGTGGTTCGGGTGCTCAACGTTGCAACGCAAAGTAGAGTCAATTATTCAGGCATGGTGCAGCGCATCACCAAGACCGGCCTGAAACCGGACATCGGTTGCTTCGTCATGTTCGATGGTGGTTTCACGGGCCTGGTGGTGCTCAATTTTGCCGCCGATACGGCGATGGAAATCTACGAGCGCTACATGTTGCACATGGGTATGCCGAAGTCGGAACTGGCCAATTTCTACACGTCGGACGAAGTGTCGAACATCATGGGCGAGCTGATGAACCAGATCGTGGGCGACTTCACGGGCAAGGTGCGGCGCGAACTGCAAACGAATATCACCCAGAGCCAGCCGAAGATGCTGGTGCTGAACAAGCAGGTGATGCTGAGTGTCGATACGCCGCTGGACCGCCCGGAAATGCGCCGCGTCACTTTCTACACGGAAAAGAACAATATTTTCTATCTGGAACTGGCGATCGACCGTACCGAGTTTATCAAATTGCACGATTTCGATTCGCGCGAAGTCGATGCCGACTCGCTGATGGATACGGAATACGCGAACCGCGAACGCGACGCCGCCCCGGCGCCTGCAGCGCAACCGGAAGACGACGATAACGCCGACCTGCTCAAGTCCCTGGGCATGTAAGCAACGGTGTCTGAACGTGGCCGGCGGCAAGTTTGCCGCCGGCCACTGCCGTTTACGGCCGACTAGGCTTTGCTCCGGGCTCGTCCCTGCAAGATCACTTCTTTTGTTGTTGTGGTAACGCCAATGTTTCCATGCGGCGCATGCCGACCATGCCGCTCTGCTGGCTGTCATCGAGCGACCAGTACTCAAGCGCATACACATAACTGCCATCGATGATGGTCAGCGTTTCCTTCTGGCGGCCACTGGGCGCCTTGTAATACAGGCGCCGCGCGGGCTTGCCAGCCACCGTCTGCTTGAACGACTGCGGTGAGATGCTGACGCGCTTGCCCGTCTTGCCCGCCATCGACATGGCCGTGATCGTCACGTAAGCTCTGTCCGGGCAGCGGGCCAGCAGGTGTGCGCCGCTCAGGAGGGTCGGCTGCGTTTGATCGAGCGGGAAACCGAACGGCTGCACGCCGACAATATCTTGGCACCCCATCTGTTGCACCAAGGTACTCAGCGCGGCCGGGTCGAGCGCGCTGCTAAAGTGTTTTTCGGCGGCCTGCGCCTGGCCCAGCGCCAGGCGGCGTTCCAGTTCGGCCAGCGAAATGTCGCTGGGCACGGGCAGCGGCGCAGGAGTTCGCGGATCGGCGGCGCTGGACGTTTCCGCCTGCATGCGCGAGGCGACGGAGTGGCTGCGCTCGGCGGCAGCAGTCCCATCGATGGCATGGGCGGATGGTGTGGCGCTGGCAAGGGCCATGGACAGCGATAAGGCCGTGTGTTTCAGCATGAAATCTCCTGCAATCTGATACAAGTGACACGCATTGTGTATCAGATTGCTTGCGCATGCGCGCTCCCTGCTAACGCGCGGCCATCGCCGACGCAATCTCGATCGAACTCAGTTTCCAGCCCCACACGCCATGGCGCAGCAAGACCAGTGCGCCTTCCTGCGCAGTGCCATCCTTGGCGCGCACGACGAAAGTGTTCACGCCGGCATAGCCTGCCGAATAGTCGGCCTTCTTCCCTGCGCCATCGGCCGTCGCATCCGGTTTTGCGCCCGTATCCGCATCTGCTTGCGGGCTGACGGCGCTCTTGTTGACCAGCGCCACCACGCCGGCGGGCGAGACCATGGTGTCGACCATCTTGCCCAGCATGGCGCTGGCGACCCTTTGCCCCAGGGCTGCCAGCGGGTTGTCGCTGCCGGCGGTTGCCGCAATGCTGCGCGCCATGCTGGCCTCCAGTTGCGTCTTGACACTGGCGCGCAGGGCGGGGAAGTCCAGGTGTGTGGCCAGGGCGTCGGCGTTGCGCTCGGCCAGTGCGGTCTTGATCTGGTGCAAGGTGTAGTAGGGCGAAGCGTAGGCGGTGGCGGCGACGGCAATGACGGCGACGGCGACGGCGAGGGTGATTTTTTTCAAGTGATACCTATAGGGTGGGAGAAGAAAAACGCTGCCAGCGCAGCGTAGCTGTTAAATGAAAGTACGGCAATAATATTTTCTTGCCATCATCCTCATCCTGCTTTTCTCCGTCGCGCCTGGTGGGCTGCCTGCGGCCACCATAGAGTGATGAGGGTGGGTGCTGTATAATGGGAGAAAAGTACTTAACTAGCTGTTTTAACTCAATAAAGACCCAATATCACATGCTATCTACAGCAAATATTACGATGCAGTTTGGCGCCAAGCCATTGTTTGAGAATATCTCCGTCAAGTTCGGCGACGGCAACCGCTATGGTTTGATCGGCGCGAACGGCTGCGGCAAGTCGACGTTCATGAAAATCCTGGGCGGCGACCTGGACCCGTCGGGCGGCAACGTCATGCTCGATACCAACGAGCGCCTGGGCAAGCTGCGCCAGGATCAATTTGCGTTTGAAGACATGCGTGTGCTCGACGTCGTCATGATGGGTCACACGGAAATGTGGGCCGCCATCCAGCAACGCGACGCGATCTACGCGAACCCGGAAGCGACCGACGACGACTACATGCAGGCGGCCGATCTGGAAGGCAAAGTGTCCGAATACGACGGCTACACGGCCGAATCGCGCGCCGGCGAGCTGCTGCTGGGCGCCGGCGTCGCCATTGAGCTGCATCAAGGCCCGATGAGCAATGTCTCGCCAGGCTGGAAGCTGCGCGTACTGCTGGCGCAGGCGCTGTTCTCGAATCCGGACATCCTGCTGCTCGACGAGCCGACGAATAACCTGGACATCAACACGATTCGCTGGCTGGAAGACGTGCTCAACGAGCGCAATTCCACCATGATCATCATTTCCCATGATCGCCACTTCCTGAACCAGGTGTGCACCCACGTGGCGGACATGGACTACGGCACCCTGAAGATTTACCCGGGCAACTACGACGAATACATGTTCGCCTCGACCCAGGCGCGCAACCAGCAACTGGCCAACAATGCGAAAGCGAAAGACAAGGTTGCCGAGCTGCAGGAATTCGTGCGCCGCTTCGCCGCCAACAAATCCAAGGCGCGCCAGGCGACATCGCGCGCCAAGCAGATCGAAAAGATCAAGGTCGACGACATCAAGCCATCGTCGCGCGCCTATCCGTTCGTGCGTTTCGACGGCGAAAAGAAATTGCACCGCCTGGCCGTGGAAGTCGAGAACATCTCGAAAGGCTTCGACCGCCAGCTGTTCAAGAATTTCAGCATCATGGTCGAAGCGGGCGAGCGCATCGCCATCATCGGCGCCAACGGCGCCGGCAAGACCACCATGCTGCGCTGCATCGCGGGCGACATCGCCGGCCTGCAGCCGGACCAGGGCCGCGTGAAGTGGGCGGAAAACGCCAACGTGGGCTACATGCCGCAAGACCCGACGGAAGATTTCGCCAAAGACACGAACCTGACCGACTGGATCGGCCAGTGGACGAAAGAGGGCGACGACGACCAGGCCGTGCGCTCCATCCTGGGCCGCTTGCTGTTCGGTGGCGACGATGTGAAAAAGGCCGTGAAAGTACTGTCCGGTGGTGAAAAAGGCCGCATGATGTACGGCAAGCTGATGCTGGGCCGCCACAACGTGCTGATGCTTGATGAGCCGACCAACCACATGGACATGGAATCGATCGAGTCCTTGAACATCGCGCTGGAAAAATACGCGGGCACCCTGATCTTCGTCTCGCATGACCGCGAATTCGTGTCCTCGCTGGCCAACCGCATCATCGAGATCAAGGAAGATGAAGTGGTCGATTACCGTGGCAACTACGAAGACTATTTGAAGAGCCAGGGTATTGATTAATATCTAAGGCAATATGCCGGATGGCGCGTCAGCCTCCCATCCGGCAGCAGCACACCGACGCGCCGCGGTACTTTCGTTCCGGCGCACCAGCTTCATTGCGTTCGTGCCGGTCTATCCCGTTTTTGTTTGACACAGCCATGCAAACTTTAGCCATCAAATCCGTCGAGTATGAACATCCACAAGACGGAGCCAGCTGCACTGCCCACGCCTGGGCACGCACGCCAGCGACGCCTTCCCCGGCCGAAAAAGCCGAACTGATCACGCGCATCAAGCGCCTGCTGATCGAGCGCGAAGCCGTGCTCGTTGCCCACTATTACGTTGATGCCGACCTGCAAGACCTGGCCGAAGCCACGGGCGGCTGCGTCTCCGATTCCCTGGAAATGGCCCGCTTCGGGCGCGACCATCCGGCCAAGACCCTGGTCGTGGCCGGCGTGCGCTTCATGGGCGAAACGGCCAAGATCCTCAGTCCCGAGAAAACCGTGCTGATGCCCGACCTCGACGCGACCTGTTCGCTCGATCTTGGTTGCCCGGTGGACGAATTCACGGCCTTTTGCGACGCCCATCCAGACCGCACGGTGGTGGTCTACGCCAACACCAGCGCGGCTGTAAAAGCGCGCGCGGACTGGATGGTGACCTCATCCATCGGCCTCGACATCGTTGCTCACCTGCATGCGCAGGGCAAGAAAATCCTCTGGGCGCCCGATAAACACCTGGGCTCGTATATCCAGAAGCAGACGGGCGCCGACATGCTGCTGTGGCAGGGTTCATGCCTGGTGCATGACGAATTCAAGGGCATTGAACTCGATCTGCTCAAGGAAGAGTATCCGCAAGCCAAGGTGCTCGTGCATCCGGAGTCGCCCGCGAACGTGGTGGCGCTGGCCGACATGGTGGGCTCGACGTCGCAAATGATTGCGGCAGCGCAAACCATGGACACGGATACCTTCATCGTCGCCACCGATAACGGCATCTTGCACAAGATGCGCGCGGCCGCACCGGGCAAGCGCTTCATTGAAGCGCCCACGGCCGGCAACAGCGCCACCTGCAAAAGCTGCGCGCACTGCCCGTGGATGGCCATGAATGGCTTGCTGAACCTGGCGCAAACGCTGGAAAACATGCACAACGAAATCCACGTCGATCCCGCCGTCGGCCAGCTGGCCGTGCGCTCGATCAAGCGCATGCTCGATTTCGCCGCCGCCAAGAAGGCGGGCCTCAAGCCAGGCGCGGACCTGGCAAAAGAAACCACATTGTTCCAAGGAATCGGTCCAGCATGAGTACCCTCGTTAACTCATTCGCTCCTTTTGATCCGGCCCTGGCGCGCGCGTTCGAAGGCAATTTGCTGGCTGCCTTGCTGGAAGACGTGGGCCAGTGCGACCTGACGGGCGAGCTGGTGCCACCTGATCACATCGTCACGGCGCGTGTCATCGTGCGCGAAGCGGCCGTGCTGTGCGGCGCGCCGTGGTTCGAAGGCATCATGAAAAGCCTGGACCGCAGCATCGACATCGTTTGGCATTACGCCGAAGGCGACATGATGACGGCCGACAGCGTTGTCTGCACGATTCAAGCCCCGGCGCGCGCCTTGCTCACGGCCGAACGCAGCGCCCTCAATTTCCTGCAACTGCTGTCGGCGGTCGCCACGGCCACGCGCCAGTATGTCGATGTGGTCGCCGGCACCAAGGCCGCCATCCTCGACACGCGCAAGACCCTGCCTGGCCTGCGCCTGGCGCAAAAGTATGCTGTGCGCGTCGGCGGCGGCAAGAACCAGCGCCTGGCCCTGTATGACGGCATCCTGATCAAGGAAAACCATATCGCGGCCGCCGGCGGCGTCAGCCAGGCCCTGGAAAATGCGCGCAAGCTCGACGCGGGCGTGCCCGTGCAAATCGAGGTGGAAACCCTGGCGCAATTGCAGGAAGCGCTGGACGCGGGCGCCGTCTCCGTCTTGCTCGACAACTTCAGCAACGACATGATGCGCGACGCCGTGGCATTGACGCATGGACGGGCCTTGCTCGAAGCGTCGGGCGGCATCAATGTCGACACCGTGCGCGCCATTGCCGAAACGGGCGTGGACCGCATCTCGATCGGCAGCCTGACCAAGGATGTGCGGGCCACCGATTACTCCTTGCGCATCGTCGGCTGATGAACGGAGCAGGGCGGCGCCTGCTGGCCTTGGCGCTGCTGTGGCCGGCATTTGCCGTGCCGGCGCAGGCGCGCGAACTGCTGGCCGTGGGCGCGCAGTTCGAGCACGTGTTCGAGTATCAGGACAGCGGTGAATATGCTGGCCTGGGCGCGGAACTGCTGCGCCTGATGGCGGCGCGCACGGGCAACACCGTGCGTTTTCGCATGGTGCCGTGGGCGCGCGCGCAAGCCATGCTGGTGCAGGGACAGGCCGATATCCTGATCGGCCCCTACAAGACGCCCGAGCGCATCGCCAGCATGGCGTTTTCCGACAAGCCGTTTTACCAGGACCAGATGGTCTTTTATACGCGCCAGGACGCCAGCTTTGGCTGTGATGGCGACTACGCGGTGCTGAAGAACCGCCGGGTGGTGCTGCTCAATGGCTGGGCCTATGGCGCGGAATGGGAGCGTGTGCGGCCCGGTTTGCAGGTCAGCGTGGCCAACAATGTGGAAAATGGCTTGAAGATGCTGGTGCACAACCACGTCGACGTGTTCGTCAGCAACCGCCGCAATACCGACCCCGTTATAGCCCGTCTCGGCTATGGGCGCCAGGTGAAACCTTTACCCAAAGTCATCGACATCCAAAACGGCTATTTCGCCTTCCCCCGCTCGCCCACCTTCGACAAGCTGCGCCTGCAGTTCGACCAGGAACTGAATAAGCTGATCGAGACGGGCGAGCTGAAAAGACTGGGCAAGCGCTACGACCTTACTCTACCCTGATGCATGCGCATGCCGTCCCGCAGGGCGGCATGCGTGGGTGGTGTTTGCAGCTAGCTACAGCTAGCTACAGCTGGCTATAGCTGGCGTGCTTCAAACGTATTGCACTGGGCAATCTGGCCGCTTTCGATGCCCTTGTTGAACCAGCGCACGCGCTGTTCCGAGGTGCCGTGCGTAAACGAGTCGGGCACGACATGGCCTTGCGACTGGCGCTGCAGCGCATCGTCGCCAATGGCCGTGGCCGCTTTCAGGGCCGCTTCCACGTCGCCCTGTTCCAGGATCTTGCGGTCGGCGTTGGCGTGATACGCCCACACGCCGGCAAAGCAGTCGGCCTGTAGCTCCAGGCGCACGGACATGGCGTTGGCCTGGCGCTCCGATTGCGTGCGGCGCGCCTTGTCGACCTTCTCGGACAAGCCCAGCAGGTTTTGCACGTGGTGGCCCACTTCATGCGCGATCACATAGGCTTCGGCAAACTCGCCCGAGACCTGGAAGCGCTGCTGCATCAGCTTGAAGAAATCGAGGTCCAGGTAGACTTTCTGGTCGCCGGGGCAATAGAAGGGCCCGCTGGCGCTCTGGCCCGTGCCGCAGGCCGTCGGCGTGCTGCCGGAAAACAGCACCAGCTTGGGTTTCACGTAGCTGCCGCCTTCGGCCTTGAACAGGGCGCTCCACGTATCTTCCGTATCGGCCAGCACGGTTTTCACGAAGCGGGCCATCTCGTCCGATTCGGGTGGTTGGCGCGCCGGCGCCTGGCTTTGCTGGGTGCTGACCTGGCCGCCACCGCCGCTGAGCAGATTCAGCAAGGTCAAGGGATTGACGCCCAGCACATACGAGCCGACGAGGGCGATGACGATGGTGCCGATGCCGATCGAGCGCCCGCCAAAACCAAAGCCCCCACCGCCGCCGCCCCCACCACCGTCTTCGCCACGGCGGTCTTCCACATTGTCGCTTTCGCGATTGCCTTCCCATTTCATGATATCTACTCCTGCTGCGATTTGCGATTAATTGGTGACGCCTCAAGATGGCTCTTGGGACGAATCTTATAATTATCGCAGCAAACCGCGCCGCGACAGGGGCGACAGTGTTACGCTTTGCAACTTTATAACGACATCACAACAGGTGCACGCATGGCGCTTGCCAACGATACACGCATTTCGCCCACGGCGGTGGTCCAGGCCCAACTGGACGCCTACAACGCACACGACGTGCCGGCCTTGTTGACCATCTATGCCGATGATGCGCAGCAATTCCAGCATCCCGATACCTTGCTGGCCACGGGCAGCGCGCAGATCGGCACCCGTTTCATGGCCCGTTTCGCCGCCAGCCGGCCGCGGGCGCAGTTGCTCAACCGCATTGCCTGCGGCAAGCTGGTGATCGACCATGAAATCGTCCATGGCGACACGGACGATGGCGTGTCGGCGCAGGAACTGGTGGCCACATATGAAGTGGCGCAGGGACGCATCAGCCGTGCCTGGTTCAGCTTTGGCGCCTTGACCAGCCTGCGCGTGGCGCTGCCGGCCGATGTGCCGCAAATGGATGTGCTGATTGCCCGTTCCGGCGTGGCACTGAGCGCGGGGTTTTATACGCAGGAACAGGCCGAGTCCGTGACGCGCCATGTGTTCGGCGTCGATACGCAGCTCGTTGCCGACCGGACGTATTTCGTGATCGAACGCGCTGGCGCCATGCTGGCCTGCGGCGGCTGGAGTCAGCGCGCCACCCTGTATGGCGCCGACCGCGCCAAGAGCGGGCCGGACCCGCTGCTCGATCCGGCCAGCCAGCCGGGCCGCATCCGCGCCTTCTTTGTGGAACCCGCCGCCGCCCGCCAAGGCCTGGGCAGCATGCTGATGCGCCATTGCGAACGCCAGGCGCTGGTCGCCGGTTTCAGTGCACTGGAACTGGCCGCCACCTTGCCCGGCGTGCCGCTGTACCTGGCCAGCGGTTTCTCCGTCACGGAAGATTTTCACCTCGACTTGCCCGATGACATCAAACTGCCGCTGGCGCGCATGCACAAGCGGCTGTAAGGCTGCTTACCAGGGCAACGGCGCCTTTTCCCCATTGGCATGCTCGCCGTTGGTGATTGCCAAGCCGCTGCAGCAGATAGCGTTAGGCTTGCTGGTGCCCGTACCGTCCTGGGTGCTTCTGCTGGGTGGGCCGGCGTTCAGCGCGGCTGGTGCTTCAGCGCTTCGCGGTAGCTGAGCGCCGATAGCCGCTGGCGGTGCGCGCTGGCAAACGCCGTCACGGCCTCGGGCGCGTGGCGCGCGTAATCGCGCAAGGCCCAGCCGATGGCTTTGCGGATGAAAAACTCGTCTTCATGCGCCAGCGCCAGCGCCGCGTCAAATAGCCAGCCGGCATCCGTGTCGCCGCGCCAGCCCAGCTGGTGCAGCATGGCGATGCGGCGTAGCCAGAAATCGTCATGGCGCAAGGCCGCGTCCATGTGCACATGGCAATCGCCGCCGCGCTGCTTTTCCGCTTGCAGCACGTCGCCGACGATGCCCGCCATGCCGTCGACGCTGTCCCACCAGGCGCGCTGGCGCGCCAGTGCCAGCAGGGCAGGGATGTGCTCCGGTTGTAGTTGCCGCCGGTGCAGGGCCAGCATGTCGAGCGCCACATGCTGGTATTCGCGTTCCGGCTGTTGCCACAGCAGTTGCGCGTGTTCCAGCAGCACATCGGCCGCCACGCCTTTCAAGCTCGCCAGCAAGCCCCTGGCGGCCAGCCGCCGCTGCGGCGCCGCCACGCCCAGGAAAATGAACTGGTCGCGCATATAGGCCTGCATGGGCGCCGCGCGGCCCGGTTCGGCCGCCGCTTCGAGTGCAATTTTCAAACCCGCGTGCAAGTCCATGCTGTTTCCTCATGTTCAGGCGTAAAAAAGGCGCTCCGTGGAGCGCCTTTTCATCTTCATCCAATATTATTGGATTTTTGCCTTTTTCATCAACTCATCGCGGTAGGCGGCGAGTTTCTTCTGTTGCAGCGACTCGGCCACTTGGCCCTTGACTTCGTCCAGTGCCGGCAGCTTCGTCGGACGGGTTTCTTCCAGCTTGATCACGTGGAAGCCGAATTGCGATTGCACGGGCGTTTGCGTGACCTGGCCTGGTTTCAGGGCGACCATGGCGTCGGAGAATGGCTTCACGTAGGAAGCTGGGCTAGCCCAGTCCAGGTCGCCGCCATTGGCTGCGGAACCGTCTTTCGATACTTTTGCCAGCTCTTCGAACTTGGCGCCGCCTTTCAGCTTGGCGATGATGTCTTTCGCTTCCGCTTCGGTGGCTACCAGGATGTGGCGTGCATGGTATTCCTTGTCGCCCGCTTGCGCCTTGAACTTGTCGTATTCGGCCTTGATTTCAGCGTCCTTGACCGGGTTTTTCTTGACGTAGTCGGCCAGCAGGGCGTTGATGATGATGCTTTGACGGGCATTGTCGATCTGCGACTTGACTTCCGGACGCGTGCCGTAGCCTTGCTTGTCGGCTTCCTGGATCAGCACTTCACGGCCGATCAGGTCTTTCTTGATGGCTTCGCGCAATTGCGGCGAATCGGCTTGCTTGCCTTGGGCGACGACTTGCTTGACGACCTGGTCGACGCGCGACGATGGAATGGCCTTGCCATTCACGGTGGCCACGTTTTGCGCGAACGCAGGGATCGCTACAACGGCGACCAAGGCTAAGATCAGGCGGGCTGGCTTCAAAATCATGTTCATTCCTAATAAATATACAAAAACTGATACAAGAGATTGCGACTGCCGGGCAGTTCGCATTCAGGCGCAGAATACACGACCGGCGCCGAAAGGGGCGCCGGGGAGGTCAGCTCTTACTGAACTTTCGCTTTTTTGATCATTTCTTCCTGATACGCTTGCAATTTCTTTTGCTGCAGCGCTTCGGCGATCTGTGGCTTGACTTCTTCCAGCGTTGGCAGTTTTGCCGCGCGGGTGTCGTCCAGTTTGATCACGTGGAAACCGTTAGGCGTTTGCACCGGAGTATCGGTGACTTGGCCTTTTTGCAGTTTCACGAAGGCGTCGGAGAACACTTTCGGGAACGACGATGGCGCTGCCCAGTCCAGGTCGCCGCCGTTGTCGGCCGAACCGGCATCTTTCGATTGCTTGGCCAGGTCTTCGAACTTGGCGCCGCCTTTCAGCTTGGCGATGATGTCTTTCGCTTCCGCTTCGGTGGCCACCAGGATGTGGCGCACGTGGTATTCCTTGTCGCCGGTCTGGGCTACGAAGCGGTCGTATTCCGCCTTGATTTCAGCGTCGTTGACAGGGTTCTTTTTCAGGTAGTCGCCGACCAGGGCGTTGATGACGATGGCCTGGCGCGCGTTCTCGATTTGCTGCTTGACGGCTGCATCTTTACCGAAACCTTTGTTTTCCGCTTCTTGCATCAGCACTTCACGGCCGATCAAGTCTTTCTTGATCATTTCGCGCAGTTGCGGCGAATCCGGTTGCTGGCCTTGGGCGACGACTTGCTTGACGACTGCATCAACGCGCGACGATGGGATAGGCTTGCCATTAACAACGGCAACATTTTGCGCAAAAACAGGTACCGCGACAACGGCGAGTAGTGCGATCAGCAAGCGGGCTGGCTTAAAAGTCATTATTAAATCCTGTTAGGGAAAGTTTCGTAAAAAACGCATGGAAAGAAATTGATAACATGGCTCGGGTACGCCAAAAACGCCATCCTTACTCTACTTCGGACGGCGCCAGGGCCACAATCGCCAATGCATGTATCTCATTATGCATCATATCGTGCACGGAATCATACACCAGACGATGACGCATGACGAGCCTGAGCCCCTCAAATTGACTAGAAATAATGCGTAGATTGTAATGGCCTCCGCCCGAGGCGGCACCCGCATGGCCCCGGTGGCGCGCCGAGTCGTCTTCCAGCACGCATTCCAGAGGGGAAAGTGCCGTTTCCAGGCGGCTACGAATGCGCTCCATCCGTGTTTCCGGTGAAGTATTCTCGGTGGTGGAGATCATCATGCGTCTTCCTTGATATGTTTGGCCAGGAACAGGGTTTGCACCACGATAAAGGCAAAGAAGATGCCTGTCGCGCCAAACGCCTTGAAACTGACCCAGGCAGCCATGTCGCCCTTGTACAGCACGAAGGCGACGAACAGGTTCAGCGCGCCGATGGCGCCAAAGAAAATGATCCAGGCGGCCAGCAACTGGTTCCAGACGGCATCAGGCAATTGCACTTGCGCTTCCATGGTCTTGCGGATCAGGTTTTTCTTGAAACCCAGGTGGGCGATCAGCAGGGCCAGGCCGGACAACCAGTAGATCAGGGTCGGCTTCCACTTCAGGAAGAAATCGTCATGCAGGTAGATGCTGGCGCCGCCGAATACGACAAAGATGAACAGCGACAGCCACAGCATGCCGTCCACCTTGCGCCCGCGCAGCAGCAGATAGCTGACCTGGCAGGCGGTGGCGACGATGCCGACGAGGGTGGCGAGTATCCACGGCGCCTGGTCAGCCTTGATCAGGCCGCCAGACACGAAGCCGGACAAATATTGCTGCACGAAATCGTGCGTGGCTGCTTCATACATGCCGCCCAGTTTAAACGCGGCGAAGAAGGCGATCAGGGGGAATAGGTCGAATAGAAATTTCATGGCGAGACTTTACACTGGTCTTATTAAATTCATCTTAGGAATGGCTTAGGAGCAACTGAGGTGCTCCCAAGCGTTCCTGTGTCTCAGGGCTGCGGATCGAAGCGCAAGGAGGCCGAATTGATGCAATAGCGCAAGCCGGTCGGCGGCGGGCCGTCCGGGAAGACGTGGCCCAGGTGCGCGTCGCAGACGGCGCAAATGATTTCCGTGCGCAGCATGCCGTGGCTGCGGTCATTGACTTCCGTCACGTTGGCCGGATCGAGCGCCTGGAAATAGCTGGGCCAGCCGCAGCCGGAATCGAACTTGGTGTCCGAGGCAAATAATGGCGTGTTGCAGCAGACGCAGGTGTAGACGCCATGTGCATGGTGGTCCCAGAACTTGCCCGTGAAGGCGCGTTCCGTGGCCGCGTGGCGCGTGACTTCGTATTGCATCGAGTCGAGCATGGCACGCCATTCGGCATCGGTTTTTTTGACTTTATTGGTGGTCATAATGACTCCTTAGGATGAGCAACTGACTTCAAGCTGGCTGGCCCAGTCGGGCGGCAGGGCCGCATAGTGCTGGTGTTCGGGCTGTTCGTCAAATGGCTTTTGCAATATTTCCAGCAATTTCGCCACTTCCGTGTAGTCCTGCTGCTGGGCTTTCTCGATGGCCACTTGCGCCAGGTAGTTGCGCAGCACGTATTTCGGGTTGACCCGGTTCATGGCCGCTTGCCGCTCGGCATCGACACTGTGCTCCTGCCGCAGGCGCGCACGATAGGTTTCTGCCCACGTATCGAAGGCGGGGCGGTCGATGAACATGTCGCGCAGTACCGTGTCGTGCTCGGGCGACGCCACCTGCAGCGTCGCCAGGGCGCGGAAAAAGTTGGTGAAATCCACATGATTGGCTTGCATCAGCGCAAACATGCTGTCGAACAGCGCCGTATCGTCATCCGCGATGGTCTGCAAGCCCAGCTTGGCGCGCAGCAAGGCATTCATCTTCTCCGCAAAGGCGCTCTGGTAGCTGTCCAGCGCTGCCTGCGCCTCGGCCACTTCGCCAATCAGCGGCAGCAGGGCCTGGCCCAGCGCATAGCAGTTCCAGTGGCCCACCTGCGGCTGGTTGGCGTAGGAATAGCGGCCCTGCTGGTCCGTATGGTTGCAGATGTGCTCGGCATCGAACGCTTCCATGAAACCGAAGGGGCCGTAATCGAGCGTCAGGCCCAGGATCGACATATTGTCCGTGTTCATGACGCCATGCATGAAGCCCACGGCTTGCCAGTGCGCAATCATGTGCGCCGTGCGCACGCACACTTCGGCCAGCAAGGCTTGATATGGATTTGATGCGGCGCGCAAATGGGGATAAAAACCGTCGATGACGTAATCGGCAAGGATTTTCAGCTCGTCCGGCTTCTTGCGGTAAAACCAGTGCTCGAACGAGCCGAAGCGAACAAAACTAGGGGCCATGCGCGTCACGACGGCGGCCGTCTCGACGGTTTCGCGCAGGATGCCTTGCTGCGACCCCATGATGGACAGCGCGCGCGAGGTGGGAATACCCAGCGCCGCCATGGCTTCCGAGCAGAGGAATTCGCGGATGGATGAGCGCAGCACGGCGCGGCCGTCGCCCATGCGCGAATACGGCGTGGCGCCGGCGCCTTTCAGCTGCAGTTCCATCGGACCGTCTGCGGTGGCGATATCGCCCAGCAAGATGGCGCGGCCATCGCCCAGCTGGCCGGCCCAGACGCCAAACTGGTGGCCCGAATACACGGCCGACAGGGGCAGCGAGCGCTCGGCAACCGTATTGCCGCTCAGCAGCTCCACGTAATCGGCTTCGGCCAGGCGCGCCGCGTCCAGGCCGACCAGGCTTGCTGCCGGCGCGCTGGCGGCCACGAAATACGCGGCGGGCAGGGGCGTGGGCATCAAGCGCGTATAGAACGCGGGCGGCAAGGCCGCAAAGGCGTTATCCAGTGGTAAGGTATGAGCGCTGATGGCAATTCCATTCAAGTAGATGCGCCGGCAAGGTGCGCCAGGCTGAAAGGCGATTTTACCGCACAGCGCCAAGGCGCGTGGCGGAGGTCCGGGAGGCTAGAAAACGGAATCAACAATTCCATGCTGCATCGCAATATCGAAATGCGTTGACGATTTCCGCACGACCGTACGAAACTAGGAAAAATCTTTAAATTCCAACAATAACCGAGTATCCACCCCAGGAGAGACGATGTCGGCATTCCCCTTGAGCCCAGTGATGGGCCAGATGATGAATCAGCCCTTGCTGATTTCCAGCATTATCGAGTTTGCAGCGCGTCATTACGGGGGCAGCGAAATCATTTCGCGGCGGGTGGAAGGCGACATGCACCGCTACACCTACCGCGATTGCCACCAGCGCGCGCGGCGCCTGGCGAACGCCTTGCATGGACTCGGCGTCGGCATGGGCGACCGGGTCGCCACGCTGGCCTGGAATGGCTACCGCCATCTGGAAGCCTATTATGCCGTGTCCGGCTCGGGTGCCGTCTTGCACACCATCAATCCACGCCTGTTTCCCGATCAGATCGCCTATATCTCGAATCACGCGCAAGATCAGGTTCTACTGTTTGATTTGACCTTTTTGCCGGTGGTGGAAAAAATCGCCGCCGACTGCACCTTTGTCCGCCATTTCGTGCTGATGTGCGACCGCGAGCGCATGCCCGCCAGCAGCACGATCCCCGACCTGCTGTGCTATGAAGACTTGATCGCCACGCATTCCGACGATTACGCCTGGCCCCTGTTCGACGAGAACGCGGCCGCCACCCTGTGCTACACCTCGGGCACGACGGGCAACCCCAAGGGCGCCCTGTATTCGCACCGCTCGACCGTGCTGCACGCGTATGCCTCGGCCATGCCCAGCGCCCTGAACGTGCGCGCCTCCGACACGGTGCTGCCCGTCGTGCCCATGTTCCACGTGAATGCCTGGGGTTTGCCATACTCCGTGCCCCTGTCCGGCGCGCGCATGGTGTTTCCCGGCGCGGCGCTCGATGGCAAGTCGCTGTACGAACTGTTCGAGGCGGAAAAAGTGACGTTCTCGGCCGGCGTGCCGACTGTCTGGCTGGGTTTGCTGAACCACGCCTTGCAAAACAAGCTGACATTTTCCACCTTCCGCCGCACGGTGATCGGCGGCGCCGCGTGTCCGCCGGCCATGATGGATACCCTGATCGACAAGTTCGATGTGGAAGTCATCCACGCCTGGGGCATGACGGAAATGTCGCCGCTGGGCACGGCCGGCGGCTTGCAGACCAAGCACCTGGACTTGCCGAAAGACGCGCAGCGCAAGATCCTGCAAAAGCAGGGCCATGCCATCTACGGCGTGGACATGAAGATCGTCGACGACGATGGCAAGGAATTGCCGTGGGATGGCATCAGTTATGGCCATTTGCTGGTGAAAGGGCCGTGGATCATTGCCTCGTACTACAAGAACGAGGGCGGCGACGTGCTGCAGGATGGCTGGTTTCCCACGGGCGACGTGGCCACCATCGATGCGGATGGCTACATGCAGATCACCGACCGCAGCAAGGACGTGATCAAGTCGGGCGGCGAGTGGATCGGCACCATCGACCTGGAAAACCTGGCCATGGCGCATCCGGCCGTGCTGCAGGCGGCCTGTATCGGCGTATTCCACCCGAAATGGGACGAGCGCCCCGTGCTTGTCGTGGTGCTGCGTCCCGGCATGACGGTCACGCGCGAAGCGCTGCTGCAGTTTTTCGAGGGCAAGATCGCCAAGTGGTGGACGCCCGACGACGTGCTGTTCGTCGACGCCTTGCCCATGGGCGCGACGGGCAAGATCCAGAAGAACAAGCTGCGCGAGCAGTTCAAGGGGCACCAGTTGCCGGGGATGTAATTCATTCACGAGCAATGGCTTGATGCACCCAACAGCAAGGGCTGGGGTCGTACCCTGAGGGTACGATCCCGGTATCTTTATGCCGTTGGGTTAATTCTTGCTTTTTATGCCGCCTGCGGCAGCGCCGCCCCCAATTTTTCCAGCAAATGATCGCACTGGAAGACGCACAGGGTCTGGCGCTGCGCCTGCGTGCCGATATCGATCATTTCATCCATTTCGCTGCG
This sequence comes from Janthinobacterium leeuwenhoeki, assembly GCF_051380795.1. Lineage (NCBI taxonomy): Bacteria > Pseudomonadati > Pseudomonadota > Betaproteobacteria > Burkholderiales > Oxalobacteraceae > Janthinobacterium > Janthinobacterium leeuwenhoeki. The sequence continues at coordinate 181,025 of NZ_JBNYXT010000004.1, forward strand.
CAGGTCGTCATGTTCTCCCGTGCGGATGATTTGCGGCGCCGCAAAGCGCTGGCTATCGGAAATGGTCATGATGTTGTCGACATGGTCAACGAGAAAGCCGTAGCGCTCGGCGCCCCGCTCCACGATGAGGATCTTGCCCGCGCTGGGGTCAGGCAGGGCTGGCATCGCGTACAGCTGGCGCAGGTCGATGATGCTGATCATTTGCTGGCGCAAGTTCAGCATGCCGCGCATGCAGGCCGGCATGCCCGGTGGCGTGGTGATGGCGCCGCTGAAGTCGATGATTTCGCGCACTTGGCCGATTTCCACGGCGAAGCGGGTTGCTACGGTAAACGTGATGTAGACGCGGCGCGGCGCCTTGCGCGTGGCCGTGCTGGCCGTTTCCGCGTCGGCCGGGTACAGGCGCGCGTGGCCGTCGCGCATCTCGACGATTTCCGCCTGCGACAGGATACCCTTGTGGTCGAGGAATATGATGTCGCCCAGCCCCTCTTTCGTGATGCAGCCGGCAAACATGGCGGCGCGCGCCTTGCTCAGCAGGGGAATCGGCAGCACCTCGTCGCCAAAGAAATGCACGATGCTGTCGACGGAGTCGACGAGGAAGCCCACGCTCGTGTCATCGAGGCGCACGACGATGACGCGCTGGTCCAGCGTGACCGCCTTGGCCGCAGGGCCGGACCCGGCCGCCTGCAGCAGGGCACCGAAATCGACGACAGCCACCTGGCTGCCGCGAAAATGCATGCGCCCCAGGCACAGTTCGCTGTTCAGCAGGGAGCTGTGCAGTTCCGGCACCCGGATGATTTCCTGGATGGCCAGCATTTCGAAGGCAAACGTGGCGCCGGCCGCATGGAAGCTGACGCACTGGCGGCGTTCGCTTTGCGCATGGTAGCGGGCCGTGCTCAGCTTGGCGCCGGTCGCCTGCAGGGCCAGCACATGGGGCACGTTCTCGATGCGCAGCAGGGCGTGCGGGTTGAGCACTTGCAGCAGGCGCGCGCCGCCATCCTGCAAGATCGTGCCGGCGATGACGGCGTGGCTGTCGCCGGCCGCATATTGCAGGGCGCTGCGGGCGCTGGCGGGCACGCGCAGGATCTCGCCCGTATCCTGGAAAACGATGCCGATCAGCACTTGCTGGAAATCGAGGATGGCGATCTTGTCGGTGGCCACGGCGCGCGGCGCATCGGCGCGGAACAGCCGCCCCAGGTTGACCACCGGAATGACGCTGCCGCGCAGGGTGAACATGCCTTCCAGATAGGCTGGCGACAGGGGCAGGGCGGTGACTTTCGCGGGGTAGTTCACCACTTCGCGGATGCAGCTGGCGGGCAAGGCGAATTCATCTTCGCCCAGGTGGAAGGAGCCGAACAGTTCGGTGGCCGTGTCGCTTGCGCCCTGCGCTTGCAAGCCCGTCGCTTCATGCATATCCATATGCGCCTTCCTTACGTGGTGTCAATTCGCGTGGCGCCACCACATCGGTGACGGCATAGCTGTGGCGGGCGCAATCGATCAGCAACTGGCGCCCGTGGCGGCCGCCCAGCGCGCAAAAACTGACATGCAAACCGCACTGGTCCAGGTATTTTTGCGCCGCTTGCGCGTTTTGCCGGCCCACCTGCAGCCGGCCATGGGCATGGGCAGGGCCAAACATGCTGGCGCCGCCCGCCAGCACCACCTCGATATCGGCGTAATCGGCCTGGCGCACGCCCATCATCCTTAGCAGCGACGGCACGGCCTGGCTTACATAGCGTGCCCCCAGGCCGCTGTCGGCGCCCGGCGCTTCCGGTAGCAAACAATGGGCCAGGCCGCAGCAGGGGCCATTCTTCCAGAGGAAGCCGATGCCGATGCAAGAGCCGAGCAAGGCTTGCAGCTGTTCGCCATGCGTGCCCACGCTGAGTTGCCCCATGCCAACCAAGTGCAGCGGCGGCGCGTCAGCCGCAGTGTGTGTGTGGATCATGCCAGTCCCGCCTTATAGATCATGGGAAACTCGAATTGATAGCCGGTACCGAGGCGGGCGATGGTTTCCGACTCGCCCAGGATCAGCCGCCCCTCGTCCTTGAGGCTGAGGCGTGCCTGGCGCAGCACGGTTTCCTGGTGCTCGGCATCGAAATAGATCAGCACATTGCGCAGGAAGACCAGGTCGAATTGCCGCGCCGGGCGCAGCGCTTCGAGCAGGTTGTGCTGGGCAAAGCTGACGTGCTGCCGCAGCTCTTCGTTGACCTTGACGCCATATGGCGCGGGCGTAAAATATTTGCGCAGCAAGTCCGGGTGCGACAAGCGGATGCGCTCGACGGAGCGCCCGCTGTACTGGCCCACGCGCGCCGCGCCCAGGATTTGCTGCGAAATGTCGCTGGCCAGGATCTGGTAGCGGAAAGCGGGCGTTTGCAGCTTGAATTGCTCGCATAGCATGGCGATCGAGTACAGTTCTTCACCGCTGGCGGCGGCCGCTGACCAGATTTCCAGGCAGCCGCCCGGGTGGGCGCGGGCCCAGTCGGGCAGGTAGCGGTCGCGGAAATAATCCCAGATCTGCGGCGTGCGGAAGAACAGGGTGTCGTTGGTGGTCACCAGGTCGATGAAGTGGGCCACCTCGTCGCGGTCGCTGGCCACCCTCTCCAGGTAAGCCTGGTAGCTGTGCAGGGACAGCGCTCGCAGCCGTGGCTGCAAACGCCGTTCCAGCAAGACGCTCTTGCGCGCCGTCATGGCGATGCCCGTATGCTCGCGCACCAGCGCGATCAGGCGCGTCAGCACCTCGGGCGTCAGGGTGGCCGCGTGGCTCATGGCCTACACCACGAAGCCGGAGACAGTCTGGTTCAGGCTGCCCGCGCGCTCGTTCAAGCCATCCGTCGAGCGGGCGATGCTGTCGCAGTTGGCGGCCGACTTTTCCGTTTCCTCGGCGATGTACTGGATTGCCGTGGAGACTTCGCGCGCCGTCAGCAACTGTTCATTGGCCGCCTTTGAAATGTCCGAGATGGCCAGGGTGGTCTTCGCCACGCCCGAGACGATCTTGTCGAAGGCGTCGCTGGCCTGGCGCGAAATCTCGCTGCCGGTGGATACGCGCTTGACGGACTCGTTGATCAGCTTGGAGATTTCCTTGGTCGCTTGCGAGGAACGCTCGGCCAGCTTGCGCACCTCGTCGGCGACGACGGAAAAGCCCAGGCCGTGCTCGCCCGCGCGCGCCGCCTCGATGGCCGCATTGAAGGCCAGCATATTCGTCTGGTTGGCGATTTCGCTGATGACCTTGACGATCTCGCCGATGTCTTCCGAGGAGCGGTTGATGAGGTCCATCGCTTCGATCGACTTGGCGACGGCGCGCGCGCCCGCTTCCGCTTCCTGCTGCGTGGCTTTCGCCAGGAAATCGGCATTCGACGTGTTTTCCGCGATGGAATTGATGGAAAACGTCAGGCCGTCGATGGAGGCGTTCATTTCTTCCACCGTGGCGCCCAGCGCCTGCGTGCCCACGGCCACCCCCGTGGCCCGTTCGGCGATGGCGTGCGAAGCGTCGGCAAAGCCGTTCGCGGCCGACACCACGTTGCCGATCACGCCGCGCAAGTCGACGATCATCTTGCTGATGCCGCCGGCCAGCAGGTCGATCGGCTCGTCGCCCTCGGGCACGATTTTGCAGGTCAGGTCGCCTTGCGCCGCGCGCGCCACCGAGTCGAGCAGGGCATTGACCTTGCGGCTGTCGTTGGCGGCCTTGGACTGGATGCTGTTTTCCAGGTTCACCTGTTCCGTGATGTCGATGGCGAACTTGACCACTTTATACGGCTTGCCGTTCAGGTCCAGGATGGGGTTGTAGGTGGCCTGTATCCACACCACCTTGCCATGGTTGCCCAGGCGTTTGTAGCGGCCCGCGTCGAATTCGCCCCGGTTGAGCTTTTGCCAGAATTTCTTGTAGTCGGCGCTGCTGGCATACTCGGGCTCGCAGAACATGCGGTGGTGCTCGCCCTGAATGTCGTTCAAGTCGTAATCCATGACGGCGAGGAAATTGTCGTTCGCGTCCAGCACATTGCCCTGCATGTCGAATTCGATCACGGCCTGCGCCTTGCCAATGGCGCTGACCTTGCCTTCGTATTCGGCATTGCGCATTTTCAGGGCCGTGATATCGCTGGCGAACTTGACCACCTTGAAGGGCCGGCCTTCCGCATCGAAAATGGGATTGTAGGTGGCGTTGAGCCAGATTTCGCGGCCATCCTTGGTGACGCGCTTGTATTCGCCCGCGTCGAACTTGCCTTGTCCCAGCTTCTGCCAGAACTGCGCATAGTCGTCGCTGTGGGCGTACTCGGGCAGGCAAAACAGGCGGTGGTGCTGGCCCTTGATCTCGTCGAGCGAGTAGCCGACGGACGTGAGGAAATTCTCGTTGGCGTCGAGAATGGTGCCGTCGAGCCGGAACTCGATCACGGCCTGGGCCTTGCTGATGGCGTCGATCTTGCCTTCGTAATCGGCGTTGCGGCGTTTGCTGGCCGTGATGTCGGTGGCGAACTTGATGACTTTATACGGTTTGCCGTCCGCGTCGAGGATGGGGTTGTAGGAAGCGTTGATCCACACTTCGCGGCCATCCCTGGCGCGGCGCTTGTATTCGCCCTGGTCGAATTCTCCGCGTGCCAGTTTGGCCCAGAAGTTGGCGTACTCGGCCGTTTTCACATGCTCGGGGTCGCAGAAGATGGCATGGTGCTTGCCCTGTACCTCGGCCAGGCTATACCCGACGACGCGCAAGAAATTGTCATTCGCATGCAGGATGGTGCCGTCGAGTTCGAATTCGATGACAGCCTGGACACGGTTCAAGGCAGTATTTATCGCTTGTAAGTCCAGATCCTGGGAGTGGCTGACATGGCTGGCTGCGTCCATAGTATTTCCTTCGGGGTGAGAAGAGGAATGGGAGCGATAAGGCTGCTTTTATTATTTTTTCTGCGATCGGTTCAAGACAGGCATTAAGGCTGTGATGTTATTGCATTGGTCGAGATCTGGTGGTAATTGGTGAGAATGTGCGTGATCAACGGCTGCCATTGTTCGCCCTGCGGTTTGCCTTATCGTCGATAAATTGTAGAGTATTGATTTGTATCAACAATTTTATTATTCCCCAGCACCTGGCGAAAAACAAGAGGTGGTAATAAATAATGTACAAATTGTCGCAATTGCCCCCTGCTGGCATATAACAAAGCTATCCTTCCGCATAAAAAACGACATTATTATTATTGCTATTTTTTCATTTAAATGAATATTCAAGTGATAGCTTCTATGGGAGCTTGCTGCTTGCAGCAGAATCTTTCCGCAAACGATGTTGTAACATGGCGTAGCATGCTGGCGGCCGCGCGCACGCGACAAAAATAATACGAGCGTTCTTTTATACGGTATAGTGAAGCTTCACCCCTTGCAACCACCTCATCGCCAGGCAAAAACCAATAAGGAAGAGACATGAGTGCTGAATATCAAGTGAACGGCGCCGTTGCCGTCATTACCCTCGCCAACCCGCCCGTGAATGGCCTGGGCCTGGCGACCCGCACGGCCGCCGTGGCTGGCATCCGCCAGGCGCTGGCGGACGAGGCCGTCAAAGCCATCGTCATCACGGGCGCCGGCAAGGCCTTCTCGGGCGGCGCCGATATCAAGGAATTCAATTCGCCCAAGGCGCTCACGGAACCAACCCTGCACACCCTGATCAACGTCGTCGAGCAATCCACCAAGCCGGTGGTGGCGGCCATCCACAGCGTTTGCATGGGCGGCGGCCTGGAGCTGGCGCTGGGCTGCAACTATCGCGTGGCCGCGCCAGGCGCGCAAATGGCCTTGCCGGAAGTCAAGCTCGGCATCTTGCCGGGCGCGGGCGGCACCCAGCGCCTGCCGCGTGTGCTGGGCCTGGAAATGGCCCTCAACATGATCGTCTCAGGCACACCCGTGGCCTCCGAAAAACTGGCCGGCACGGCCCTGTTCGAGGAAGTCATCGCCCCAGGTGCCGACTTGCTGAAAGCTGCCGTCGCCTTCGCTACCAAGGTCGCTGATGTGCGTCCGCTGCCGAAAGTGCGCGAGCGCAAGGTCGACTACCCTAATCACGAAGCCTTTTTGCAGTTTTCGCGCAATACGGTGAAAGCCATGTCCGGCCCATTCCCCGCGCCGCTGAAATGCGTCGATGCCGTGGCGGCCGCCGTGACGATGACATTCGACGATGGCTTGAAGTATGAGCGCGAACTGTTCATGCAACTGGTGCAGTCGCCCGAGTCGAAAGCCTTGCGCCACGCCTTCTTTGCCGAACGCGTCGCCAGCAAGGTGCCCGACGTGCCGTCCGACACGCCCGTGCGCAGCATTGCCAGCGCGGCGATCGTCGGCGCCGGCACCATGGGCGGCGGCATCGCCATGAATTTCGCCAACGCGGGCATCCCCGTGAAGCTATTGGAAACGCGGCAGGAAGCGCTGGACAAGGGCCTGGCCACGATCCGCAAGAATTATGAAAACACGGTGAAGAAGGGCAAGCTGACGCCAGAGAAGGCCGAGCAGCGCATCGCCCTGGTCAGCGGCACCTTAGCCTATGCGGATATCGCGCAAGCCGACATCGTCATCGAAGCCGTCTTCGAAGAGCTGGGCGTCAAGGAAACCGTCTTCAAGCAGCTCGACGCCGTCATGAAGCCGGGCGCCATCCTCGCCTCGAACACCTCCACGTTGGACCTGGACAAGATCGCCGCGTTTACCCAGCGTCCGCAAGACGTGATCGGCACGCATTTTTTCAGCCCGGCGAACGTCATGAAGCTGCTGGAAATCGTCCGTGGCGCGAAGACTGGCAAGGATGTGCTGGCGACGGCGCTGGCGCTATCGAAAAAGCTGAAAAAGACGGGCGTCGTCTCGGGCGTGTGCGACGGTTTCATCGGCAACCGTATGATCGAGCAATATAGCCGGCAAGCCGGTTTCCTGCTGGAAGAAGGCTGTCTGCCGGAACAAGTCGACAAGGCGGCCGAGAAATTCGGTTTCGCCATGGGCCCGTTCCGCATGGGCGACCTGGCCGGCAACGACATCGGCTGGGCCATCCGCAAGCGCCGCACTGTGGAAAAACCGGAAGTGACGTATTCGAAGACGGCCGACCTGCTGTGCGAGCTGGGGCGCTATGGCCAGAAGACGGGCGCCGGCTGGTATGACTACAAGCCGGGCGACCGCAAGGCGTATCCGTCGGAGCAGGTCAACGCCATGATAGCTCAGCATTGCGCCGACATCGGCGTGGCGCGGCGCAAGATCGGCGACCAGGAAATCGTCGAACGCCTCGTGTATGCGCTGGTCAACGAAGGCGCACGCATCCTGGAAGAGGGCATCGCTCTGCGTGCTTCGGACATCGACATGGTGTACTTGACGGGCTACGGCTTCCCGCTGTTCCGCGGCGGGCCGATGTTCTATGCGGACACGGTAGGCTTGCCGAACGTGCAGCGCGCGATTGCCGGCTACGCCAAAGGCCGCCACGGCGAAGCGTGGACACCGGCGCCGCTGCTGGTGAAACTGGCGGGCGAAGGCAAGGGATTCAACAGCTGAACGTTAAAGCCCCAAAAAACTGCTGGGGTCAGTCCCTTCGGGATCGGAATTTTTCTCATTGGGAAAAATTCCCCCGTTGGGTCTGACCCCGGATTATTTCTTCTTCGCCACCATCTTGATGGCCTCGTTGACGATGACGGGGTTGTCTTTCTGGATGTAGTAGCCGGCGCCCGTGATGCGCTCGATGGCGGGCGCGCCGGACAGGCGCTGCCAATCCTTTTCCTGGGCCCGCACCACATTTTCAAACGAGCCCATTTCCTCGATGCCGAACTTGTCGCGCACCAGCAGCATGGCGGGCATGCGCAGCGGGCTGCGCATGTCGACATGCTGCAGGCATTGCGTCTGGGCATCGAACTCGGCCGATTCCGTACTGTTGAACATGAGTTTGCGCCGCGTCTTCACGAGCATGGCGTAGGCGGACGCGTCCGTTTGCATCCGGTTCCATTGCTGCGGGTGCGTGGGATCGAGCAAGACCAGACCGGCCACCTCCTGCGGGTACAGCCTGGCATACACATACTGGTACAGCCCGCCCAAGCCATGACCGACCAGTACATACGGTGGCTTCAGGCCCGCTTGCGCCAGCAGGGCGCGCTGCTGGGCAGCGATGGTGCAGGGATCGCGCGGCGTGGTGGTTTTTTTGCTGTCGCCGTAGCCGGGACGGTCATACACGAGCACGCGGTGCTGCCGGGCCACTTCGGGCACCACCTTGGCCCACGCATCCTTGCCGTCGCCCATGGCCGATTGGAACACCACGGGCAAGCCGCCCTGGCCGCTCAGGGTATAGGCGATGCTGGCGTCGGGCAGGGCGGCGGTGGCCGGCACGCCTGGCATGGCCGGCGAGGACGGCAACAGGGAGCAGCCGGAAAAACAGCTTGCCAGCAGCAAGCCGGCGCTGGAGAGGAGCATGGTGCGCGCGGGGCGGCCGACGAATAGATGATGCATGAATCTCCTTCTTGGTGCACGGACCGGTAGCCGGTATGCGGTATGGTTTGCCAGCCATTATAGGCAAATCGTGCCGAAGTGGAAATGCCGAACAGAGGCGGATTTCCCGTCCTGTCAGCCGGCGTCGGCGTGGTGGCAGACGGCTTCGATGCGGTTGCCGTCAGGATCGAACAAAAAGGCCGCGTAATAGCTGGCGTGATAGTGGCGCAGGCCGGGCGCGCCCAGGTCGATGCCGCCGTGCGCCAGCCCGGCGTGCCAGAACGCGTCCACGGCCGCGCGCGAGGCGGCCTTGAAGCAGCAATGGCGGCGCGGCGCGTCGTCTGGTATCGGGCCCAGGCGCACGGAAAAATAGCTGCGTTCCGGATGTTCGGCATCGCTGCGCTCGCCATAGCCTATCCACGCATCGGCATGGTCGCTGCCCACCTTGGGCACCTCCAGCGCGGCGAAGATGGCGTCGTAGAAGCGCTCGGCGCGTTCCAGGTCGCTGACGGTGAGGGAAACGTGATCGAGCATGGGCACTCCACTGTAAAAACAAGGAAGGCCATAGCATAGCCCGGATCAGGGCGGCCGTGGACGGGAGTGACCGAGTGATACTGTTGCTGGCCGACTGTCGGTCAAGGGCGGTTGGCGAGTCGGGCCACGATGCTGCGGCTGAACAGTTGCACGCGGGGCGCGAACAGCATCACGGCGCAGAAGGCCACGGGCCAGGCGGCAAAAAACGCGTGGCGCCAGCGGGGCAGGAAGTCCGCCTGCAGGCCGATATTGAGCCAGGTGACCCAGGCACTCATCAGCAGGGTCATGAGCAGCGACATCAGGAAGGCAAATACGCAGCGCAGGCGCAGGGCGTCGGACATGGTGCACTTTCAAAGTGTGAAGAGATGGCAGCGTAACGACTTGCGGCAATCTATACTAGAGCCATATTTTTAATTTCAAATTCCAAAAATGCAATCATGCTCGACGAATCATGCTCGATGACCTAGCCCTGTTTGTCGCCATCGTGGAGGCGGGCAGCCTGCATGCGGCGGCCGTGAAGGAAGACTTGCCTGCCGCTACCGTCACGCGCCGGCTACAAAAGCTGGAAAGCCAGCTCGGCTACCGCTTGCTCAACCGCAGCGCGCGCCGCTTGCAGCCGACGGCGGAAGGCTGGCAATACTACGAGCAATGCCGGCCCCTCGTGCACGCGCTGCGGCAGGCCACGCAGCAGCTCGACGCCAGCCTGTCGGCCGTTTCGGGCAGCATCCGCGTGCTGGCGCCCGTCAACTTCGCCAGCGGCTTGCTGACGCCGGCCTGGGTCAGCTTCATGCAGCAGTACCCGGACATCCGCCTGGAGCTGGAACTGTCGAACCGGCTGCAAGACCTGGTGGGCAGCGGCGCCGACCTGGCCATCCGCGTGGGCGCGCTCGACGATTCTTCGCTGATGCAGCGCCGGCTGGGCAGCGCCGCGCTGGTGATGGTGGCCGCGCCCGCCTACCTGGCGCGCGCCGGCATGCCGCGCGACTTGCAGGAGCTGGAAAAGCACCAGTTGATCGTGGCCGAACCGCTGCGCTCCTGGCGCTTGCGGCGGCCCGGCGACGGCGCCGAAATGGTGATCGAGCCGCAGGCGCGCCTGCGCGTCAATGAAATGCGCCTGGCCGTGGAAATGGCCGACGCGGGCATCGGCATCCTGTTGTGTCCGCTTTTACAGTGCCGCGACGAAGTGGCCAGGGGCAGCCTGGTGCGCGTGCTGCCCGACTGGATGCCGCAGCCGCGCCACGTGTATGCCGTGTGGACGCAGCGGCGCTACCTGCCGGCCCGCGTGCGCGTGCTGCTCGAACACCTGGCGGCGTTTGCGGCGGACAATCCGCTGTTGAACGAGGATGCCGGCGCCGATCAGGTCCTTGTGCCGGGAATCCTTTCCATTCAGTAATACCGAGCGCTTGTACTTTTCGTCAAGATCGCGTTAAGATAAAGCTGCCCGCTTATCCAGTGGGCAATCTGGTGTTTTTATGCGCAATCCGTCCCTATCCATGAGAGTAGCAATGAAATATCTGATCGTTCCCTTCTTGCTGGCCATGACTGGCTGTGAAGTACTGTATGACGCGAACCGGGACAAGATCGGCGAGTACTGCAATAGCCTGAACAATTTCGACGACCGCAATGCCTGCCGCAAGCGCAACCAGACCAGCTACCAGGAATACGTGCAGCAGCGCGACCAGCTGAAAAAGAGCCAGAGCGACAAATAGGCTCAGGCTTGCCGCCGCAAAGCAAAACGCCGCTGACCAGTCAGCGGCGTTTTGCTTTGCGGGCTCCGGCCTTGCGGCCGGGGCCCGGGGCCCGCATCGGATATCAGATTAATCGTCGGCGTAGATATTGTTATCCTTGGTTTCCTTGACGAACAGGGTGCCGATCACGACAGTCGCCAGGGCGACGACGATCGGATACCACAGGCCATAATAGATATCGCCCTTGAAGGCCACCAGCGCGAAGGCCGTGGTCGGCAGCAAGCCGCCGAACCAGCCGTTACCGATGTGGTAGGGCAGGGACATCGAGGTGTAGCGTATGCGCGTCGGGAACATTTCCACCAGCATGGCGGCGATCGGGCCGTACACCATGGTCACGTACAGCACCAGGATGAACAGCAGCAAGACGACCATCGGCTTGTTGATCTGGTCCGGATCGGCTTTCGCAGGGTAGCCCGCTTCCTTGATGCCGGCGCCCAGTTCTTTCTTCAGCGCCGCTTCCTTGGCCTTGCTGTCCGCATCGAAGTTCAGGCCATCGGCTGTCATGACGGCGTTAAACGAGGAAAATTCCTTCGTGCCGATGCGTACCTTGGCGATGCTGCCGGCCGGCGCGTCTTCCTTCGTGTAGTTCACCGAGCTGTTCGACAGGAAGCCGGTGGCGATATCGCACGACGATGGGAATTTCTTCGTGCCCGTCATGTTGAACTGGAAGTGGCAGGAGGCTGGATCGGCCACCACCACCACTGGCGAGCTCTTCAGTGCTGCTTCCAGCTGCGGATTGGCGAAGTGGGTCAGGCCGTTGAAGATCGGGAAGTAGGTCGCTGCGGCGATCAGGCAGCCGCCGAGAATGATGTACTTGCGCCCGATGCGGTCGGACAGGCTGCCGAAGAAGAGGAAGAACGGCGTGGCCAGCAGCAGGGCGATGGCGATCAGCACGTTGGCCGTTGCCAGGTCCACTTTCAAGGTCTGGATCATGAAGAACAGGGCGTAGAACTGGCCCGTGTACCACACGACAGCCTGGCCGGCGGTCAGGCCGATCAGGGCCAGGATGACGATCTTCAGGTTCTTCCACTTGCCGAACGCTTCCGTCAACGGGGCTTTCGAGGTCTTGCCCTCGGCCTTCATCTTGGCAAACGCCGGCGATTCATTCATGGCCAGGCGGATCCACACGGAAATGCCCAGCAGGACGACGGATACCAGGAAGGGAATGCGCCAGCCCCACGCCTCGAAATCCTTCTCGCCGGTCGCCAGGCGGGTGCCCAGGATGACCATCAGCGACAGGAAGAAGCCCAGGGTTGCCGTCGTTTGTATCCACGCCGTGAACGCGCCGCGCTTGCCTTCAGGCGCGTGCTCGGCCACATAGGTGGCCGCGCCGCCGTACTCGCCGCCCAGCGCCAGGCCTTGCAGGATGCGCAGGAAGACGAGGATGATCGGTGCGGCGATGCCGATGGAGGCGTAGCCCGGCAGCAAGCCGACGATGAAGGTGGAGCCGCCCATGATCAGGATGGTGATCAGGAAGGTGTACTTGCGGCCGATCATGTCGCCCAGGCGGCCGAAGACCAGCGCGCCGAACGGACGCACGATGAAGCCGGCGGCAAAGGCCAGCAGCGCGAAGATGAAGGTGGTGGTAGGGTCGCCGATGAAGAATTGCTTGGCGATGATGGAAGCGAGCGAGCCGTACAGGTAAAAATCGTACCATTCAAAGACGGTGCCCAAGGATGACGCAAAGATGACCTTGCGTTCTTCAGGCGTGATCGGAGTGCCTTTGGTGGAAAATTTCCGTACGTCGGCCGGGCCGGATGGTGTTGCCATGGTTTGTCTCCCTATGTTTTATAGTGAACCATTGCCGAGGTCTTTTTGACCATTCTTGCAACAGCTGGAGGCGAGTGTGTTCTCTGAACCTTACGTCATGCTTGCTTGAAACTTACACCAAGCTTACAAATGGACAGGCGCCAGAACTTTGCGAACGACCGTACTTAAATGTGCTATTCTGATTCCGCAGATACCCACCCATAATATTTCCCACAAGGAGACACAGCATGAATGAAGCCGTCATCGTATCGACCGCCCGCACGGGCCTGGCCAAGTCCTGGAAGGGCGCCTTCAACATGACGCATGGCGCCACCCTGGGCGGCCATGTGCTGGCGGCGGCCGTCGAGCGCGCGCGCATCGAGGCGGAGGAAGTGGAAGACGTGCTGGTCGGCTGCGCCTTTCCCGAAGGCGCCACGGGCGGCAATCTCGCGCGCCAGGTGGCCTTGCGCGCAAGCTGCCCCGTCACGACGGCGGGCATGACCGTCAACCGTTTTTGTTCCTCTGGCTTGCAGGCCATCGCCCTGGCGGCGCAGCGCATCATTGCCGGCGAAGGCGATATTTATGCGGCGGGCGGCGTGGAGTCGATTTCCTGCGTGCAAAATGAGATGAATATGCATATGGTTCGCGACGTCTGGCTGCAGCAGCACAAGCCGGAAGTGTACTGGCCCATGCTGCAGACGGCCGAAACCGTGGCCAAGCGCTACCAGATTTCGCGCGAGCGCCAGGATGCCTACGGCGCGCAAAGCCAGCAGCGCGCCGCCGCGGCCCAGGCCGCCGGCCTGTTCGACGCGGAAATCGTGCCGATGAGCACCATCATGGGCGTGGCCGACAAGGCCAGCGGCATGCTGGTGTCGCGCGAAGTGACGATCTCAAGCGATGAAGGCATCCGTGCGGACACGACCTACGACGGCGTGGCCAAGATCCGCCCGGCCATTCCTGGCGGCGTCATCAGCGCTGGCAATGCCAGCCAGTTTTCCGATGGCGCGGCGATGGCCATCGTCATGAATGCGAAAGTGGCCGAAGCGAAAGGGCTACAACCGCTGGGCATCTTCCGCGGCTTTGCCGTGGCTGGCTGCGAACCCGATGAAATGGGCATCGGCCCCGTGTTTGCCATCCCGAAACTGCTGAAAAAGGCGGGCTTGACTGTCGCCGACATCGGCCTGTGGGAACTCAACGAGGCGTTTGCCGTGCAAGTGCTGTATTGCGCCGATACCCTGGGCATCCCCATGGAGCGCCTCAACGTGAATGGTGGCGCGATTGCCGTCGGCCATCCCTACGGCGTGTCGGGCGCGCGTTTGACGGGCCACGCCTTGATCGAAGGCAAGCGCCGTGGCGTCAAATACGTGGTGGTGACCATGTGTATCGGTGGCGGGCAGGGCGCGGCCGGGCTGTTTGAAGTCGTCTAGTCTGGCCTGATGGCGTGCGTGCTGCAGAGTGGGCCGATAGCGGTTACAGTATCGGCTCTCTCCGCCTACTCTGCATCGCATCGACCATGATCAAGCACATCGTTTTCTGGAAACTGTTAGACCACGCCGAAGGCGCCGACCGCGCCACGAATGCCTTGAAACTGAAAGCCTTGCTCGATTCCTGCGCGGACCTGGTACCCGGCATCCTGACATTCGAGGTAGCCGTGGCCCAGCCGGGCCTGGAAGCGACCTATGACATCGTGCTCTACAGCGAATTCGCCAGCCGCGCAGCGCTCGACGCCTATCAGAACCATCCCGAGCACGTCAAAATCAAACCGTTTTTTGGGGCGGTGCGGGAGGCGCGGCAGTGCATGGACTACGAAGTGTAAATCTGGGGTCAGTCGCTTCGCGATCGGAATGCGTCCCATTGGGACACATTCCCCCGTCGGGTCTGACCCCGGTCTTTGCTCTAGGGTTTAGATTGTTCGTCCAACAAGGAGCATTCATGAGCACCTACCAACGCATCGTCCTCGCCTCGCGCCCCACGGCCGAAGTGCAGCCGGACAACTTCCGCCTGGAAACTGTCGAGATTCCCGCCATCACGGATGGTGAATTGCTGGTACGTAACCAGTTCCTGTCGCTGGACCCTTACATGCGCGGGCGCATGAGTGCAAGCAAAAGCTATGCGGCGCCGCAGGCGCTCGACGAAACCATGATCGGCGGCACGGTGGGCGTGGTGCTGGAATCGAAGCATGCGAAGTTCGCCGCGGGCGACACGGTGGTGGGGACGTTGGGCTGGACGGAAGTGGCGGTATCGGACGGCACCATGCTGCGCAAGGTCGACACGACGCACATCGCTGCCTCGGCCTATCTGGGCGCCGTCGGCATGCCGGGCATGACGGCGTGGTATGGCTTGAACCAGATCATGGCACCAAAAGCGGGCGACACCGTGGTCGTGTCGGCCGCCAGCGGCGCCGTCGGCAGCGTCGTCGGGCAACTGGCGAAATTGAAAGGCTGCCGCGTCGTCGGCATCGCCGGTGGGGCGGAGAAATGTGCGTATGTCGTCAAGGAACTGGGTTTCGATGCCTGCGTCGACTACAAGGCGGGCAATCTGGAAGCCGACCTGGCGGCGGCCACGCCGGACGGCATCGACGCCATCTTTGAAAACGTGGGCGGGACCATCTTCGATGCGGCCCTGGCGCGCACCAACGCCTTTGGCCGCGTGGCCGTGTGCGGCTGGATTGCCGGCTACAATGGCGAGCCGACGCCGCTCGACAATGCGCGCTTCATCCTCACCAACCGCCTCACCGTACGCGGCTTCATCGTCTCGGAGCAGCCGGAATTCTGGCCGCAGGGACTGGCGGAACTGGGTGCTCTGGTGGCGACGGGCCAGCTGAAATTGCGCGAATCCGTGGCCGATGGCCTGGCCAGCGCGCCCGAGGCCTTCATCGGTCTGTTGAAAGGCCGTAACTTCGGCAAGCAGTTGGTCAAGCTCAGCTGATCTCTCTGTGGAAAGGCAGGCCGTGCGACAATAACGGCCTGTCTCTTTCTACATTACACCATGACCAAGCACACCATCCGCCTCGGCGACTGGGCCACCCTGGGCCCTGATGCTACCGCCATCCGTTTTGAAGTTTTCGTTGATGAACAGAAAGTCCCGGCGGAGATCGAACTCGACGACATGGACGCCGTCTGCCTGCACGCCGTTGCCTACGACGACTTTGGTGCCGCCATCGGCACGGGCCGTTTATTGCCAGACGGTCACATCGGCCGCATGGCCGTGCGCCAGCCGGGCCGTGGCACGGGCGTGGGCGGTGCCATTTTGACTTTGCTGATGGAGAAAGCGCGCGCACGGGGCGATGCGGCGGTGGTGCTGAATGCGCAAACCGTGGCCGCGCCATTCTATGCGCGCCACGGTTTCGTGCAGCTGGGGGAACAATTTGAAGAGGCGGGGATTGCGCATGTGGAGATGCGGCTGGTGTTCTAGGGTGTTGTCGGATTACGCGCGTAGCGCTAATCCGACCTACGACGTCAACGGTAGGTCGGGTTAGCGCGCAGCGCGTAACCCGACACCACCAGCACCATCAGTTCTGCGCGTGCGACTGGCGCCATTTATCCAGGATCACGGCCAGCACGATCACGACACCCTTGGCCACATACTGCCAGAACGATGACAGTCCCAGAATCGTCAAGCCATTGTTCATCACGCCGATGATCAGGGCGCCGATGACGGTGCCCCAGACGGAGCCCACGCCGCCCATCAGGCTGGTACCACCGAGCACGACGGCAGCGATGGCGTCCAGTTCATAGCCCGTGCCCCAGTTGCCGTTGGCCGCGTACAGGCGGCTGGCCGACATGGCGCCGCCCAGGCCCGCGAACAGGCCGCTGATGGTGTAGACAAACATCAGCACGAGGCCGACCTTGATACCGGTCAAACGTGCCGCCTGGATATTGCCGCCGACGGCGTAGATATGCAGGCCGAGCGTGGTCTTGCGCAGGATGAACCAGGTCAGCACGACGACGGCCGCGGCCAGCCAGATCAGCCAGGGAATGGCCAGGAAGCTGCCGTTACCCATCCATTCGAAGCTGGGGATTTCCGTGTTCAGCACGCTGGTGCCGTCGGCGAACAGGTAGGCGGCGCCGCGCAGGGCCGTCATGGTGCCCAGGGTGACGACGAACGGGTTCAGGCCGACGAGGGCTACCAGCACGCCATTGAGCGCGCCCAGCAGCAGGCCGACGATGAGGAAGGCGGGAATCGAGAAACCGGCGAATTGCGCCGACAGCGACATCAGCATGCCTGCCACGGCCGAGACGGCCAGCACCGAGCCGACGGACAAATCGATGCCGCTGGTCAGAATGACGAAGGTCATGCCGGAGGCCAGCACGATATTGATCGACACCTGGCGGAAGATGTTCATGGTGTTATTGCTGGTCATGAACGTCGACGTGCCGTCGGCCGAGAAATACACGGTCAGGCCATACATGGCCAGGTAGAGCACCACCAGCACGGGCAGCATGCCCAGGCGGCGCATCAGGTTCGAGGCATTGAAGGGTTGGCGCGCGCTTGCGGCGCCGCCGGTAGTGGTGGTAGTCATGATAGTTCTCCCTGTATTGATTTTTTAAGCGGCGTCCAGATGGGTGGCATAGGCGAGGATGTTTTCCTGCGTGATGTCGTCGCCCGTCACTTCGCCCGTCAGGCGTCCTTCGCACATCACCATCACGCGGTCGCAGATGCCGACCAGCTCGGCCAGTTCGCTGGAAATGCACAGCACGGCCGTGCCCGCATCGGCCAACTGGTGGATGATCTTGTAAATTTCACTCTTCGCGCCCACGTCCACGCCCCGCGTCGGTTCGTCGAGAATCAGCACTTTCGGGGCGATGGCCAGCCAGCGCGCCAGCAAGACTTTCTGCTGGTTGCCGCCAGAGAGCCCGCCGACGATGCCTTCCGGCCCCGACACCTTGACGTTGAGGTTGGCAATCGCCTCGCGCGTCAGCTGCGTCAGTGCGCCACGGTTGACCACGCCCGCCGTGGAATGCTTGGACAGGATATTCATCGACATGTTTTCCATGGCCGACAATTGCATGAACAAGCCCAGGCTCTTGCGGTCTTCCGGCAGGTAGCCGATGCCGTGGCGGATGGCCGCCAGTGGCCGCTGGATATGCACTTCCTGGCCATCGAGCCACACTTGCCCCGATTGCTTCTTGTCGGCGCCAAAGATCAAACGCGCCAGTTCCGTGCGGCCCGCGCCAACCAAACCGGCGAGGCCCGTGACTTCGCCCGCATGCAGGGCGAACGAGGCAGGCTTGACCTTGCCACCGCCCACGTTTTCCACGCGCAAGCGCTCGGCGCCCCGCGTGGTGCGGCGCTGGTGCGCATAAAAGTCGTCGGCGGGGCGGCCCACCATCATTTGCACGACTTTCTTTTGATCCAGCTCATCCTTGCCCAGTTCGCCCACATAGGCGCCGTCGCGCAGCACCGTGATGCGCCGCGCCAGGCGTTCCACCTCGGCCATGCGGTGGCTGATGTAGAGCACGGCCAGGCCCTTGTCGCGCTGTTCTTCGATGATGCGGAACAATTGTTCGGTTTCGCGGTCGGACAGGGCGGCAGTGGGCTCGTCCATGATCAGGATGCGGCTTTCGTGCACGAGGGCGCGGGCGATTTCCACCTGCTGCTGTTCGGCGATCGACAGGGACGAGACCATGGTGTCGGCGTCGAAACGGGAACCAAGGTCGGCCAGGATGGCGTTCGTGCGCGCGCGCATTTCGCCGCCCTTGACGGTCCAGAACGGTCCTTGCGGCTCGCTGCCCATGAAGACGTTCTGCGCCACCGTCATGTTCTTGGCTACGCTCAATTCCTGGTAGATCAGATTGATACCCAGGGCGCGGGCCTCGCCCGGGTTGCGGATACGGATCGGTTTACCGTCGAGTATGATTTCACCCGCATCGGGGGTGTACACGCCCGAGAGGATTTTCATCAGGGTGCTCTTGCCGGCGCCGTTCTCTCCCATCACGGCATGGATTTCACCGCTGCGCACCGTCAGGTGCACGCCGCGCAGCGCGCGCGTGGCGCCAAAGCGCTTCTCGATGCCGCGCATTTCAAAAATAATATCGTCGCTCATGACTGTCCTTCCTTGCTGGTGAAACTGGCGCCGCCCGCCAACTGGCCGGCGGCGCCACGTGGTTCAGGTCAGGCAGATCAGTTCTTTACCCAGCCCGTGTAGGTGGCGACGTTTTCCTTGGTGATGGCCGGGGTCGGCAACAGCACCATGGTTTGCTTCGGCGTGCGCCCGTTCATGATGTCGTAGCCCATCTGCACGGCGTCGGTCGCCATGCGGTAGGGGTTTTGCGCCGAGGTGGCGGCAAACAGGCCGGCCTTGTTCTTCAGGGCGTTCTGGCCATCGGGCGCGCCATCGACGGCCGTAATCAGTTTCACGTCCGTGCGCTTCGATTGCTTGATCGCCAGTTCGGCGCCGATGCCCGTCGGGTCATTGATGGCGAATACGCCGTCGATCTTCGGATGGGCCGTCAGCAAATTCGACATCACGGTCATGCCGCCGTCGCGGCTGCCGCCCGCGTTCTGGTTGTCGGACAGGATCTTGATATCCTTGAACGCGGCCAGGGTTTTCTTGCAGCCATTCACGCGGTCGATCACGGACGTGACCGGCGGGCCGTTGAGGATCACCACATTGCCCTTGCCGCCGATCTGCTTGGCCAGGTAGGCGCACGAGACGTCGCCCGCCATGGTGTTGTCGGACATCACGGTGGCGGAAGCGCCCACGGCGCCCACGTCGACGGCGATCACGACCACGCCCGCATTGCGCGCCTTCTTGATGGCTGGCGCGATGCCCTTGGAATCGACGGCGTTCAGGATGATGATGTCGGTTTTATTGGCGATGAAGTTCTCGATCTGGTCCACCTGGGTGTTCAGGTCATACTTGCTGGACACCGTGGTGACTTTCACGCCTGGGCCGCCCAGCTTTTTCGCGCTTTCTTCCGCGCCGCGGCCGATGGCCACGAAGAATGGGTTGGCCAGGTCGCCCACGCTCACGCCGATGGATTTGAGCGGTTTGTCGGCGGCGAAAGCGCCGCAGGCGGCGGACAGCAGCAGGGAGGCGGTAATGACTTTTTTCATGAGGATCTCCAAGGGTTTTTATTGTAAAAACAAACGGTGCTACGGGTGAAACTTATTGACTGCGTTAGTGAGTACGTAATTTCTCGATCATGGCGTCCAGCTTGCCCGCATCGATGGCAAAGCCGCGTATGCCTTCGGCAAGTTTTTCCGTTGCCATCGCATCGTCGTTCAAGGCGTAGCGGAAAGCGGCCTCGTCATACGTGATGGCTGGCTGCGCCGCGCCCAGGTCGCCGCCCAGGGCACGCTCGAACGGGGCGTCAAGCGCTTCGAGCTTGGCCAGCAGGTCCGGGCTGATGGTCAGCAAGTCGCAGCCGGACAGGGCCGTGATCTGTCCCACGTTGCGGAAGCTGGCGCCCATCACTTGCGTGGCGATGCCATGTTGCTTGTAGTAATTAAAGATGCGCGTGACGGACTGCACGCCTGGATCGTTGGACAGGCTGCGCGCCGTTTCGTCCCATGCCGCGCCCAGCGATTTTTTGTGCCAGTCGTAGATGCGGCCCACGAATGGCGAAATCAGGCGCACTTGCGCATCGGCGCAGGCGACGGCCTGGCAAAATGCAAACAGCAGGGTCAGGTTGCAAAAGATGCCATCGGCTTCCAGTTCGCGCGCCGCCTGGATGCCTTCCCAGGTGGCGGCGATCTTGATCAGCACTCTTTCGCGTCCGATGCCGGCCGCTTCGTACAGGGCGATCAAACGGCGCGCCCGGGCCACGGTGGCGGCGCGGTCAAAGCTCAGGCGGGCATCGACTTCTGTCGACACGCGGCCTGGCACGACTTTTAATATCTCCAGGCCGAAGCGCACCAGTACCTGGTCGACGATATCGTCCAGCGTAGCGTTCTTGTGCGCGGCGACCGTGCTTTCCAGCAAGGGCGCGTAATCGGGCTGCAGCACGGCCTTCAAGATCAGCGACGGATTGGTGGTGGCGTCTTGCGGCGCGAAGCGCGCCAGTTGCAAGAAGTCGCCCGTGTCGGCGACGACGGTGCTGTGTTGCTTCAATTGTTGCAGCTGATTCATTACTATTCCTTATCACTGAGTTGGTGCAAGGCTTGCACGGCGGGAAACAGGCTACGGTAGCGGCCGTAGCGGATGCTCAAGGCTGCGCTGTGCGCGGCATCGGGCAGAAAAGTGTTTTTGATGGGCAAGCTGGTGGCCAGCAGCTGGCGCTGGCCGATGGCGGCAAAGCCCAGCTTGGCCGCGCCCAGGCTGGCCGACAGTTCACTGTTGTGCAGGGTGCGCATTTCGCGGCCCAGCACATTGGCCAGCAACTGCGCCCAGTACTGGCTGCGCGCGCCGCCGCCCACCAGCATGCAATGGGGCACTACGGCGCCGGTCGAGGTGACGGCCGCCATGGCGTCGCGCAAGGCAAAGGCCACGCCTTCGAGCACGGCATAAGCGAGCTGCGCTGGCGTGCTGTCGTGGCCCAGCTGCAAGAAGGCGCCGCGCACTTGCGGGTCGTTATGCGGCGTGCGCTCGCCCGACAGGTAGGGCAGGAACAGGGGCGCGGATGGGGCGATGGCGGTATCGAGCGGCAAGCCCGCTTCCACCAGCGCCAGCAGGCTTGCCTCGTCGGGCTGGCCCAGCACACCCGTCGCCCAGCGCAAGCAGCTGGCGCCGGACAGGATCGCGCCCATGGCGTACCAGCGCCCCGGCAGGGCGTGGCAAAAGCTGTGCACGCCGCCGGCCGGGTTGCCCAAGGGCGCTTCGGTGACGGAAACGATGGCGGCGCTGGTGCCCAGCGAGATAAAACTGTCGCCGCCGTTGACGGCGCCGATGCCGACGGCCGAGACGGGATTGTCGCCGCCGCCACCGGCCACCACCACCTCCATGGGCAAGCCCAGCTCGCCGGCGATGGCGGCCAGCACGGTACCCGTGGCGGCATCGCCTTCGGCCAGCGCCGGCATTTGTTCTGGCGCCAGGCCGCAGGCGGCCAGCATGGGCGCGAACCAGGCGCGAGCGGCCTCGTCCAGCCACAGGGTGCCGGCCGCGTCGGACATGTCCGTCAGTTTGATCCCCGTCAAGCGCAAGCGCAGATAGTCTTTTGGCGACAGCAGGCAGGCGATGGCGGCAAACGCGTCAGGCTCGTGCGTTTGCAGCCACAGCAATTTTGGCGCCGTCAGGCCCGCCATGGGCAGGCTGCCGGTCACGTCGGCATACGCGGGATAGTCGCGCGCCAGGGTGGCGGCCTCGGCTTCGGCGCGCGCATCGTTCCACAGGATGGCGGGACGGATCACGTTATCGTTGGCATCGAGCAGCACGGCGCCATGCATCTGGCCCGACAGGCCGATGCAGGCGATCTGCGCGTAGTCCTGCGGCCAGCCGGCGCGCAGCTGGCCCAGCGCGTTGACGCAGGCGGCCCACCAGTCCTGCGGCGCTTGTTCGGACCAGCCCGGTTGAGGGCGGCTGACGTCCAGGCGCACGGAAGCCTGGCCGCGCACACTGCCAGTGCTGTCCATCAGCACGGTTTTCAGTTCGGAGGTACCGAGATCGATACCGAGGGAAATCGCTGGAAGCATGTTGATTTACAGTAAAAGGTCAGGGGCAGCCGCAGGAATTGCGCACGCGCAGGGCCGGCGACAAGCGCTGCACGTGCTGGGCGCGGCCCGGGTTGGCGATGCGGTCGATCAACAGGTCGACGGCCATGGCGCCCAGCTCTTCGAGCGGCTGGGCCATCACGGTCAGGCGGGGGCTGAAATAGTCGGCCCAGTCGAAATCATCGAAGCCGGCCAGCGCGACGTCTTGCGGTACCGCAATGTGCGCGTCGCGCAAGGCATGCATGGTGCCGATGGTCATCAGGTTATTGCCTGCCACGACGGCCGTCGGGCGCTGTGCGGCGGGCAGGGCCAGCAATTCGCGCGTGGCCATGCCGCTGCGCTCCAGATTGGAGTCGCCCGAGCGCAGCAGGTCCGCATCGAAGGCGATATTGGCGCGCTGCAAGGCCAGGCGGTAGCCTGCGATACGCTCGTCCGTGGTGGACAGGCCGGGCGCGCCGGCAATGAAACCGATGCGGCGGTGGCCGTGGGCTGTGATCAGATGGCTGACCAGCTGGGCCGTCGCCTCGATGTTTTCCACGCCCACCTGGTCGAACGGCTGTGGCGACATGCGGTCGACCAGCACGGACGCGATCTTGTTGCTGCTCAAATAGTCGAGGGCGCGGTTGTGGGGATCGCCCGAGGGCGCCAGTACGATGCCGTCGACCCGGCGCTGGTGCAAGTTCTGCACCACTTTCAATTCCTGCTCGGGATCGTCATGCGTATCGGAAAACAGCATCATCAAGCCATGGCGCGTGCAGGCCGCCTCGATGGCGCGCACGGTTTCGCTGAAATAATGATTGGTGAAGGCGGAAATGGCCACGCCGATGGTGCCCGACGACGAGCCGGCCAAGGCGCGCGCCAGCATGTTCGGCACATAGCCGATCTGCTGCATGGCCGCATTGACGGCGGCGACGGTTTTCGGGCTGACCTTGCGGGTGCCGTTGACTACGTGAGAGACGGTCGACAGCGATACGTCCGCCGCCCGCGCTACATCTTCCATGGTGGCCATGGTGTCTCCTGGTGGTTTTATTATTATTGTGTGCTGCGATAGTGTGCGGCTGTGTCGCCGCGTTTGAATCTATCGTAAACAAAAGAAAGCGCTTGCGCAAGCGCTTTCTTTTTTGTGCGGACGCATGCCGAGTGGCTTTTCGATGAAGACAAGGGGAAGCGTGCGTGGGTCGGATCAGCGCGCCGCAGGCACGCGTAATCCGACGTTGGGGATGGCGGCGATGCCGGTTGAGGGGGCTGGTGTTGTCGGCTTACGCGCTTGCGCGCTAACCCGACCTACCCCGACCTACCCGACCTACTGTATCACCAGCTCATGCAGTTCACCGGGGGAGTCCGGGAACAGTTTCACGACGGTGGAAGTGCGCGTGCCGTAGCCCGGCGTTTCGATGCAGACGGCGGAGAGCACACGTTCGAGGTTGAGCGGCACGCCCGTGTCGGGCAAGCGGAAGTCGGGCGCGCGCGTGGTGTCGGCCAGCATGTCGAAATACGCCTCGTCGGGCGCGCCCTGGCACAGCAGGCTGGCGAACTGGGCCTTGGTCTTCAAGACTTTCGGCCACGGCGCGTCCAGCAGGGCGTTCGACAGGCCGTAGATGCCCGGTTCTAACGGTTGGGCATTGCGCGCATCGCCATCGCCGCGGTTGGAAAACCAGATCAGCGTATGCGCATCGCCCAGCACCAGATTAAAGCCGTTGTAGGCTTTGCAGCCGGGGCGGATTTGCGCGATGTAGTCTTGCGGCGACATATTGCCGGCCAGGTAGTCGGCCACCAGGGCGCCGCGCGAGGGGGCGTCCGGGTTGCGGTCTTGCGGACTGCGGATATTCGTGATGGCGGCAAAGCGCGAGCTGCCGCTGCCGCTCTGGGTGATGCCCATCCAGCTGCCGCCTGCCTGCAGGTCGCGGCCCGCATACACTTGCGGGTGTTCAGGCCAGGCGCCGGCGGGGGCGCTGGCGCGTTCATAAAATTCGTCGCGGTTGGCGGCGGCAATCAGCGGGATGTGCGGATTGACTTTCCAGGCAAAAACGATCAGGCACATGGAGGCAAATCCATGAACACTTCCGTATGGCGCGCGCCAGCCGTCAGGGACAGCAAGCCCGCTTCGTCGGATGCGCTGGCCAGCAGTTCGGCAAAACCTTCGCCGACGACGGGATAGATTTCCATCCACGTCTGCAAGCCATCCTTGGCTTCCGGACGGCGCTTGAGTTGCGGTGCGACGCCGGAGGCGGCCGCCAGCTTGGCTTGCAAGGCGCGCACCCGGGCTTCCAGCGCCTGGGCGTGCTCTTCCTTGACTTGATAGTAAATGTACAGATCTTTCATGGCATTCTCACAAGTCGAGTGCGTCGAGCACGTAAGGCATGGGCAGGAACTGCACCTGAACGCCCAGCGCCGAACCGTAGCGCACGGCGCCGGTGGCGCTTGAACCTTCTGCAATCGCCCCCAGCTTCATTTCAACGAGGGCGTCGATGCCGCCCACGCCGTTGGGCGCTGCGTTGACGACCATGCCGCAAGGCTGCTCGGGGTCGCTGACGGCAAACAGTTCGCCGCCGGCCAATACCGCGGGATCGGCAATGCTGACGAGGGTGGTGCGGCGCTTGAGCTTGCCCAAATACTGGCTGCGCGCGACGATTTCCTGGCCCGGGTAGCAGCCTTTCTTGAAATTGACGCCGCCCAGTAATTCAAAATTGACCATTTGCGGCACAAATTGTTCTTGCGTGGCGGCCGTGATCTGCGGAATGCCCGCGTGGATGTCCGACAAGCGCCAGGCGTCATTGCCACCCTTGGCCAGCTGTTGCGTCAATTGCGGCCAGGCGTCGCGCGCCGTGGCGGCCGACGTCAGCCATTCATAGCGGGCGCTGCCGAAGGCATCAGCCACGCGCAGCAGCGTGCCCAGCGCATGCTCAACTTTGCTGAACGGCGTGGCGGGCAGGGTGGAAAACAGAGCGGACAGGGCCGCGCTGGCCCTCTGGCCGCCGAGGCCCAGGATGACCTGCTTGGCTTCATCAAAGGACGCATCGTGCAGCTTGGCCTTGGCGCGCAGCACGAACATCTGCAGGCGCTTCTGGATGGCCGGCTGTATGGCGCGCGGCAATTGCAAATAAATGGTGGTGGCGCTGCGCCACATCAGGAAACTGGCCAGCAGCCGGCCCTTCGGGGTGCAGTAACCGGCCAGGCGCACTTGCTCCTGGCTCAGGTGTTCCACATCGTTGGTCAGCTGGCCATGCAGGAAACTGGCTGCCTCGTCGCCGTTCAAGCCGATCAAGCCTTGGTCCGTGATGGCCGCGACAAAACCTTCTTGCAGCTGGGGCACTGTCAGGGACTGGCCGAAATCGTGGATACAGGCGGCGGCGATAGGGGTGGTGCTATCAGGCGCGCCATCGGAGGCAACGGGGCGGGCGCCTTGTGCTGTTAAAAATTGATTCCAGTTATTCATAATTTCCATTAGATCAGCGATTAAGCATTATCATTACGGGTTCATTATAGTGATGTCGCGCAGATTGCGTCGGCAGCGGCAAGTTTGCCAGTATTGGTGCCGCTTTGCGCGCACTTGCTTCACAAATGAACGATCATAACAAGCGGACGCTGGCCATCAGCGCCCGCATCACAAGAATCGGAACAATGGCTTTCTTTAAAAAACTTGTAGTCAGTTCAGTCATCGCCGCCATCGGCGTCGGCGGTACTTTTGTGTACTGGGCGCAGCAACCCATCACCACGGAAGGCGACGCGATCCCGTTTACGATCGCGCCGGGCAGCGGCGCGCATGCGGCCGGCCAGCAGATTGCGGACGCGGGCGTGCCCATCGAGCCCATCCTGCTCAACATGCTGGCGCGCATCGAAGGCAAGACCTCGAAGATCAAGGCCGGTTCCTACGAACTGAAACCGGGCACCACGCCGCAGCGTCTGATCACGCAACTGGCGCGCGGCGAGTTTGCGCAAGAGTCGCTGACCATCATCGAAGGCTGGACTTTCAAGCAGATGCGCCTGGCGATGGCGAATCACCCTGGCCTCAAGCACGATACCGTGGGCCTGTCCGACAAGGCACTGATGGCGAAAATCAGCCCGGAATATGTGCATCCGGAAGGTTTGTTCTTCCCGGATACGTATCTGTTCGCCAAGGGCGCCAGCGAGATGCAGATTTTCAAGCAGGCACACACGGCCATGATCGGCCGCCTGTCCGAAGCGTGGGACAAGCGCGATCCGGCCTTGCCCTATAAGAACCCGTACGAAGCGCTGATCATGGCTTCCATCGTGGAAAAGGAAACGGGGCAAAAGTCCGAGCGCGCCATGATCGCCGGCGTCTTCGTCAACCGCCTGAAAACAGGCATGCTGCTGCAGACCGACCCGACCGTGATCTATGGCATGGGCGACAACTACCAGGGCAAGATCCGCAAACGCGACCTGGAAGCGGACACCCCCTACAATACCTACACACGCGGCGGCTTGCCGCCCACGCCAATCGCCCTGGTTGGCGCGCAATCGCTGACGGCGGCGCTGGCACCGGCCCGCACGCAAGCGCTGTATTTCGTCGCGCGCGGCGACGGCACCAGCCAGTTTTCGGCCAATTTGCCCGACCACAACCGCGCCGTGAACCAGTATCAGCGTTAATATCATTACAAGATTAAGAGTTTCATGACACAACACTATCAACCCCGTTTCATCACCTTCGAAGGCATCGATGGCGCGGGCAAGTCGACGCATATCGGCTTTGTCACCGACTACCTGCGGCAGCGGGGCGTCAGCCTCGTCTCGTCGCGCGAACCGGGCGGCACCAGCCTGGGCGAAAAACTGCGCGAACTGCTGCTGCATGAAAAAATGCACCTGGAAACGGAAGCATTGCTGATGTTCGCCAGCCGCCGCGAACATATCGCGCAAGTCATTGCGCCCGCCCTGGAGCGGGGCGAGTGGGTCATTTCCGACCGCTTCAGCGATGCCAGCTTCGCCTACCAGGGGGGCGGACGCGGCATGGACCTGGGCAAGATGGAAGCGCTGGAAGCATGGGTGCATCCGCACTTGCAGCCGGACCTGACGTTCCTGTTCGACGTGCCGCTGGCCGTGGCCCGTGCCCGCCTGGACGCCACGCGTGCGCTCGACAAGTTCGAACAGGAGCGATCGGATTTCTTTGCCGCCACGCGCAACGAGTATCTGCGCCGTGCGGCCCAGTTTTCTGAACGCTTCCGCATCATCGATTCCACGCAAAGCATTGCCGATATTCAAGTGCAGCTTGCGCAACTGCTTGATGTATTGCTTGATAAAAGCGTCGCAAGCAACTGATTGGCAAGGAATAAAATGACCAGTTCTCTCTATCCGTGGCAACAGGACGCCTGGCAGCAATTGCAAGCCTTGCGCCCGCGCATGCCGCATGCCATTCTGTTCCATGGTGCGCAGGGCATCGGCAAGGCCGATTTCATCGAGCATTTCGCGCAGGCCTTGTTGTGCGAAGACGTGCGCGCCGACGGCCACGCCTGCGGCGCCTGCGCCTCGTGCGGCTGGTTTAGCCAGGGCAACCATCCCGATTACCGCCGGGTTCGTCCGGAAGCGCTGGAAGACGACGTGGCGGACGATGGCGAAGACGGCGACGGCGCGAAGAAAAGCGCCAAGACCAAGACGCCGTCGAAAGACATCAAGATCGAGCAGATCCGCAACCTGGCCGACTTCATGAACATTTCCACGCACCGCCAGGGCTTGCGCGTGGTGGTGCTGTACCCGGCCGAAGCACTCAACACGCCTGCGTCGAACGCCTTGCTGAAGACCCTGGAAGAACCGCCGCCGGGCACCTTGTTCCTGCTGGCCTCGAACAGCCTGGACCGATTGCTGCCGACGATATTGTCGCGCTGCAGGAAATTTGCCTTGCCCATGCCCAGCCACGAGCAGGCTTTGACCTGGCTCAAGCAACAAGGCTTGAACGATGCGGACAGCTGGCTGCGCGAGCAGGGCGGCGCGCCGCTGGCCGCGCTGGCCCAGTCCGAATCGGGCGGGCGTGAAGAAACGGAACAATTGCTGCAGGTGCTGGCCAACCCGGGCGTGGAAGCGGCCCTGAAAGCGGCCGACAAGCTGCAGAAAGCGCCGCTGGCGCCGCTGGTCGCTTCCTTGCAGCGCTGGCTGTACGACGTGTTTTCCGTCAAGTTGTCCGGCACCATCCGCTACTACCCGCGCCACCGGCGTGAACTCGAAGCGCTGGCCGGTCGCATCAACGTGAGCCGTTTGATGGCTGCCATCAAGGCCGCCAACGAACGCCGCGCGATTGCCGAACACCCGCTGTCGCCCAAGCTGTTCCTGGAAGACATGCTGCTCGATTACGCAACTAGTTGTCAATAGAATCAAATGCTTGTGCTGTAAAGTTAAAGTAAATGACCTATTTCTGGGCGCTGGAGACGGGCTCGCGCAGCAAGCCTTGCGCGACGAGGGCTGTAACGTGCTGGAGAAGGCGCCCGACTCCGAGTATGGCCAGTTCGGCTGGGTCATCGATCCCGAGGGCAACAAGGTGGAGTTGTGGCAGCCGCAGGGGCCGTAGGCGAACCACGCGGGAGTAGCGTGGGAGTAGTTAGCGGCAGGACGGATTTGCGCCTTGCCCCTGCCAGATTCCGCTCCCTCCGGTACAATCCCGCCTTATGTATATCGATTCCCATTGCCATATCAATTTCCCCGAGCTGGCTGCTCGCATGCCCGAGATCCTCGCCAAGATGGCCGAGAACAAGGTGACGCACGCCTTGTGCGTGTCCGTCGACTTGCCGGACTTCCCACAAGTGCTGGCCCTGGCCGAGCAGTATCCGCATATTTTTGCTTCCGTCGGCGTGCATCCCGATTACGAGGACACGCCTGAACCGTCCGTGGAAGATCTGGTGCGCCTGGCCGATCACCCGAAGATCATCGCCATCGGCGAGACGGGCCTCGACTATTTCCGCCTGACGGGCGACCTCGAATGGCAGCGCGAGCGTTTCCGCACGCACATCAAAGCTTCAAGAATCACGCGCAAGCCCTTGATTATTCACACAAGAGCGGCTAGTGTAGATACCATCCGCATCATGCGTGAAGAGGGCGCGGGCGTGTCTGACGGCGGCGTGGCCGGCGTCATGCATTGCTTTACTGAATCGCTCGAAGTGGCGCGCGCCGCTATCGACATGGGTTTCTATATTTCCTTTTCCGGCATCGTCACGTTCAAGAGCGCGAAAGACTTGCAGGCCGTGGCGCTGGAAGTGCCGCTCGAGCGCATCCTCATCGAGACGGATTCGCCGTACCTGGCGCCCGTGCCCTTCCGCGGCCGCATGAATGAACCCGGCTATGTGGCCCACGTGGCGGAATACCTGTCGACCTTGAAAGGCATTCCTCTGGCCCAGGTGGCGCAGCAGACGACGGATAATTTTTTCAAGTTATTCAATCAGTTGTCATAACTTCTTAAGGTTAAACATGATGAAAAAACTCGCCCTGGCGATGCTGCTGTGCTGCGCGGCCGCCAGCCATGCGGCGCCGGAACCGGACGCTTTCTTTCGCGCCGTGTCCGTCAATAATGTCAGCGGCGTGCGCAGCATGCTGGCGGAGGGCATGAATCCGAACCAGCCTGACGCGCAGCGGGGTGACATTCCCCTCGTGCTGGCTTTGCGCGACGATGCGGACCGGGTTTTCCAGGTGCTGCTCGATGCGCCCGGCATCGACCTGGAAGCCCGTTCGGCGAACGGCAACACGGCGCTGATGATGGCCGCCTACAAGCACAAGCAGGACGCCGTGAACGCCTTGCTGGCCAAGGGCGCCAAGGTCAACCAGAGCGGCTGGACGGCGCTGCACTATGCTGCCTCGGCGGGCGACTTGTCCATCATGAAAATCCTGCTCGACCGTGACGCCGTGGTCGATGCGCGCGCACCCGCCAGCGTCACGCCACTGATGTTTGCCGCCCGCGAAGGGCAGGAGGGCGCCGTCAAGCTGCTGCTCTCCTGGGGCGCGGACGCCAGCCTGAAAAGCGACCATGGCTGGACGGCCGTGCAGTTCGCCCAGGCGGGTGACAAGCCCGGCGTGGTCGCCATCATCGACGCGGCACAGAAGGCGCGCGCGGCACGTAAATAAGTACACGCAAGTGATGTTTTAATTTCAATGATTTCCATGCCAGCGCTGAAACTGGCATGGAATTGCCTCTCACCTCAGCCCTTTGTTCTCCCTGCCGATTAACGATAATGGTTGTGTCGCATTAATCAGGAGATACCTCACATGGGTCATCACATCACCGTCAGGCGCCGGCTGTATTGTCGCCGCCCCTCGCGCAGCCCGTGCGATATCACTGCTTTCTGGAATGACAAAACCGATCGGCCATCGGAGCCAGACTCCAAGAGGACAGACATGCTGAATGAACGAGAAATCGAGAGTTGTTACCTGGGGCAATTTATCCCCGTCCACTACCATCACAATATGCTGATGGATCAGAACCGCATGCACGGGTTCAAGTCGGCGATCGATTACGCGGTAAAACCCGGCATGAAGGTGCTGGAGCTGGGCGGCGGCACGGGCGTGCTGTCGTGGTTTGCGGCCGCGCGCGCCGACAAGGTGTGGTGCGTGGAGTTCAATCCGGACATGGTCAAGGAAGCGCGCAAGATGCTGGCGCTCAATCCCAACGGTGAAAAAGTCGAAGTCGTCCATGCGGATGCCTTCGAATACTTGCCACCCGAGCCTGTCGATGTGGTTATCTGCGAAATGATCCATGTCGGCATGCTGCGCGAAAAGCAGGTGGAAGTGATCGAATCGTTCAAGCGCCGCTACCTGGCCCGTTTTGGCGGCCCGCTGCCCATCTTCCTGCCCGAAGCCGTCATCATGGCCGTGCAGCCGATGCAGCAGGAATACGATTTCGAGGGTTTTTATGCGCCCATCGTGCAATTCCAGGAAACCACGGCCATTCATCCTGGCGTGCAGGAACTGGCGCCGCCTTCCGTGTACAGCATCATCGACTTCAGCCAGCCGACGGACAGCGTGTTCGGTTTTGACGGCAAGTTTGTCGTCGAGCGCAGCGGGACCCTGAACGCCTTGCGCTTCGTCACCAAGAATATCCTGGCCGTGGTGCCCGAGCGTTCGACCACCATCGACTGGCTGAACCACTACATGTGTTTGCCGCTGGCCACGCCGGTCGCCGTGAAGGCGGGCGATGTGCTGCAAGTGAGTTTTCAGTACCGCGCCGGCGGCTCGATTCCTTCGCTGGAAGCGTCGATCCGCGCGCAGGTGATCTATGACGTCAGTTTGCAACCAGTGGTACAGAACGCCGTCTACGCATAAGTACCATTAATGTAAAGGCAACGCCGCAGGTATTTCGTCCTGCGGCGTTTGTCCATTCAGGGTATATTTCGTCTTTTAGCCACTGGACAGCTTTACTATCATGGAACAGATCGATCAGCGTTACCTCGTGCAACAGAACAAAATCAGCGATGGCGAGACCAGGCCACCCGTGTTTGCCAAGGTAATGCGCAGCAAGGAAGGCGTGTTTGAAGGCGTGTCCTTCATCAAGTCGAAGGACAAGGCCACCATCATGACCATCGAAGATGCCAACCAGGCTATCAAATGGGCCACCAGCAAGAAGCCGAACGCGCATGAATACATCACGAAAGTGATTTGCGTCGGCCAGTAAGTCCCCGTTCATTCCCGTTTTTGCACCGTTCATCCCCGCAGCACGCAGTTCATCGCATGGCCGTTGTCGCCGTGGCGGCGCTTTTATACAGTGCTGTCACGGTAGCGGGGCAAGCACGGCTTGCTCCGCACATTTCATTCTAGGGGGAAGGCGATGCTGGGATTCGTGCTGTGGCTGTTGCTCTTGCTGGTGTGCTGGCCCCTGGCCTTGCTGGCGCTCGTGCTGTATCCGCTGGCCTGGCTGCTGTTGCTGCCGTTCCGCCTGATCGGCATTGGCGTGGAAGGCGTGTTCGAATTGCTGCGCGCCATCGTCATGCTGCCGGCGCGCGTGCTGGGCGGCTGGCGCTAAACCAGACATTTCCCATAAAAAATGGCGCCCTCGGCGCCATTTTCGTTTCTGCCACTGTGCTGCTTACAGGTCAACCATGAAACCGGCGCCGATCGATTTCTGCGAATAGTTGTAGTCGATCAAGCTCTGGCCATAGCCGGAGAACAGTTGCAGATAGCCTTTCAGGTTGGCCTTCAATGGGAAAGCCCAGCTTGCCTGCATGGAGCCATGCTTCTTGCTGAAATTGCGGCGGGCCGTCACGGCATACTCGTGACCCTTGTTGCGGTAGCTCACGCGCAAATCGCCATGCCCCATGTAATCGGTGATGTCGATATTGTCATTGTCGGTCTTGCCATTGTCAAGGCGATGCCAGATGCGCGTCGTGACGGCCAGGTTGTCTTTTTCCACGCCCAGCTCGGCATACACGCGGTTCCAGCTGCGCGACAGGGTCGACGTCTGTCCATTGGACTGGTGCACGAGGCCGAAGTTCAGGTAATTGAATTCCAGGCCAGCAAAATTCTTGTTGATCGGCATGACCAGCATCAGTTCCGGCTGGTAATTGGTCTCGCGGAACGGGCTCGATGCCTTGCGGTTGTACGCCTGCCAGAAGCTTTGCTGCGTGTAGCCGAACCACATGTCGATGGGTGTGCCGGCGATGTCTTCCAGCAGCTTCATCTTGAAGCTCAGCTGGAAGGTCAGTTCCACATGCTGGCTCTTGATGCCGCCCGGCGTGAAATCCTGGAATGGCTCGTCGTTCGAGGCGTTGCTGTAATTGGCCAGCAGCAGATAGGTGTCGCGGTGCGGGCGGAAGTTGAACAGGCCGCGTTTCGCGGCGTCGTTGAGTTCCCATGATTGCTGCGTGCGCGAAATCGGCGCTTCCGGTGGCGTGGCGCCAGCCTGTGCAATGGCGGGAATGGCGGCGTTGACGGCTTCCGGCGTGGCCACGCCCGGCAGGCTCACTGGCGTGAGGGGAGCTGCCTCGGCGGCCGCCGCCAGGGTGGCGGCCGCAGTGACGGGATCGCCGCCGGCGGCGAAGGTGGCCTTTTCTGCCGCCTTGGCCAGGGTGTCGAAGCAGCCCAGGCGGGCGCTGGCGTCGCCAAGCACGGCGCAACGCTGCATTTGTTGTTCCAGTTCACCGGCCATGGCCAGCGCCGGCGATGCCAGCAGGGAGGAGAGGATTATTTTTCTTAGTTGGATAGTCATAGGCTGTATGGGGAATTCGTTCGGTGCGCACCTGGGCGGCATGCCGGCGGCGTCGCCTTACACGATAAATTACCGTGCGTCTTGATTCCTATTAATCTTTAGTGGATTAATAGATGTGAAAGTATAGCGGAATACCTTGTTTATTCTCTGTCCCAGACGTGTGTGCGGCGGACAGTGTTGTGCGCTTGGTAAACGACCCGCTGCCATGCCGCCCAAATCGATGTCTGCTACACTGAAAAACCAGTTGCCGGGGCTAGCCTTGGAGATTGTGATGGCCCGCAAAACAGCTATCGAGCGCTACCGCAATATCGGCATCAGCGCCCATATCGACGCCGGCAAGACTACCACCACCGAGTGGCGCCGCCACCAGCTCAGGGAGACAGCATGACGATGGAAAAACAGAAGCAGGAAGGACAGCATCGCGACAGCAGCGACTTTGTCATCACGCAAACCTTCGACGCGCCGCGCGAACTGGTATTTCAATCGTGGGTGGAGCCGGAACGGCTGGCCCAGTGGTGGGGGCCTGTCGGCTTCGAATTGAGCGTGCTGGCGCTGGACCTCAAACCGGGCGGAGTTTTCCACTACGGCATGCGCGCCGACAATGGCTATGAGATGTGGGGCAAGTTTACTTATCAGTCTATCGAAGCGCCGGACAGGATCGTGTCGATTTTGTCGTTTGCCGACAAGCAGGGCAATGCCGTGCAGCACCCCGTCAGCGCCACCTGGCCGCTGGAATCGTTCAATGTCATGACGCTCACCGAGGAAAATGGCAAGACGACGATGACTTTGCGGTCGACGCCGCATAAGGCCACGGATGAGCAGCATCGGACTTTCCTGGAAGGGCATGATTCGATGAAGGAGGGGTTTAAGGCGACTTTCGCCCAGTTAACCCAGTACCTGGCGCGGGTTCAGTGATGGTATTGTTTTGAACGGCGGGCCGGAGCAGCGGGCCCGGGGAGCCTTTGTTTGAGGCGCGGGCGTGTTCTTGCTGTTGTTACCAGTTTTGATGAATCTACTAAGAAATCAGATGTCGCATAGATAGTATATGCGCCAAGGTTAGGCGGTCCTTGCGCGTTCGAGGTACTATTGATAAAAACGCGCTGCATGCACGATGATTATTCTTAGGAGAAACAAATTTCCTCTGTAGTCCAAAACCTTACTCGTGCAGGCATGTTCAGTAATCTAAGGCCTGGAGATGCGGTCGTTTTGCAGAATATTCTTCGATTTCTGAGCCAGGATCCTGATGGACGATATTGGTTAAAGAGCGTAAATGGGATAAAAATCACCCCATCTGGGCGTTACGACTTTGTAACTATGTCAGATGGAATTGTCCGTGTAGCGCGGCAGAATAGCAATTTTGATTACTCAACGCATCTGGGTCTGAGCGGAGGTAAGGATGTGGCTTATGCTGGATCGATTCGTTTCGCGAATAACATGGGCCCAAAGCGCGGAACGATTGTCCACTGGAAAAACGACTCTGGTCATTACCAACCGTTGGATACAAGAGCGTGTTATGCCAAATTACCCCTTGGGCTATTTCTGAATTATTGAAGGTCGGAGGTTTGCATGAATAACCAAACTAAACTTGAAGCCAAGCTCAAAGGTTTGGCATCTGAGGATGCTGCAAGTTATCTAATGGAAATCTTTCCAATAGAATCTGAAAACTACAGTGAAGCTTTCAAGGTTATGGCACATCGATCTTGGAAGAAAAATGATCAATTGCGCCTGGCTCGCTTCTACCTCAGAAAAATCCCATTCGCCAACTCGAAACCATACGAAGTATTTGCTTCATTCATGTCTTTGCCAAATTTAATTTCTGTGGTTAAGGAAGCTATATCCAATAAGCCCGATGATTCGGATTTGATCGTTTATTATGTGGCGCCAGTTTTAAAGGATAGTATTAAAACAGACAAGGATCGCAGTCTTGTCGAAAAATTTATGGTTGAATTAAACTCCATGCCACGAGTGGCGGTCGAAATGGAGGGCGGACAATTTCAGCCGGCAATTTCGCGGCTTTCATTGACCACAATGAAAGCTAATTCGCTGAAACGGTGATTGTTGCTGGGTTAATAAAGACCTTTACTACACATTTTCACGCTCCATCCCCAGCATCTCCCGAACCACCAGCAAAATCATCCCCCAAGCATTCGACGTCGCCGCAATTTCGTCATAATGACTGGCCCCAGGCAAAATCAGCACCTCCGCATGGTCGCCAGCCAGCTTGGCCTTGGCCGCATAGTCGTGCGCGACGCGGGGTGGGGAGATGGTGTCGAGCTCGCCCGTGGCCAGCACGGTGCGGCTGCCGTTGGGCATCAGGTCGGCGGCGTTGGTGTCGCTGTAGATGTCGGGGCGCTCAGTGCTGGGCTGGCCTGCCATTTGCGCGATGTCGCGCTCGCAGCTGGTCTTGATCAAGTCCTTTTCATGGCGCAGGTCGGCCAGGCCGCCCAGGCTGAGGATATTCTTGATCGGCAGGAACTTGTCGCGGTACAGGGGGCTGGTCTTGGGCAGTTTTTCCCGGCCGGCGATCCATTGCACCAGCTGGCCGCCGGCCGAGTGGCCCATGGCGAGGATGCGGTCCGTGTCGAGTTGGTACTGGTCTGCGTGCTGCTGCAGGCTATCCAGCGCCGCGTGCATGTCTGCATACGTACCGGGATAGCCGCCGCCCGGCTCGTCGACCCGGCGGTACTCGACATTCCACACGGCGATGCCTTGCGCAACGAGGGCGCTGGCCACGTTGCGCATCTGCTTGATGCCGCCGAAGGCCACCGTCCAGCAGCCGCCATGCACCAGCACGACGACGGGGAACGGTCCGCTGCCTTCGGGCCGGAACAGCTGTGCGTATTGCGACGCCGCGGGGCCATAGGCGATCTGCGCTGTGGGCGGAGGGCCGTTCAGGGCCAGGTAGTCATCCAGGCGCATGGGGGCGGCGACGGCGCCGTGGACGGAGGCGAGCAGGGCGGTGGCGATCAGGGAAGACGGCAAGGAGGTAGGCATGCTGGGATTCGCTTGAGAAGAGAGCAATACTTTAGCATAGGGCCGCGTGGACGCCGAGATCAAGCGGCACGCTGTTTTCCTCCTGCAAGAGGGGCGCCCCATGGTATATTTCGGGCATCAGTTTCCCCCATCTCGACACGGTGCACGCAAACAACATTCTTTCCTTGCTGGACGCCGAGCATAGTGCGCTGGGCAGCATCGCGACAGGCGCCGACCTGGCTCATGCATTGGAGCATTTGTTGCTGGCGCTGCAAGACCTGGCCGAGGGCGGCGCGCATGCCTGCCTGGTGCTCATTGACGAGGCCGACCGCTTTTGCGGCCTGTCCGCGCCCAGCCTGCCACAAGATATGTGCCTGGCCTTGCGCCACGGCGGCGAACAGCCTTCCCCGTTCGGCACGGCCGCCTTTTCCGGCGCGCCCGTGTATTGCGGCGACATCACACGCGACGTACACTGGAGCGCGGGACGCAAGGAAGCCATGCTGCACGGCTACCGCGCCTGCTGGGTCGCTCCCGTGTTCGGTGCCAAGGGGCATATCCTGGGCGTGCTGGGCCTGTTCTTCCAGGCGCCATGCCACCCCACGCAACCCGAGATCGAATTGTTGGCGCTGGCCGCGCGCGTGGCCGCGCATGTCATCGAGCGGGGCCAGCTGGAACAGGCGCTGCACGACAGCCGCGAACACTTTCATTACGCCATAGAACTGAACACGCAAGTGCTGTGGACGGCCGACATCGACGGCAAGCTCGACTATGTCGCACCGCGCTGGCGCGATTGGACGGGTAGTAGCGGCCTGGGCACCAGCTGGCTGGACGCCATCCACCCCGAAGATATCCCCCATTCCCTGGCGGCCTGGAGCGAAGCGCTGGGCAGCGGCCAGCCGTTCGACCAGGAAATGCGCGTGCGCCGGCAGGACGGCCAGTACCGCTGGGTGCATACCCGCGCGTACTGCCGGCAGGACGGGCGCGGCCAGCCCGCGAAATGGTATGGCTCGTGCGAGGATATCGACAAACACTGGCAGGCGCGCAACGCCTTGCTCGACAGCGAAGCGCAGTTCCGTTCGCTCGCTTCGGCCATGCCCAACCAGGCCTGGCTGGCGCATGGCAACGGCGCCACCTACTGGGTCAACGAACAGGTGTGCGAATACACGGGACAATCGCTGAAGTCGCTGGTGTCCAGCGGTTTTCTCCACTGCGTGCATCCGGACGACGTGCAGGCTTCGCAGAAAAGCTGGGAACGGGCCGTCGCCACGGCCAGCGCCTATGAGCACGAGTTCCGCATGCGCCGCGCCAGCGACGGTGCCTACCGCTGGTTCCTGGCGCGCGCCTTGCCCCTGTTCGACGAGGCGGGCACGGTGCTGCGCTGGGTGGGTACGAATACGGACGTGCAGGAACAGAAGAACGTGCTGGAAAAGATGGCTTACCTGAATTCCTCGCTGGAAGTGGAAATGGCCAACCGCACGGCCGATCGCGACCGCATGTGGCGTCTGTCCACCGACATCATGCTGGTGGCGGATCTGGCGGGCATGATCATCGCCGTCAATCCCGCTTGGAGCAAGATCCTCGACCGCCCGGAAATCGAGTCGCTGGGCATGGATTTCATCAGCCTCGTGCATCCCGACGACCGTATGGCGGCCTTGCAGGACTTGTCGCGCCTGGCCCATGGCGCGTCCACCTTGCGCATGGAAAACCGCTACCGGCGCCGCGATGGCGGCTACCGCTGGATTTCCTGGACGGCGGTGCCGGCGCAGAAGCTGATTCACGCCATTGGCCGCGATGTCACCGATGAAAAAGAGGCGCGGCTGGCGCTGGTGCGCAGCGAGCAAGCGTTATTGCAGGCGCAAAAGCTGGAATCGATCGGCAAGCTGACGGGCGGCGTGGCCCACGATTTCAATAACGTGCTGCAAATCATTTCGGGCAATTTGCAGTTGCTGAAACTGACGGTGGCCGACAATCCGCAGGCGGCCCGGCGCCTCGCTTCGGCGGCCTCGGCCGTCGAACGGGGCGCCAAGCTGTCCTCGCAACTGCTGGCCTTTGCGCGGCGTCAACCGTTAAGGCCGCTGGTGACGGACCTGGGGCGTTTGCTGCGCCGCATGCATGAGCTGATCCGCCGCGCCTTGGGCGAAGCTATTTCCGAGGAAACCTTCATCAGTGCAGGCTTGTGGCATACGCTGGTCGACCCGAACCAGATGGAAAACGTGCTGCTGAACATGGCCATCAACGCGCGCGACGCGATGGACAAGGGCGGGCGCCTCACGTTTACCTTGAGCAATGTCACGCTCGACGCTGCCTACGCCAGCCTGCATGCCGACGTGCAGGAGGGGCAATACGTGCTGCTGACCATCACCGACACGGGCCATGGCATGGAGCGCGACGTGATCGACCAGATATTCGAGCCATTCTTCACCACCAAGCGTGAAGGCGAGGGCACGGGGCTGGGCCTGTCCATGGCTTACGGCTTCATCCGCCAGAGCGCGGGCCATATCAAGGTGCACAGCGCTCCAGGCGCCGGCACGACTTTCAAGATTTACCTGCCCCGTTCGCTGGAAAAGCTGGCCGAGCCGCCACCGGGCCTGACGGGCCCCGTACTGGGCGGCAGCGAGACCATCCTCGTGGTGGAAGACGATGCACCCGTGCAGCACACGGTGGTCGACATGCTGCGCGGCCTCGGTTACGAGGTGCTGCATGCGGATGATGGCGCCTCGGCGCTGGCCCTGCTGGGCACGGGCGTGGCCGTCGACCTGTTGTTTACGGACGTGGTCATGCCAGGCCACGTCAGCAGCAAGGAACTGGCGCAGCAGGCCAAATTGCTGCTGCCGGAACTGGCCGTGCTGTTTACCTCGGGTTACACGCATAACGCCATCATGCAGGGCGGACGTCTGGACCCTGGCGTGGAGCTGCTCAGCAAACCCTACCAGCGCGAAGACCTGGCGCGGCGCATCCGCCACGTGCTGGCCGACCGTCGCCTGGTGGGGGCGCCCGACCCGTCCGGGCGGCGCATCCTGCTGGTGGAAGACAACGACGATGCGCGTGTAATGACGACGGAAATGCTGAATATACTGGGGCACACCGTGCATGGCGTGGCCAGCGCCGAGGAAGCCTTGCCCCTGCTGGCCATGCCGGGCCTGGACGTACTGGTGACGGACATCAGCCTGCCCACCATGTCCGGCCTGGAACTGGCGCGGCATGCGCGCGCGCACTGGCCGCAGCTGGACGTGGTATTTGCTTCCGGGCACGACTGGGGCGCCAGCCTGATGCAGGACGCCAGCGCGCGTTTCCTGCGCAAACCGTTTGGCCTGGAAGAACTGGCCAGCGCACTGAAGGCGCGCCGGCTCGACGTTTACTAGGCGGTTAAGCCGGCGCCAGCAAGGCTTGCTGCAGTTGCTCGACCGTAAATGGTTTCACGAGGAAGCGCGCGGCAGGGTCCAGCACGCCGGAATTGGCCGGCGCATGGCCGGTGGAAAACACTACGTCCAGCTGGGGATAGCCACGCGCCGCGACCTCGGCCAGTTCGACGCCTGACATCTGCGGCAGGCTGATATCGGTCAGCAACAGTTCCAGTCCCGGCGTGCCCAGCAGGGGCAAGGCTTCCTCGGCCGTGCCCACGGCCAGCACCGTGTGACCCAGCATGGCCAGCAGTTCGCCCGTCATGGCGCGCGCGTCCGCATTGTCTTCCACCAACAGAATATGTCGTCCCGCTGGCTGCGCGGGTGTGGGAGGTTGCGGCGCCAGCTGCGCGCGGTACTGATGCAGGGCCGTCACGTGGCGGCCGTTGGCCAGCAAGTGGCGGATGCGCCGCGCCAGGTCTTCGCGCCGGTACGGCTTGCTCAACAGCTCCACGCCCGGTTCCAGTCGCCCGCCCTGCATCATGGCGTCCTGCGTGTAGCCGGAGGTAAACAACACGGCCAGCTGCGGCAGCAGCAATTTGGCCTGGCGCGCCAGTTCCGTGCTGGCCACCTTGCCCGGCATCACCACGTCCGTAAACAGCAGGTCGATGGGGACGCCGCTGCCGATGATGGCCAGCGCGCTTTCGCCATCGCTGGCGCGCTGCACGGCATAGCCGAGGCCGCGCAGCATGTCCACCACCGTCGTCTGCACCTGCACGTCGTCCTCCACGACGAGGATGGTTTCCTTGCCGCCCAGCACGGGGCCGCTCAGTTGCAGCGGCAGTTCCGTTTCCGCTTCAAGCGAACGCGGCAGATAGATGCGGAAGGTGCTGCCATGGCCGGGCAGGCTGTCCACCGTCAGGTGGCCGCCGCTCTGGCGCAGGAAACCGTACGCCATGGACAGGCCCAGGCCCGTGCCTTCGCCTTTCGTCGTGAAGAACGGTTCGAAAATCTTGTCCAGCAGTTCCGCAGCAATGCCGGTGCCCGTGTCCGAGACGGCCAGCTGCACGTAGTCGCCGGGCGCCATGTCCGCATGGCGCGCCGCGTAGTCGCTACCCAGCACGCAGTTGCTCAGTTCGATGGTCAGCCGGCCATGGCCATCCATGGCGTCGCGCGCGTTGATGGCCAGGTTGAGGATGACGTTTTCCAGCTGGTGCGGGTCGACCAGGGCGCGCCAGCAGTCGTCGGCCAGCAGCAAGCGGGTGTCGATACTTTCGCCCGTGGCGCGCCGCAGCAGCTCTTCCGTCGAACGCAGCAGTTGCGCCAGGTCCGTCACCAGCGGTTTCAAGGGTTGACGCCGCGCAAAGGCCAGCAGCTGGGCCGACAGCTTGGCGCCCCGCTCTACGGCGGACGAGGCGTTGGCGATGCGCCTGGCGGCCAGGGGATCGTCGTCCAGGCTCATCTGCAGCAACTGCAGATTGCCGGAAATAATTTGCAGAACGTTATTGAAATCATGGGCCACGCCGCCCGTCAGCTTGCCCAGCGCTTCGAGCTTTTGCGATTGCAGCATGGCCATTTCGCTGTGGCGCAGCGATTCCTGCATGCTGCGCAAGGTGGCTTGCGCCTCTTTTTCCTGGGTGATGTGGCGTCCGGTGGCAAACACCAGGTCACCTTCGATTGCTGTCACCCAGGACAGCCAGCGGTGGCCGCCATCGCGGTGCCGGTAGCGGTTTTCAAAGCTGGGCATGGATTCCTTGCCGGCATGCAGCAAGGCCTGGCGCGTGGCGGCGGCATCCTCTGGCAGTACGAAATCGAAGATGCTGCGGCCCAGCATTTCCTCGGGCAGCCAGCCCAGGATGGCTGCCGAGGCCGGGTTGACGGCGGCGAAGCAGCCTTCGGCATCGATGGCCAGCATCAGGTCTTGCGCGCTGCGCCACAGCCGTTCGCGCTCGCTGTTGCGCGCGGCCAGGTCCGCTTCCAGTTTCTTTTCCAGCGTGATGTCGCGCGCGCTGCAATATACCTTCTCGCCCTCGGGCACGGCCACCCACGACAGCCAGTGCCAGCCGCCCAGCTTGTGGCGGTAGCGGTTTTCAAAGCGCAGCGCCGGCTGGCCCTGCTTGGCCGCCTCCCAGGCCGCATGGGTGCGCGGCAAGTCGTCGGGATGGACCAGTGCCAGGAAGCGCGTCGTGCGGATTTCCTCTGCCGACCAGCCCAGCGTGGCTTGCCAGGCGGGGTTCGCGTGCTCGAAATAGCCGTCGAGGTTGAGCACGCCCAGCAAATCGGGGCTGACATTCCAGGTGCGGCCGCACTCGCGCGTGCGCTCGGCCACTTGCGTTTCCATGCTGGCACTGAGGGCGCGCAGGCGCGATTCCGCCTGGGCCCGCAAAATGCTCGACCAGACCCGTTCCGACACTTGCACGGCCAGTTCGATGTCGTCCGCATGCCACAGGCGCGCCGCGCGGCTGTGCACGACGAACAGGGCCGCCAGCTGGCCATCCTTGGCAATGGGGATATTCAGGAAGGCACGGATGCCCAGGCGCTCGAACGTGGCCAGCGCGGCCGGCAGGGCCGTGCGCGGGTCGCTTGCCACATCGCTGACGGCCAGCGCCTGGCCGGCGCCGAGCGCCTCGGCCAGGCTTGCCGCGTAATCGCCGAGGAAATACTCGCCGGCGGCGCCCGGCGGCATGCCGTCGCTCCACGCATGCTGCAGGGTGGGGCACTGCAGGGTCTGGTCGATATCGAAACAGGCCACTTGCTGGGCGCCCAGGCGCTGTCCCAGCAGTTGCGCCGACAGGGCGAGAATATCGCCCGTGTCTTGCAGCAGCCGCAGCCGGCGTTCCAGTTGCAGCAGGAACGCCACGCCGCTGGCGCCGGCCTGGCTGCTGGTGGCAGGGGACCTGTTCACGCGGGCCTCAGCTGCCGGCCAGCGGCAGGGTGACGCTGAACAGGGCGCCATTGCCGGGCTGGCTTTGCAGGGTGATGGCGCCGCCATGCGCATCGACCAGTTGCTTGGTGATGAACAGGCCCAGACCGAGTCCGCCCGTGCGGTCCTGGTGGATGACGCGCTCGA
Source organism: Janthinobacterium leeuwenhoeki (assembly GCF_051380795.1). Classification (NCBI taxonomy): domain Bacteria; kingdom Pseudomonadati; phylum Pseudomonadota; class Betaproteobacteria; order Burkholderiales; family Oxalobacteraceae; genus Janthinobacterium; species Janthinobacterium leeuwenhoeki. Next base: position 223,565 of record NZ_JBNYXT010000004.1, read on the forward strand.
AGGCGTCGAAGATGCGTTCCTGGTCGCGCGCATTGATGCCGATGCCATGGTCGCGCACTTCGATGACGGCGCTGTTCTGCGTGCGCGCCAGGCTGATTTCCACGGGCTGCCCCTGGCCGTAGCGCACGGCATTGCTGATCAGGTTGACAACGATCTGTTCGACACGGAAGGCATCCCAGAAACCCTCGATGGATTCAACGGCCTGCACTTGCAGCACGCTGCCCGTGGTGGCCGCATACGGCGCCAGGTCGTCGGCCACCCGGTGCACCAGGCTGGTCAGGTCGACGGCGACACGGCGGATCGACAACTTGCCGCTGGTGATGCGCGAGACGTCGAGCATGTCGTCGATCAGGCGCACCATGCTGCAAATCTGGCGTCCGTCGCGCGCCACCATCTTGCCCAGCTTTTCCGGCTCGAAGGCGGTCAGGTTGCCCCGTTCCAGGTTGACGGTACGCATCTGCGTTTCCAGGAACAGCGTGTTTAAAGGCGTGCGCAATTCATGCGCCACCATGGACATGAATTCGTCGCGCAGGCGCAGCGAGCGCTGCAGTTCGGCCTGGGTGGCGCGCAATTCCTTCAGCAGCGCTTCCTGCTGCTGGCGGCTGTGCTCCAGCGCCTGCACCTGGCGCCGCGTTTCGCTGCGCTGCTGGTGCAGGGCGACAAAGACGTTGACCTTGCTTTGCACGGCATTGATGTCGAGCGGCTTGTGCAGGAAGTCGACGGCGCCGCTTTCATAGCCCTGGAAGGAAAAATTCATTTCCTTGCCCGCCGCCGTGACGAAGACGATGGGGATGTGGCGCGTCTTTTCCGTGCCGCGCATCAATTGCGCCAGTTCAAAACCATCCATTTCCGGCATTTGCACGTCGAGGATGGCCAACGCGAAATCGTGTTCCAGCAGCAGGGCCAGCGCTTCTTCGCCCGAGGATGCCTGGTACACGCTGCGGTCGCTCTCGCGGATCAGCGCATTGAGCGCGCGCAAGTTTTCCGGCAAGTCGTCGACGATCAGCAGTTTGGTGCTTGTTTCATTCATTATGTTTCATTCCTGGCATGGCTTTGCCGTCCAGCGTAGTGGGAAGCAGCGTGCGAAAGCGCACGCTTGCGGTAGAGCTTTTCGGGACCCGGCAATGGCTCGAAGTCGGCGGCAAAGCGGGTGAAATGCGTGCTTTCCTTGCTGCCCAGGCCCAGGAAACCCCGGTGGCACAGCGAGTCGTGGAACAGGCCCAGGGCCCGTTCCTGCAAGGTTTTATTGAAGTAAATCAGCACGTTACGGCACAAAATCAATTGCGTTTCAATAAAGACGCTGTCCGTCGACAGGCTGTGGTCGGCAAAGTTGATACTGTCGAGCAGGCGCTGCTGGAAATGTGCCGTGGCATGCTCGACCGTGTAGTACTCGGCCAGCTGGCCCAGGCCGCCCGCAGCCAGGTAGTTGTCGCTGTAGTCGGCCATGCGGTGCAGCGGATATACGCCGCGCGCGGCCGTGGCCAGCGCTTGCGGATTGATGTCGGTGGCGTAAATCGTGCTGCGCTCGAGCAAGCCTTCCTCGTGCAGCACGATGGCCAGCGACAGCGCTTCTTCACCCGTGCAGCAGCCGGCCACCCAGATCGTCGGCGACGGATAGGTTTTCAGCACGGGCACCACCTGTTCGCGCAAGGCGAGAAAAAACGCCGGGTCGCGGAACATTTGCGTGACCGGTACAGTCAAAATCTGTAGCAGCGTGCCAAAGGCGGCCGCGTCGTCCAGCACCAGTTGCTGCAAGGCGGACAAGTCGGCGCAATGGAAGCGTTCGAGCGCCTGGTTCAGGCGGCGCCGCTGCGAGGGCAGGGAATAGTCGCGAAAATCATAGCTGTAGCGCTGACAGATCGCATCCATCAGCGCATGCAGTTGCGCGTCGGTGGTGCGCAGGGACATCACATGCGTTCCATCTTCGGCATCCACACGCGCAGCAGTGAATACAAACGGTCGAGGTCGATCGGTTTGGCCAGGTAATCGGACGCGCCCGCCTGCAGGCATTCTTCCTGGTCATTCTTCATGGCCTTGGCGGTAATGGCGATGATGGGCAGCTTGTTGTAGCGGCCATCGGCGCGGATCAAGCGCGTCGCTTCCAGGCCATCCATGCCCGGCATCATGACATCCATCAACACCAGGTCGATATCGTCCACGCTGTTGAGCTTGCTGATGGCTTCGAAGCCGTTACGGCCGATTTCCACCACCACACCTTTCTGTTCCAGCGCATTCGTCAGGGCAAAGATATTGCGCACGTCGTCGTCCACCAGCAAAATCCTGCGCCCTTCAAAGACGCGCTCGCGGCTGCGCACCTGCTGCAACATGCCCTGGCGCTCGCTCGACAGTTCCGACTCCACCTTGTGCAGGAACAAGGTCACTTCGTCGAGCAAGCGCTCGGGTGAACGGGCGCCCTTGATGATGATGGAGCGCGAATACTTCATCAGGTTCGCTTCTTCCTCGCGGCTCAGGTTGCGGCCCGTGTAGACGATGACGGGCGGGAACGAGCACAGCTCTTCATGCTCCATGCGTTCGAGCAATTCGTTGCCCTGGATATCGGGCAGCTTCAAGTCGATGATCATGCAATCGAAAATCTGCGTTTTCAGCAACTCCAGCGCCTGTTCGCCCAGTGCCACGGCCGTGATTTCCACGTCGTCGTCGCTGATCAGGTGTACCACGCTTTCGCGCTGGCGTTCGTCATCCTCGACCAGCAGGATGCGCTTCATCTTTTGCGTGAATTTCGATTCGAGCTTGCGGAACACTTCCTTCAATTGTTCGCGCGAGCGCGGCTTGGTGGCGTAGCCGATGGCGCCCAGTTGCATGGCTTCCTGGATCTGGTCATTACCGGACACGATGTGCACGGGAATATGGCGCGTCAGCGGGTTTTCCTTGAGCTGCTGCAAGACCAGCAAGCCCGGACGGTCCGGCAAGCCCATGTCGAGCAGGATGGCGTCGGGCAGGAACTCTTCCGCCAGGCGCAAGCCTTCGTCGGCGCCGTGCGCCACCAGGCAGCGGTACTGCATTTCATGCGCGAGGTCGAACAGGATGCCGGCAAACGAGGGCTCGTCTTCGATCACCAGTACGGAGCGCTGGCCGGTCTTGCCAGCTGGCGCGCTATTCCTGTCATCCTGGAAGGTGGGCAATGGCACGGGCTTGGCGGCGGGCGCCGCCTTGGGCGCGCTGGCAGCGGGTGGTCGTGGCGCTGCAGCCGGTGCGGACGGCGCCGTGGTGACTTCCACCACGCGTTCTGGCATGACAGCCGGCAGCACCAGGGTAAACGTGCTGCCCTGGCCTGGCGTGCTGGCCAGCTCGATGCTGCCGCCCAGCAAGGCTGCCAGGTCGCGCGAAATCGACAGGCCCAGGCCCGTGCCGCCATAGCGGCGGCTGGTGGTGCCATCGGCCTGGTGGAAGGCGTCGAAAATCTTGTGCTGCTGGTCGTCGGCGATGCCGATGCCGGTATCCTGCACCTGGAAGCGCACTTGGCCGGCCTCGCCGTTGCTCACGTGCAGGGACACCGCGCCTGCATCGGTAAACTTGATGGCGTTCGACAGCAGGTTTTTCAGGATTTGCTCCAGGCGCTGGCGGTCGCTGACGAAGGACGGCGGGGCGTCCGGCGCCACCTTGACGTCTAAAATGAGTTTCTTTTGCTGCGCCTGGGCGCCGAACAGCATCCGCATGCTGCTGAGCAGTTCGTCGAATGGCACGGCGTCCGGCGTCAATTCCAGCTTGCCCGCCTCGACCTTGGAAATGTCGAGGATGTCGTTGATGAGGGTCAATAAATCGTTGCCGGCCGAATAAATGGTTTGCGCAAACGTTACTTGTTCCGGCGTCAGGTTGCCGCCGCTGTTGTCCGATAGCAGCTTGGACAGGATGAGCGAGCTGTTCAGCGGCGTGCGCAGCTCATGCGACATGTTCGCCAGGAATTCGGATTTATAACGGCTGGCCCGCTGCAGCTCTTCGGCGCGCGCTTCCAGCTGGGCGTGCGCCTGGACGATGGCCATGTTTTTCTGGTCCAGCGACAACGCTTGCACGGCCAGTTGCTCGTTCGACTGTTCCAGCGCCGCCTTTTGCTCTTCCAGGTGAGCTTGCGACTGTTCCAGCACGCGCGACTGCTCGCCCAGCTCTTCATTGGCCGTGCGCAGTTCTTCCTGCTGCACTTCCAGTTCTTCATTCAATTGCTGGGTTTCTTCCAGCACATTTTGCAGGCGCTGGCGGTACAGTGCCGCTTCCAGCGAAGTGCCAATATTGGCGGCGATCAGGTTCAGCCATTCCTTGGCGCGGGCGCTGACGGGATGCGTAAAGCCCAGTTCGATGACGCCGTTGACGACGCCTTCATTGTTGACGGGCGTCAATACCAGCTCCAGCGGCGCGCCGCGGCCCAGGCTCGACGTCACGGTCAGGTAATTCTCGGGCACTTGCTGCACATGCTTGAGGCGTTTTTCGCGCGCCGTCTCGCCCACCAGGCCTTCGCCCAGCTTGAAGACTTGCTTTTCCTTTACGCCTTGTTCGTTGAAACCGTACACGGCCGTGCGGCGCAGGCTGCCATCCTCGTCGACGATGTACAGGGTGGCCACGGCTACGTCGAGGCGGTGGGCCAGGAAGTCCAGCACGTGACGTCCCAGTTGCGGCAAGCCCAGCTGTCCGCTCGTATGCGCCGCCAGTTCCGTCTGCCCCGTGCGCAGCCAGGCTTGCTCTTGCAGCACGTCGTTATCCTTGCCGCGCTGTTCGAGCGCATCGTTGTAGATGTCGGACAGGCGCAGCAGTTCGCGCCGGCCCAGGTAGGCCAGCAAGCCGGACATGCCCAGGCTGAGGATCAGGAACACCACCACGGCGACTATGGTGCGGCTCTCGGCCGTGTCGGCCCGTTCCTGGCGCAAGCGCTGCTCCATGGACAGGAAAGTGAGGAATTCGCGGCGGATTTCGTCAAATTCCAGCTTGCCTTCGCCCTGGCGCACGCGCGCGAGGAATTCCTGGTTGTTGCGGCGCTGGGCGATTACGCTTTCCGCATAGGCCATCCACTGGTTTTGCAGCGCGCGGATGCGGCGCAAACGGTCCACCTGGATGGGGCTGTCGGCGATCAGTTCCAGCAGGGTGCTCATTTCGACGGCGATCTTGGCCTTGCCCGATTTATACGGCGCCAAAAACGTTTCGTCGCCTGTCAGCAGGTAGCCGCGCATGCCCGTTTCCAGGTCGACCGACAACTTCATGACTTCGTTCGCATTGCCGATCACCCGTTCCGAATGCTCAACCGAACGCAGGGCCGAGAGCAGGTAGGCGATCAGGCCGACAAACACGAGGGCCGTGACGACCCCGATGACCAGCGGCAAGGTGACGTTACGGGCGAGGATGCGGCGAAAGCTGAAGGAATCGATCGGGGTCTTGGCATTCATCATGTACGTGGCAGGCTGGCGCGAAAAAGCAATTTTAATTGAAATACAATTCTTCTGGTCTGTATGTATAGCGTGCGCTAGCATAGCAGCCTTGCGAACAATTACCCACGCGCAAGGTCATACAATGCGCGTCATCACACAGATGAGGTGGTGTGACATGCTTGCGAGGCATAAAAAAACGCCGGACGGTGCCGGCGTTTTTCACTGCGTTGCGCTCTGCGCTGTATATATCGCTGTATATATATCAGTCGCGGATTTCCAGCGCCCGGTTCAGGCTCAGGGCGGCCAGCGAGGCGACAGCGCCCGACAGCAGGTAGAAGCTGACATAGGCGAGGCCGAAGTTGGCCGACAGGCCCAGCGCCACCAGCGGGGCGAAACCGGCACCCACCAGCCAGGCCAGGTCGGACGTCAGGGCCGCGCCCGTGTAGCGGAAGCGGGCAGGGAAGTTGGCCGTCACGGCGCCGGCTGCCTGGCCGTAGGACAGGCCCAGCAGGCTGAAGCCGACGAGAATGAAGACGTCCTGGCCCATATTGCCGCCACCCATCAGGGTTGGCACGAAGGCGCTGAAGATGGCGATCAGCACGGCCAGCACGCCCAGGGTGGTGCGGCGGCCCACCTTATCGGCCAGCAAGCCGGAAATCACCACGCCGATGGCGGCCAGCACGGCGCCCAGCATCTGCACTTGCAGGAAGTCCGAAGCGGAACGCGTCTGGTAGACGGAAATCCATGACAGGGGGAACACGGTGACCAGGTGGAACAGGGCGTAGCTGGCCAGCGCGGCGAGGGCACCGATCAGCACGTTGCGGCCCTGGCCGCGGCTCATTTCAAATACGCTCACGGGCTGTAGTTCGCGTTCGTCCAGCAGGCGCGCATATTCATTCGTCGACACCAGGCGCAAACGGGCAAACAGGGCCACCACGTTGATGGCGAAGGCCACATAGAAAGGATAGCGCCAGCCCCAGTCGAGGAAGTCTTCATCCGTCAGGCTGGTCAGCATGAACCAGAACAGGCCGGCGGCGATCAGGAAGCCGAACGGCGCACCCAGCTGCCCCAGCATGGCGTACCAGCCGCGCTTGTTTTCCGGCGCGTTCAGTGCCAGCAGCGAGGGCAAGCCATCCCACGAACCGCCCAGGGCCACGCCCTGGCCGATGCGCAGCACGGACAGCCAGACGATGGCGGCAAAGCCAAGGTGCGAGTAGGTGGGCAGGAAGGCAATGCCGGCCGTCGACACGCCCAGCAGGAAGAGGGCGATCGTCAGCTTGGCGCTGCGCCCCATGCGGCGCTGGATCTCCATGAAGATCACGGTGCCGAATGGACGGGCGATGAAGGCAAACGAGAAGATCAGGAAGGCATATAATGTGCCCTCCAGGCGTTCTTCAAACGGAAAGAAGACGCGCGGAAACACCAGCACCGAGGCGATGGCGTAGACAAAGAAGTCAAAGTATTCGGAAGCGCGGCCGATGATCACGCCGACGGCGATCTCACCTGGGTCGATATGCGATTCGACCGTGCCGGCCCCGCGTGCGTCGCGCAGGGAGTGGGGGGAAAAGTCGGCGGGTACATCCCCGCTGGGTATGCGCGTGCTGGACATGATGATCGTCTCCAATATAGTTTCGAGTTCGGCCAACGCGTAACTTACTCCGGGTGTCTCACGCCCGGAGTAGGACTATTCATCAGGTAGTCGTAGGAAAACTCCGCGCCTACGCAGTGAAAGTCCGAGCAAAGGGGTAGGACAAAACGTCCAATTGCCAACGCGCTCCAGTGAGAATACAGTACCATATCTTCATCCCCTGTACTGGACTTTCCTGTATGTTTTCATTAAAAGTTCGTCGCGGACTGCTTCTTTTACCTCTCGCATTGTTGGCTGGTTGCAATACGGTGGTACTGAATGCGTCCGGTGACATTGCAGTTCAGCAAGGCAATCTGATTGTCATCTCGACATTGCTGATGCTGTTGATTATCGTTCCGGTAATCGCCCTGACCCTGCTTTTCGCATGGCGCTATAGAAAAAACAATACCGCGGCCAAATACGAGCCGGACTGGGACCACTCGACTCGCCTCGAGCTGATCATCTGGGGCGCGCCCCTGCTGATCATTATCGTGCTGGGCCTGCTGACCTGGATCAGCACCCACACCCTCGATCCGTATCGTCCGCTGAGCCGTATCGACGCCAACCGTCCGATTCCTGCCAGCCACAAGCCGATGATCGTCGAAGTCGTGGCGCTGGACTGGAAATGGCTGTTCATCTACCCGGAGCAAGGCATCGCTTCCGTGAATGAACTGTACGCGCCAGTCGACCGTCCGATCCGCTTCAAGATCACCGCGTCGTCCGTCATGAACTCGTTCTTCATCCCCGCACTGGCAGGTCAGATCTACGCCATGCCGGGCATGGAAACGCAGTTGAATGCCGTCATCAACAAGCCTGGTGTCTACAAGGGCTTCTCCGCGAACTACAGCGGTGCCGGCTTCTCGGGCATGCGCTTCAAGTTCCACGGTGTCAATGATGCGGACTTCGACAAGTGGGTGGCATCGGCACGTGCCGGTGGCGGCGCGCTGAACCGCGACGACTACCTGTCGCTGGCCCAGCCTAGCGAGCGCGATCCGGTGCGCCGCTACAGCAATGTGCCGACCGATCTGTACAAGGCGATTCTGAACCGCACCATCGTTTCCGACGCCCTGTGCGTGACGCCGGTCCAGCCATACAAATTGACGATGGCAAATAGCCCGGTAGCGTTTGTCACGCCAGTAGTCGCTGGCGATGCAATAGTTGAAAAGGGCGTTCAAGCCAAGTAAAGACTGCATGAATCCCGCAGCGCATTGCGCTGCAGATACTGGCGCCGCTTGCCTGGCGCCTCCCTTTTTTCTCTGAGAGTAACAATGCTAGACCATATTGATCTGACGAAGCTCATCTTCGGCCGTCTGACTTGGGATGCAATTCCATTTCACGAACCTATCCTGCTGGCGACCTTTGCAATGGTTGGCCTGGGCGGTATCGCACTTGTTGCGGCACTGACGTATTTCCGCGTCTGGGGTACCCTGTGGCGCGACTGGATCACCAGTATCGACCATAAAAAAATCGGTATCATGTACATGATCCTGGGCCTGGTCATGCTGCTGCGCGGCTTTGCCGATGCACTCATGATGCGTACCCAGCAGGCGATCGCCTTTGGCGATAATGCCGGTTTCCTGCCACCCGATCACTACGACCAGATTTTCACCGCCCACGGCGTGATCATGATCTTCTTCGTCGCGATGCCTTTCGTGACGGGTCTGATGAACTACGTGGTGCCGCTGCAAATCGGCGCGCGCGACGTGGCTTTCCCTTTCCTCAACAACTTCAGCTTCTGGATGACCACCATGGGTGCCGCCCTGGTCATGGTTTCGCTGTTCGTCGGCGAATTCGCCCGCACGGGCTGGCTGGCGTACCCACCGCTGTCGGGCATCGTCGGCAGTCCGGACGTGGGGGTAGACTATTACATCTGGTCCTTGCAGATTGCCGGGGTCGGGACGCTCTTGTCCGGTGTCAACCTGATCGCCACCATCGTCAAGATGCGCGCGCCAGGCATGACCTGGATGAAAATGCCCGTCTTCACCTGGACCGCACTGTGCACCAACATCCTGATCGTCGCCGCTTTCCCGGTACTGACGGCTGTCTTGGCCATGCTGTCGCTGGACCGCGTTGCCGGCTTTAACTTCTTCACGACGGAACTGGGCGGCAACGCCATGATGTACGTCAACCTGATCTGGATCTGGGGTCACCCAGAGGTCTACATCCTGATCCTGCCACTGTTCGGCGTATTCTCGGAAGTCGTTGCGACCTTCAGCAGCAAGCGTTTGTTTGGTTACGCCTCGATGGTGTACGCCACCTGCGTCATCATGATCCTGTCTTACCTGGTATGGCTGCATCACTTCTTCACCATGGGTTCGGGCGCCAGCGTCAACTCCTTCTTCGGTATCACGACGATGATCATCTCGATCCCGACGGGCGCGAAGATCTTCAACTGGCTGTTTACCATGTACCGCGGCCGTATCCGCTTCGAACTGCCTATGCTGTGGACGATCGGCTTCATGGTCACCTTCACCATCGGCGGCATGACCGGCGTATTGCTGGCCGTACCACCAGCTGACTTCGTGCTGCACAACAGCCTGTTCCTGATTGCCCACTTCCATAACGTGATTATCGGCGGCGTGGTCTTCGGTGTGTTTGCTGCGATTAACTACTGGTACCCGAAAGCCTTCGGCTACAAGCTCGACGCGTTCTGGGGCAAGTGCTCGTTCTGGTTCTGGTTCGTCGGCTTCTACCTGGCCTTCATGCCACTGTACGTGCTGGGCCTGATGGGCGTGACCCGCCGCATCAACCACTTTGAAGATCCATCGCTGCAAATCTGGACCATCATCGCCTGGTTTGGCGCTGTTTCGATTGCGCTGGGCATCGGCTCCATGCTGGTGCAGTTCTATGTCAGTTACCGCAACCGCGACGCCCTGCGCGACGTGACCGGTGACCCATGGGGCGGCCGCACGCTGGAATGGTCGACGTCGTCGCCTCCGCCAGACTATAATTTCGCCTTCACGCCGAAAGTGTACGAACTCGATGCATGGACTGACATGAAGAAACACGCTTACCAGCGTCCGACGTCCGGTTTCACGAAGATCCACATGCCGAAGAACACCTGGGCTGGTTTCGTGATCGCCGCACTCTCCGCACTGGTCGGTTTTGGCCTGATCTGGCAAATGTGGCTGGTCGCCAGCATCGCCTTCGTGATCATGATGATTGCCATCATCGTGCATACCTTTAACTACAAGCGCGATTACTACATTCCTGCGGAAGAAGTGGTCCGTACCGAAGACGCTTATACTAAATTGCTGAGCAGCCATGTCTGATACCATCGCCCATAACACCGGCGCCGCTGGCGCCGCACCAAGCACGCGCAGCTACTTTGTGCGCGAGCACCACCCGGAAAACGGCAGCCTGCTGGGTTTCTGGCTCTACCTGATGAGCGATTGCCTGATCTTCGCCTGTCTGTTCGCCACGTACGCCGTGGTCGGCCGCAGTTATGCGGACGGCCCGACGGGCGCCGCGCTGTTCGACCTGCCGCTGGTGGCCGTCAACACGGCCATGCTGCTGCTGTCGTCGATCACTTACGGCTTCTCCATGCTGGCCATGCAGCGCAAGCAATTGCGCAGCACCCTGGTCTGGCTGGGCATCACGGGCCTGTTCGGCCTGGCCTTCCTGGCGCTGGAAATGTATGAATTCATGCATCTGATCCACGAAGGTGCCGGTCCGCAGCGCAGCGCGTTCCTGTCCTCGTTCTTCGCCCTGGTCGGTACCCACGGCTTGCACGTGACGTTCGGCGTGATCTGGCTCGTGACCTTGATGTTCCAGCTGAACAAGCATGGCCTGACCCCGGAAAACGGCCGTCGCATGATGTGTTTGTCGCTGTTCTGGCACTTCCTGGACGTCATCTGGATCGGCGTCTTCACCTTTGTCTACCTGATGGGAGTGCTGCCATGAGCGACCACAACACACACGGCGATAGCCACCACCATGACAATCACGATCATGGCAGCCTGAAAAGCTATGCCATCGGCTTCATCCTGTCGGTGATCCTGACGGCCATTCCTTTCTGGCTGGTGATGACGAAAGCCATCACCAATTCGGGCACCATGGGCCTGGTCCTGCTGGCGTTCGCGGCGGTTCAAGTGGTGGTACACATGGTGTACTTCCTGCACATGAACACCAAGTCCGAAGGCGGCTGGAACATGATGGCGCTGATCTTCACGATCATGATCGTGGGCATTGCCATGGCCGGTTCCCTGTGGGTCATGTACCATATGAACCACAACATGATGCCGGATCTGATGCCTGAGTACATGCATACGAAAACGGCTCCATGATGAGTAATACGCGCCCAAGCAACACCGGGCGCGCCCCTGGCGCCGCATCGCAAGATGCCGCGCCAGGCCCACGCGGCATGGTCGTGCGATATGCACTGGCCCTGCTGGCGGGGATCTTGTTTGCCGGTTTCTGTGCCCTGGGCACCTGGCAAGTCAAGCGCCTGTTCTGGAAGCTTGACCTGATCGAGCGCGTCGAACAACGCGTACATGCGCCCGCAACGGACGCACCTGGACCTGCAGCCTGGGCCAGTGTCACGCCACAAACGGATGAATACCGCCATGTGCGACTCTCCGGTACGTATCTCCCCATTTTCAATACCCTGGTGCAAGCTACGACGGCACTGGGCAGCGGTTATTGGCTGATGACGCCCCTGCGCCTGGCCGATGGTAGTACCGTGCTGGTCAACCGCGGCTTCGTGCCGAAACGCGCAAGCATCGCCGCCAGCACGCCGGCCGGCATCGTCCACGTGGACGGCTTGCTGCGCATCAGCGAGACGGGCGGCGGTTTCCTGCGCGAAAACAATCCCGCCACGCAGCACTGGTATTCGCGCGACGTGGCCGCCATCGGCGCTTCGCACATGCTGACCAAGGTGGCGCCATATTTTGTCGATGCGAAGGAAAAATCGGAAACGGCCAGTGACGCACCCGTCGGCGGCCTGACCGTGATTTCCTTCCACAACAACCATCTCGTGTACGCCTTGACGTGGTTTGCGCTGGCCCTGATGGTGGCCGGCATGACGTGGTGGATCGTGCGCGAAGACAAGCGCCGTCGTGCGTGCAAGGCAGCTCAAAAGAATCTTGATCAATCGCAAGAAAGCGACCATGCCGGGCAGGATTGAAATCCTGCCCAACCGCGAGGTACTGGAACGCGGCGCCGTAGCGGCCGAGATGGAACATCCGGCCGGCCACCAGAACATGAAGCTGCTGATCCAGCTGCGCTGGCTGGCCGTGATCGGGCAGATCAGCACGATCTTCGGCGTGGGCGTGGGAATGGGCATCGCCTTGCCCGTGCCCTACATGCTCGAAGTGCTGTCCTGCCTCATCGCCTTCAACCTGGCCAGCCTCTTGCGCTGGCACGAACGCCAGCCCGTCTCCAACACGGCCCTGTTCCTCGCCTTGCTGGTCGACGTCACCGTGCTGACGGCCCAGCTCTACCTGAGCGGTGGCATCAGCAACCCGTTTGCCTTCCTGTATTTATTGCAAGTCATCCTCAGCGCCGTGCTGCTGGAAGTGTGGTCGACCTGGATCATGGTGGCCATCACCAGCCTGTGCCTGGCCGGCCTGGCCTTGCTGCCCGGCCCCTTGATCTTGCCGATCGACCCCGAGCGGGGCTTTTCCAGCCTGTACGTGCAGGGCTTGCTGATCTGTTTCATCCTGAACGCCGCCTTGCTGGTGGTGTTCATCACGCGCATCAACCGCAACCAGCGTGCCGGCGACGCCAAGGTGGCCGACTTGCGCCAGCGCGCGGCGGAAGAAGAGCACATCATCCGCATGGGCTTGCTAGCCTCGGGCGCGGCGCACGAACTGGGCACGCCGCTGGCGACCCTCTCCGTCATCCTGGGCGACTGGCGCCGTATGCCGGAACTGAGCAAGAACAGCGAATTGCTGGAAGAAATCACGGAAATGCAGGCGCAGTTGCAGCGCTGCAAGAGCATCGTCAGCGGCATTTTGCTGTCGGCAGGCGAGGCGCGCGGCGAATCGTCCGTGAAAACGACGATCAATACCTTCCTCAACGACCTCGTCGACGAGTGGCGCACCAGCAGGCCGATCCAGGGTTTCGAGTACGATAACCGCATCGAGCATGACGTGCCCGTCGTCTTCGATTCGACTCTGAAACAAACCATCTGCAACGTGCTCGACAATGCACTGGAAGCGTCGCCCGACTGGTTGCGCTTCGAAGCCACGCGCGAGGCGGACGCCTTGCACCTGGTAATTACCGATGCCGGGCCCGGCTTCGAGCCGTCGATGCTGACGCACCTGGGCAAACCGTATCAAAGCAGCAAGGGAAAACCCGGTGGCGGTCTGGGTCTGTTCCTGGTGGTGAATGTGGCGCGCACCCTGGGCGGCACGGTGACGGCGCGCAACCGGGTGCAGGGCGGGGCGGTGGTGCACCTGGCCTTGCCGCTGGCAGCCATCAAACTGGAAAGAGAAAGCGACCACCATGCAGGATGACCGTCTGTTACTGATCGTGGAAGACGACGCCGCGTTTGCCCGCACCCTGGGCCGCTCGTTCGAGCGGCGCGGCTACCAGGTCATCCTGGCCACCAATTTCGACGAGGCAAGCGCCTTGCTGGAGCAGCACTGCCCAGATTACGCCGTCGTCGATCTGAAACTCAATGGCAATACGTCCGGCCTGGCTTGCGTGCAGATGCTGCACCAGCACGATCCGGACATGCTGATCGTCGTGCTGACGGGCTACGCCAGCATCGGCACGGCTGTCGAAGCGATCAAACTGGGCGCTTGCCAGTACCTGGCGAAGCCGTCGAACACGGACGATATCGAAGCGGCCTTCGGCCACGTGGCCGGCAACGCCGACATCGAACTGACGAACCGCGCCACCAACATCAAGACCCTGGAATGGGAACGCATCCACGAAATGCTGGCCGAGACGGATTTCAATATCTCGGAAACGGCGCGACGGCTGGGCATGCACCGGCGCACGCTGGCGCGCAAGCTGGAGAAGCAGCGCGTCAAATAGCTACCGCGCAGTCTCATCTTTCTCGAATGTCAGTTCGATGACGCTGTCGTCGCTCCAGTCCTGCTCCCGTAACGGCGGCGTGAACGACGATACGCTGAATGGCACGGCTGCGGTTTTTCCTTCGAAACTGATCGTCGCAGCAAGAATGCGCCGCGGTCCGGCAAAGCTGTAGGTGCCCTTTTGCGACACGAAATTGCAGGGCCCGCCCAATGCGCTCATCGCCGTGCGCATGGCGAAAGCAGGCCATAGAGTAACAGGCGAACGCTCCAGACGATGGCGTCGAAAATCCAGTCAAGCACAGTGCATCCTCGGGGTGTGCCAACTGATTGAGCTCATGCCGGCGCCAGCCATTCCATTTTTTGCACCTGGATATGCGGATGGCTTTCCAGCGCTTCCCATTCCGGCAGGAATACAAAACCCTGCTTCTGGTAAAAGGCGGCCGCGCGGGCATTCTCGGGTGCCACGCCGAGTACCAGCCGCGCATGGCCATTGTTCACGGCACATTGTTTCACGGCCTCGACCAGCCCCTGCGCCACGGCCATGCCTCGATATTCGGATCGTACCCACATGGCGATCAGGTTGCATTCGCCATTGCCTGCCACCACTTGTGCGGCGAGGCCGATGGCTTGCTCGCCATCGATGGCGAGGAAAAACGTGCGTTGCGGTGTGCTGATGGCGCGCTGCTGCCAGTCGGCATTGGAAAAAGCGGCTGCGCTGGCGTGGCTGGCGCCAAAGGCGGTGGGGGCATCGAGCAGGGCGGCCAGGCGCGTGGCTTTCAGAGCTGGCCAGTCACTGGCGATGGTTGGGCGGATGATCATGTTGTTCAAATCTTCAGAATTTCTTAGGCGACAAGGTCAGACATTGATGTATTTGCAATATTGACGGTATTGCTGCCGCGCCGGCTCCCAACGCGTATTTATCGATAGCAACTTAGGATTGGTCCCACACTTCGATCGTCAGCAGCTGTCCCGGGGCACAGGCGGTGATGCGCTCCGGATGCACGGTAATGCAAGCGGGCCAGCCCGTCAGCTGGCCCGGCGGAAATTCGCCATCCTGCGCCTCGGCAATGCCCGCCCGCAGCAGGGGCACGATGACCTCCGCCATGGCCGTGTAGCGGTTGGGGAAACCGTTGAAGCTCAGCTGGGTCGCCTTGCCTTGCTCACACAATTGCGCGATCCAGTCCGCGCCGAACAGGCCCGCTTCCCAGGTGGCCAGAAAGGCCTCTTTGTTGACTTTCGTCATATCGGCCAGCTGCTCCGGCGTTTGCGTCGAGATAATGGTCCACCAGCCTGACATGGGCATTCCTTGTGAAAAGTAAAAATTAACGGGTCATGGCGCGGCGCAGCAGGTAGCTGAGGCCATCGACGGCGGCCACCATCAGCAGCATGGCGACGATGACGGTGGCGGCGTTCTGCATCTGGAACAGTGACAAGTGATATTTCAGCATCTGCCCCAGGCCACCCGCGCCGACCACGCCGAGGATGGCGGCGGCGCGGATATTGTTTTCCCAGCGGTACAGGGTGTAGGACATCATCTGCGGGCTGCATTGCGGCAAGGTGGCGTACAGGAAGGCCACGGCGGGGCGCGCGCCATTCATGCGCAAGGTGGCGACCGGCAAGGGCGGACAATTTTCAAACGCATCGGCAAACAATCGGCCCAGCACGCCCACCGTATGCAGCGCCAGCGCCAGGGTGCCGGCGAACGGGCCCAGGCCGGCGGCGATCAGCAGGATCGAGGCCCACACCAGTTCCGGTATCGAGCGCAGCACATTCAATATGGCGCGCGTGGCGTTGCGCGCCAGCTTGCCAAAACGGCCGCTGGCGGGCAGGGCCAGCAGTGCGCCCAGCACGGCCGCAATCAGCGTGCCGATGGCCGACATGGCCAGCGTCTCGAAGGTGGCCACGCCGACTTTCATGAGGAAGGGGCTGGCCAGCTCTGGCGGGGCGAAGCCGTGCAGGAAGTCGGCGCTCGTGCGCACGGCGTCGGCACTGAAGAATTCGCCCCATTTCAGGGGCAGGGTGGCGAAGCTGGCGATGACCAGCAGCACTAAACCGGCCAGCAGGGCCCAGGTGGACCAGCGCACGGGAGGGGAAACAGGTAGCATGGATGTGTCGTTCTTCATGCCAGCCTCCGGCGCAGCATGGCGGACACGGCGTCCGCGCCCGCCACCAGCAGCACGAACACCATCAGCATGGTGGCCAGTTCACTGCCCGCCATCATCTTCATCGATTCATCCATGCGCTGGCCCAGGCCGCCCGCGCCGACAAAACCCATGACAACGGAGCCGCGGATCGCGCATTCCCAGCGGTAAATCGTGTAGGACACCAGTTCAGCGGCCGATTCGGGCAGGGCGCCGTACAGCAAGGCTTTCAAGCGGCCGCTGCCGTTGTGGAGCAGGGCGTTGCAGGCGGACGCATCCGACGATTCGAAAACTTCCGCGTAGACCTTGCCCAGCATGCCGCAATACGTGAGCGCGATGGCGATCACGCCCGCCGTCGGTCCCAGTCCCACGATGCGTACCAGCAATAATGCCCAGACCAGTTCCGGCACGCTGCGCAGCAGCACCAGCAGCGCGCGCACGCAATGGCGCAGGGCGGCGGCCAGCGGCGACACTTGGCCAGAGCCGATGCGCGAAAGCGACAAACGCTCCGTCACCAATAAGGTCAGCGGTATGGCCCCCAGCATGGCCAGCGCCATGCCGGCCGTGGCCATGGCAATGGTTTCCCAGCTCGATACCGCTACCAGTTGCAAAAATTCCAGCGAGTGGGCGGGCGGCACGAAGCTGGCAAGGAATTGCCAGGTGGCCGCCAGGCTTTGCGCATCGAATAACATCCACGGCTTGAATTCGGCCTGCACCAGCATCGGCCACAGCACCAGCAGTACCACGACAGTGGTAGTCAAGCGCCCGCGCCAGGCGGGGTCGCGCGGCATCGCGGTGCTCGTCAGCAAAGGGGCCTCGCGGCGTCCAGGTGCGTTTCCAACGGCTCGTTCAGGGGCGCGGGATCGGCCTTGTTGCGGTACAGCTCGGCGATCATGGCGTCGCTGACCTCGCTGCTGGGCAAGTCGAAGACGATCTTGCCGTCGCGCAAGGCGACGATGCGCGTAAAACAGGCGCGGGCGATGTCCACCTGGTGCAGGCTGCAGATCAGGGTGGCGTTGCGCGCCGTCGCTTCGGCCTGCAGCACATGGATCGTCTGCAAAGCGAGTGTGGGGTCGAGCGCGGACAAGGGCTCGTCGACGAGGAAGACTTGTGCATTTGATACGAGCGCGCGGGCCATGCCGCAGCGCTGGCGTTCGCCGCCGGAGAGGCGGTCGACACGCGCATACAATTTATCCTGCAGATTGAATTTGCCCAGGGCTTCCCACGCGGCGCGCGGGTCGACGGGCACGACCAGCGAACGGATGGCCGTCCACAAGCTCCAGTGCGGCAAGCGGCCCGCCAGCACGGCGTTGACGACGCGCTGGCGCGGCGGCAAGGGCGGCGTTTGCGGCGCCAGGAACAGGCGCGCACGCAAGGCGTGGCGCCCGGCGCTGCCGATCTGCCAGGGAAAAGTGCCAAGGATGCTCAAGGTGCCGGACTCGGGGCGCAGAGCGCAGGCCAGGGTGTGCAGCAAACTGGTCTTGCCGGCGCCGGAAGGGCCGATCAGGGCGATCTGTTCACCCCGGGCCACCTCCAGGTCCAGCTCGCGCAGGGCCAGGGCATTGCTGGCGGCACCCGCGTGGTGGACGCTGACCTTGTGAAGTTGGAATGTCATGCGATGTTTCGGTTTTTTTGGGGCGGTGTCGGATTCCGCCATGCAAGGGCAACGTAGGTCGGATTAGCGGCGAAGCCGCGTCATCCGACACAGTGAAGCCAACAATGTTGTCGGATTACGGCCTCCGGCCTAA
The DNA here is from genome assembly GCF_051380795.1 of Janthinobacterium leeuwenhoeki. Lineage (NCBI taxonomy): Bacteria > Pseudomonadati > Pseudomonadota > Betaproteobacteria > Burkholderiales > Oxalobacteraceae > Janthinobacterium > Janthinobacterium leeuwenhoeki. The sequence continues at coordinate 241,436 of NZ_JBNYXT010000004.1, forward strand.
TCCGACCTACGGTGAAACGCGTCGGCGTCAATTACTTCAACAGCTTCGCATCGCGCGCCGCCGCTTCGATATCCTTGTAATTCTCGGCCTTGGTGGGGATGAACTTCGTGGCGCGCTGCAGCTCGAGGATTTCCTTGCCTTCAGGCGTGGCAGGGTCCAGCGCCAGGAAGGCGTCCGTCAGCTTCTTGCGCACGACGGGGTTCATGTCGGCGCGCACGCTCCAGTTGTAGTCGTAGTAGCCGGGTGTCGTGTAGAACACGCGTACCTTGCTTGGGTCGACTTTTTTCGTTTCGAGCAGTTTTTCCCACACGGAAATGTTCAAGGTGCCCGCGTCGACCTTGCCGCCGGCCACTGCCGCCACGGTAGCGTCATGCGCGCCGGAAAACGCGATGCGTTTCATGTCCGTATCCGGATTGATCTTGGCGGCCAGCAAGTAGTAGCGCGGCATCAAATGGCCCGAGGTCGACGATTCCGAGCCGAAGGTGAAATTTTTGCCTTTCAGGTCGGACAATTGATGGATGTCCTTGCTGGTGGTCACAAACACGGAGCGGAATTTCGTGTCTTCCTCGCGCTGCACCAGGGGCACGATCTTGCCGCCGCTGCGCACGTTCGCCTGCACGAAAGTAAAACCGCCGAACCAGACCATGTCGAGCTTGTTATTGATCAAGCCTTCCACGGAGGCCGCGTAATCGGTGACCGGCGTAAATTCCACCTTCATGCCCAGCTTTTTCTCCAGATAGCTGCCCAGCGGCTTGAACTTGCGCTGCAATTCCGTCGGAGCTTCGTCGGGAATGGCGGACACGCGCAACACTTGCTGCGCCTGCGCCAGGCCGCTGTGGATGGCCAGGGTGGCGGCGACGGTGGCCAGGATGGCGGGGAACTTGTTGAATGAGTTGTGGAACATGGTCATGGGACTACCTTTAAAAAATTGTTCATTAATATACGGAAACCCCGGTACTGCCTTCCTGCATCTCGCCGATGACGACCGCGTCGTCAAAGCCTTCGGCGCGGAAAATGGCCAGCACTTGCTCGACGGCTTCCGGCGCGCACGCCACCAGCAGGGGGCCGGCCGTTTGCGGGTCCGTCAGGATCGCCTTGTCGATGGCGCTCAGGCTGTCGTCCAGCGCCACTTGCGCGCCGTAGCCCTGCCAGTTGCGGCCTGATGCGCCCGTGATGTTGCCATTTTGCGCCAGTTGCTGCACTTGCGGCAGCAGCGGCACGGCATCCATGGCGATGCGCGCCTGCAGCTTGGCGCCGCGCGCCAGTTCCAGCGTATGGCCCAGCAAGCCGAAGCCCGTCACATCCGTCAGCGCATGCACGCCGTCCAGCAGGGCCAGTTTCTTGCCCGGGGTATTCAGTTTGGTGGTGTTGGCTATCAGCGAGGCGTAGCCATCCGCATCGAGCGCATTCTTCTTCAGCGCGGCCGACAAAATGCCCACGCCGATCGGTTTGCCCAATACCAGTTTATCGCCGGCGCGTGCGCCCGCGTTGCGCTTCACTTGCGAGGGGTGCACCAGGCCCAGCACGACCAGGCCATAGATCGGCTCGACGGAATCGATGGTGTGGCCGCCCGCGATGGGGATGCCGGCCTGGGCGCAGATGGTTTCGCCGCCTTTTAATATGAGGCCGATGGTTTCCACCGGCAGCTTGTTGATCGGCATGCCGACCAGGGCCAGGGCCATGATGGGCGTGCCGCCCATGGCGTACACGTCGGAAATGGCATTCGTGGCGGCGATGCGGCCGAAGTCGAACGGGTCGTCGACGATGGGCATGAAGAAATCCGTCGTGGCGATCAGCGCCTGCTCGTCGTTGAGCAGGTAGACGGCCGCGTCATCCGAGGTTTCTATGCCGACCAGCAATTGCTTCGGCAGGGGAAAACCGCCGCTGCCCTTCAAAATGTCGGCCAGCACTCCGGGCGCAATTTTGCAGCCGCAGCCGCCGCCATGGGCAAATTCGGTCAATCGGATGGGGGTATTTGGTGTTACTGCGCTATCTGACATGGGAGTTCCTGCTGATGTTATGTACTGCTATGATCATGTTTACCCCAGACGCAAAATTCGCGGTCGTACCCTCAGGGTCCGACCCCGGTATTCTGTCTTTGGGTTCATTGCTTTCCGTTTCCGACGATAGCACATAATGCGCGCGCGGCTTGCTCAAAGGCATGTTCTGAAATATCGGGCAAGAGCAGCGGCATCGCCTGGGCGTAGCGGCTGAAGTTGCGGGCGATCGATTGCCGGTAGACGGGGTCGTAGTGCAGTACCAGCAATTCTTGCACTAGCTCGGCCATGTGGCCCGCCGTGGCCAACTGCTGCCAATGGGCAATTTTCTCCTTGCCATGCAGCTGGGTCAAAAGGGCCAGCTGCACGTTCAGGCGCGCCGGGTCGCCGACGAAATGCGCATAGTCTTGCATCAGCAATTGCACGCGCTGGTCCGTGGCCAGTTGCACGTCGGTGCAATCGGCGGCGCGCATCTTTTCCATCAGGGCATCGGGCACGCGCAAACGGCCCACTTTCTTGCTTTCCGATTCGATGAAGACGGGCAGCGCCGGGTCAAAATGGCGCAACTGCTGCCACAGCGCGCTTTCAAACGCTTTTTGCGATGGCTGGTCTTCTTCGGGCAAGCCGCCCAGCACGGAGCCGCGGTGGGCCGCCAGATCTTCCAGGTCGATCACTTGCGCGCCTTGTTTGTCCAGTACTTGCAGCAAACGACTCTTGCCGCTGCCCGTCGGGCCGCACAGCACGTTGATGAAGTCGAAGCGTTCGGGCAGGGTGGCCAGTTCGGCATTCACGTGGCGCCGGTAATCCTTGTAGCCGCCGTCGAGCTGCGTCACGGGCCAGCCGATGCGCGCCAGGATGTGCGCCATGGCGCCGCTGCGGTTGCCGCCGCGCCAGCAGTAGACGAGGGGGGACCAGGAGTGCGGATGACCGAGAAAACCTTCTTCGATATGCCGCGCGATATTTTTCGCCACCAGCGCCGCGCCCAGCTTTTTCGCTTCGAAGGCGCTCGTCTGTTTATATAAGGTGCCGACGCGCACGCGCTGCTCGTCGTCCAGCACGGGCAGGTTGATGGCGCCCGGCAAATGGTCTTCCGCGAACTCGGACGGAGTGCGCACATCGATGATGGCGTCGAATTCATGCAGGCGTGGCAAGATGTCGCTGAAGGGGAGGACTGCAGGGTATTTCATCGTGGCGCGGCTGCCTGGAATGGGGAAAGGCGTATTATCCCCGATAAACGCCGCTGGCGTGGTGGTTTAGCCCAGCAGATGCCCCAGCAGCGGCGCCAGCAGCACCGTCACGACGCCCGAGAAAATCATCGTCAGGCTGGCCACGGCGCCTTCTTCCGTGCCGGCCCGGCGCGCCACGGACAAGCCAAAGCCGTGCGCGGCCGCGCCATATGGCGCGCCGCGGGCGATGCGCATGCGCAAGGGCAGCAGTTTCAGCAGCGGTTTGCCCAGCATCAAGCCGAACAAGCCCGTCATCACCACGAAGATGCCCGTCAGCTGGGCCGAGCCGCCCATGTGGCGCGACGCTTCCAGCGCGAACGGCGTCGACACGGAGCGTGCCAGCAGGCTGCGCGCCATGTCCCCATGCACGCCCAGCAAGCGATCCAGCAGCAGGGTGGCGGCGACCGATGCCACGATGCCGGCGCAGCTGCCCAGCGACAGGGCCAGCCAGTGCCTGCGGATCAGCTTGCGCTCCTGGAAGATGGGCAGGGCGAAGGCGATGGTGGCCGGCCCCAGCAGCCAAGGCAGCCAGCGCGTCTCGCCGAAATAGGTGGCGAACGGCGTCGAGGTGGCCTGCACGATGACGATCAGTATCGCCCAGGTACAGATGGCGGGCGTCAGCAAAAAATGCGGATGGCGGCGATGTAGCGCCTGGTTGGCGTAGAACAGCACCAGGGTCAGCAGCAAAAACAGCAGCGACAGGAACAGGCTGTTCATGCTTGCGCCCTGGCTGCGCGCTGGCGCAGCAGTTTTTGCAGGCGCAGCTTGCGCTCATAACGGCACACCCATTCCACGGTGAAGGCCGTGGCCAGCATCACGCTGGCAAAGCCCAGGCCGATATTCACGAGCAGCATCAAGCCCTGCGACTTCAACAGCTGCGTAAATTGCACCACGGAGACGACCAGGGGAATGAAGAACAGCAGCATGTTGGCCAGCAGCCAGTTCGCGCCCAGTTCGATGGCGGCAGGCCGCACCCAGCCCGCCAGCAGCAGGGCCACCAGCACGAACAGGCCCACCACGCCGCCGGAAAACGGCAAGTACAGGGCGGAAGCGGCCTCGTCGGCGAGCCACCAGGCGGCAATCAAGATGCCCACTTGCCACACGGTCTGCGCGGGCTGGCGCCAGACGGGGATGGAGGGCAGGGCGGCGGTGGAACAGTGCAAGGCTTTCACGGCGGGCTTTCAAGCGGCTGGGGGAAGTTTTTATTTTAGTGACCCCACATCAAAAGATAAAATGACTTAAACTCATGATTATCATTCGATATTGGAATGCATCATGGATATCCGTTCCCTGCGCTACTTCGTCGAAGTGGTCGAGCAAGCCAGCTTTACGCGCGCGGCCGCCAGGCTGCACGTGACGCAGCCCACCGTCAGCAAGATGGTCCAGCAACTGGAACAGTCGCTGGACCTGGCCTTGCTCGACCGCGCCGGCAAGCGGTTCACCCTGACGGACGCGGGCAAGGTAGTGCTGTCGCGCGCGCATGAATTGCTGGCCCTGCACGCGGAATTGAAGGTGGAGTTGCGCGACCTGCAACATCTGGAACGGGGAGAACTGCGCGTTGGCGTATCGCCGCAAACGCATTCCACCCTGGCGCCGTGGCTGGCCGAATACCACCAGCGCTATCCGGGCATCGAACTCAAAATGTATGAGAGCGGCACGCAAGCCATCGAACGCGACTTGCGCACGGGAACGGTGGAACTGGGCACCATGCTCGATTACCCGGGCAATGCGGCCACCTGGCAGGATTTCGACGCCTTGCCCCTCGTGCGCTCGCCGCTGTGCCTGCTGGCCGCACCGGGCTCGGCGTGGCAGGGACGCGCTTCCGTGGCTCTGGCCGAGCTGGCCGACAGCCCCTTCATTTTCTATGGCGCCGCCTTCGCCCTCAACGACATCGTGCAGGATGCTTGCCAGCGGGCCGGTTTCGCCCCGCGCATCACGGGCCGCAGCGGCCAGTGGGATTTCATTGCTTCGCTGGTGCGGCTGGGCGTGGGCATCTGCCTGCTGCCGAAGATGTATTGCGATACCCTGGAGCCAGCGCAGTTTGCCGTGATTCCCCTGGACGGCCCGCCCGTGGAGTGGAATCTGATGCTGGCCTGGCGCCGCGGCGGACGCCTGTCATTCGCTGCCCGCGCCTGGCTGGAGCTCGTCAGAGCGCGCATGGCGCAGCCCGGGCGATTACAATAGGCGCTCGCCAACCACCGCCAAGAATATGAAGAACACAGGTATAGCCAGACTGAAACGCACGGCCGGCTCGCTGCTGCTGGGATTGTTATGCACCGTGGGCCTGATGAGCGAAATGGGCTATGCCCAGGCCGCCATTCCCGTATATGGCTATTTCGTCAAGAATATCTATCCGCACGACCCCCAGGCGTTTACCCAGGGCTTGCTGTTCAAGGATGGTCATCTGTATGAAAGCACGGGCCAGAACGGCCAGTCCTCCTTGCGCAAGGTGGAATTGACAACGGGCAAGGTGCTGCAGAAAAGCATGCTCGACAAGAAAGTGTTCGGCGAAGGCATCACGGGCGTGGGCGATGAAATCCTTGGTCTGACGTGGATGTCGCAGACAGGTTATGTATTCGACCAGAAAACCTTCAAACTCAAGCGCAAATTCAGCTATCAGGGCGAAGGCTGGGGCCTGGCCAGCGACAGTCAATTTGTCTACATGAGCGACGGCAGTTCCGCCATCCGCGTGCTCAACCCGAAAACCCTGGCCGAGGTTCGCCGCTTTGAGGTGAAGGCGGAAGGCCGCCCCATCGAGCGCCTGAACGAGCTGGAAATGGTCGATGGCGAGTTGTATGCGAATGTGTGGGGCGCGGACGTGATCGCCCGCATCGACCCGGCCAGCGGCAAGGTCGTCGGCTGGATCGACCTGACGGGCTTGCTGCCGCCCGGGCAGCGGGGCACGGCCAATCCCGATGCCGTGCTCAACGGCATCGCCTGGGATGCGCGCGGCAAGCGCTTGTTTGTCACGGGTAAATTGTGGCCCAAGCTGTTCGAAATCGAGCTGATCGAAATCCAGCGCCACTGATGTTTCCAATTGGGCAGTGTTGCTGACGAGGAATCGTCTATGATGTGCATCCTTCGCCCCGTGCGACCTTTACAGGATGCCATGCTGTCCCTTTCTTTCCCCCTGCGCCGCCTGGCGGCGGCCGCCAGCGTGCTTGCCGCCGTCCTGCCTGCCGCGCAGGCGCAAACGCCATACGTGCCGGTGATGAAGCAATACGGCGACTTTGTCGTCACGCGTGACCGCCACGACCCGCTCGTCACCTTGACTTTCCGCAAGCATGGCTATTGGCCCGGCGGCGCGCGCGAAGTGGTGGAAGTGCGGCCCATCAAGGCTACGCGCGAAGGCCAGCCCATGCTGCTGGCCTTTACCAAGGGCTATACGGGCCAGGGCACGATACTCATTGGCGTGCAGAATGGCGAACCGCTGATGCGTCCCATCAGTCCCATGCAGCGCGACAGCATGGTGCGCACGGAACGCGACCCCGAATGGGGCGTGCCGCAGCCGGGCCGCAGCGAGGTGCTGCTGTTTCCCCGCGACGGTCGCGCGCTCGATACGCTCACGGGCGAGCTGCTGTGGTTTGACGTGCCGGGCAGCGTCAGCGGCGATTACGCGCCCGCCATGCTGGTCTCCGTCTCGCCCGACGGGCGGCGCGGCGCTTATCTGACGAATGCGCTGACGAAGGTGGGGATTATCGTTGCCACGCGCGACGACGGTGTGGCCGGCGTCCTGGCCTTGCCGCCAGACACTTATCAACGGTGGTTGAAGCCCTTGTCGGAAGCCGCTTCCGCGCAGGCGGGCGCCGCCATCAAGGCGGGCCAGGGCCGCACGGATTCGAACCGCATCCGGCGCGAACTGGAGCTGGCCTGGTTCGGCCAGCAATTTCAATGGAAACAAGGTAAGAATGGCTTGCAAGTGACGGGCCTGGGCCTCAGCTCCGCGCCGCCGGAAGGAAACCAGCCATGATCAACCCCAAACTCATCGCCGGCTGCGTCGCCGCTTCCCTGCTGGCCGGTTGCGTGCATGGCGAGCTGTTCCCCAAGGATTATCTGGCGCAAGACATCGACAAGAGCCAGGCCCTGGTGGAAGTGGACGTCGTCTTCGGCAAAGCGCCCGATGACAAGCTGACGTCGCGCGTGACGGCCCACAACAGCGTGGAATACGCGGGCGCGCCGCATATCGTCGTGCCGTTTTATCAAAAGGGCCTCGGTTTCGACCAGGGTTTTGCCGGCACTTACATGTTTGCGGTCGTGTATCCCGTTGCCAAGGTCGAGACGGCCACGGCCAGCAGCCGCGTCTTCGGCCAGAAACTGGAGGGGCAGCAGCCGGGCAGCCCGCGCTACCGTTTCCGCGTGCCGGGCAAGGCGCAGTGGAACAGCAATGAAACTTTCATGCTGAGCTTTGAGCGCAAGGGCCGCCGCGAAGAAATCACTTTCCGCTTCAGCAACGAGCAAAGCTGCCCGTCCGCCTTCCTGGCCACCACGCCGAAATATGGTTTTCCCATCAAGGTCGTCGCCACCTTCAAGCAAAACAAGGGCTGCCTGAAAGTGTGCGACAGCCGCGACCAGTGGCCGGGATTTTGCGCCTTCCAGCCGCCGCCGGCGGCTTGACCTACCGGCTGAGCCACCCCTGCAGACGTAAAAAAGGCCGATGGGAAATCGGCCTCGATGACAACTATAGGCGTTGCTTAGCGGTAAAACGCTTCGACTTTGCCCTTCAGCTTGATCTGCAGCGGACGGCCGCGGCGGTCCAGCGACTTGGTGGAAGCGACCTTGATCCAGCGTTCGCTGATGCAATATTCTTCCACGTCAAGACGTTCCTTGTCGTTGAAGCGGATGCCGACGTCGTTCTCGAACACGGCTGCAACGTGGAAAGGGCTGCTAGGGTCGATCGACAGGCGATCGGGCAATGGGGGTAAGGTGGTGGTATCGTTCATGGGCGTAATTATCACCCAGAATGCGGATCCAGACAACGGCCTTTCGCACCTTACCCGTCGGACCGCCCATGAAATGGCGGGCCTGGCCCTACGCGACCCATGGGCCGGCACGGCGCTGCCGCACCGCCCCATGCTGCAGTAGAGTATCGACAGCTTTGCCGGCAATCAGACGATTCGGCTATCAGGATTTGTCATCATTCTTGTGGCCTTGACGTCCCGTTTCCCGTCCCGTTTCCACATGCTGATCATGCGCGCCACCGTGCGAACCGGCGCCCGAACCCGATTGTTCACTGGCGCTCCTGCCCAGACCCATTTGTTGCGCGCCCGATTGCTTGTTGCCGTCGTTCTTGTGGCTTTGGCGGCTTGCCTCGACATTCTGCTCTTGCTTGCCTCCCTGGTTGCCACCGGATGACTGGCGGGTGCCGGATGGCTTGTCCTGCTGTTTGTCCGACTGCTGCTTGTCCGACTGTTGGTTGCTCGGGTTGCTCGACTGCTTGCCGCTTTTGTCGTTGCTGTTCGAAGTCATGATCGTTAGCCCTATGGTTAGTCTGCTTCATCATCCGCACCAAGGATGGCGTAAGGATGGATTATGGATGCTCCTGCCTGGCCTCCGGCACCGTGCAGCACCGTTAAGGCCATTTTCCCTGCCGGACGCCGGCTTCACCATAGGGACACTACCTGTCGCCACGTAGGAAAACTCCGTGGTGGATGACAACCATTTCTACATTGCATTTTTACAGATGCCGTGTTTCCTGCGGCGGCGCGTCCCAGTCGTCATGCCATCCATCGACAAAGGTGACGGGCACCTGGGCCAGTTCGGCCACGGAGGCATCGTCGAGGCAGTTCACGCCGATGCCTACAAACGGGCCGCTCCGGGCAGAATCGCCGCGGCCAAACGGGCGCACACCGCAGTGGCGGCAAAAATAGTGGCGTTCGCGGCCGGCGCCGAAGCGGTATTCGCTCAAATCCTCCTCTCCTGCCAGCAGGTGGAAGGCTGTGGGCGGCACCTGGCTGGCCCAGCAGCGTACTTTCAGGCAAAACGAGCAGTTGCAGCGCAGGCTGGGGGCTGCCAGGTCGATCTCGGCCGCGAAACGCACGGCGCCGCAGTGGCAACTGCCATGGTAGGTCTTTTTCATTCCGCCTACTTTACAGGGATGCCGTACTGTCATGCAACTGCTGGCGTGGCGACTGTGCGGCATCCACCAGGGAGCGCACTATAATGGCGCCTGTTCAAGAGAGAGGAGTCGCAGCATGGAAATGCGCATGACCGACAGCCTGCGGCAACAGGCATATGCACAGGCGGCCGCCTTCGTGCAGACGCTGGACCTGCGCGATCCTGTTGCGCTGCAAAGCGAATGGGGCCTGTCGCCGGGCGTGGCCGACGAGATCATCGAGATGCTTGACAGCTATTTTTCGGCGAACCAGGCCCTGTCCCTGGCGCCGCTGGCCGAGGCCTTTGTGCCGGGCAAGGGTGGTCGTCCCGGCGTCGATGTGTATGCCACCGACGCCGGACCGCTGGGCCTAGAATGCCTGCTGCTGGCCGACGGCAAGCCGGGCGAAGCGACCTTGCACCTGGAAATGTCCGGCCACGACGGCGCGCTGCGTCTGCATTACCACTACATCGGATCCTGAAACACCATGACTGAACTGATCAGCGAAACACAACGGCGCATCTGCGACAAATTCGGCTTGCCGGCCCAGGCGCCCGAGCCCATGGTGGCCCTGGCCATCGGCAGCCTGGACCAGTCGCCCATCTACGGCACGCGCATCGTGCTGCCGGAAAACGGCACCATCAGCTGGTTCATCCACTGCGGCGAGCATGACACTGCCAGCGGCTTTTACCAGCCCCTGCATGTGGAACACTTGCACGAGATGCTGCCGCAGGTGCTCGATTACCTGGCCTTGCCCAGCGGCGCCAAATTCATTCTCGACCGGGAAGGCTATGAGGACGTGTGGCTGGCAGAGTAACTTTATCAGCAGCAATATTCTCGTTGACGTTGGTAAATTGGTATGGGATGCTGCTGTTCCGTTTTCTCTTGCCGAAAGCCGCATCTTGAAGCCACGCCTCCCGTCTGCCCTGCTTGTTATGGCGCTTGCTGCCATCGCCGCTCCCGTCACCGTGGCTGCCACTGCCGCCCCCGCCAGCGGGCTGCAGGCGTCCCGCGCGGAACAGGAGATTGACGCCTTCTTGCGCAACGAAATGCAGGAGCGCCAGATTCCGGGGCTGCAACTGGCCGTGATACAAGGTGGCAAGGTCGTGTTGAAGCGCAACTTCGGCCTGGCCAGCTTGCAATACCAGGTACCAGTGACGGACGCGAGTCTGTTTTCCATCAATTCGGCAACGAAAGCGTTTGCGGGCGTGGCCGTGATGCAGCTAGTACAGCAGGGCAAGATCGACCTGGCGGCGCCCATCGGCCGGTACCTGACGGGGCTGCCGCCAGCCTGGCAAGCTGTGACGGTGACGCAATTGCTCAACCATACTTCTGGCTTGCCTGACGTGCTGGACCAGCGCAGCGGCAAGCTGGTGGGGCCGCAGCCGGACGATGCCGATGCGGCGTGGGCAGCCGTGCAGGCGCTGCCCGTGGAAGCCAAACCAGGCGAACGCTACCGCTACAACCAGACCAATTACGTGTTGCTGGCGCAATTGATCGAGCGGCAAGGCGGGGCGCCCTTGACCACTTTCATCCAGCGCGGGCAGTTTGACGCGGCGGGCATGCCGCATAGCGGCTTTGGCGACGCGAAGGACGTGGTCGCCAACAAGGCCAGTTCCTATGTGCTGAAGCGGGGCGGCAAGGGCTACCGCAATGTGATCGAAGACTTTCCCGTGTTCATGCGTGCGGGCGCGGGCATCAACAGCAATGCGGGCGAACTGGCCAACTGGCTCATCGCGCTGCAGTCGGGGCGCCTGCTGGCGCCCGCCAGCGTGGAAAAGCTGTGGCAACCGACCAGCTTGAATGACGGCAAGCCGGCGCCGTGGGCGCTGGGCTGGCCCACTATCGGCCGCGATGGCCACCGCGCCGTGGCCGGCATCGGCGGCGCCCGCTCGGCCTTTTATGTGTATCCGGACGATGGCCTGGCCGTCATTATCCTCAGCAACCTGGCCGGCGCCCAGCCGGAACAGCTGATCGATACCATCGCCGGCTTCTATCTTCCCGCCCTGCGCCAGCAGGCGGCCGGCGCTGGTTTCGAAGGGCTGGACAAGCAACTGGCGGCCATCCGGCGCCAGCATGGGCTGTCTGCGCCCACCGAAGATGACTTGAATGCCTGGGGCTACCGCTTGCTGGGGCGGCAACAGCCGAAACAGGCGCTCGCCGTCTTCCAGCTAGGTGTGCAACTGTATCCGCAAGGGGCAAATGGCCACGACAGCCTGGCCGAAGCCTACGAGGCCGACGGCGCCAAGGCGCTGGCCATCACGCATTACCGCCGCTCGCTGGAACTGAACCCGGGTAACACGCACGCCGTGGCGCGCTTGCGCGTGCTGGCCCCCGACTAGCGTTCTGCCCGGGCCGTCTTGCCGTGCTCGGCGCCGTGCATGGCCAGGTAGGCGGCCAGGTTGTCATCAGCGATGCCCAGTGCGCGCAAGACCTCGGCCGTAAAGCTGACGGGCGCCGTGCCGGGCGCCGTGATGACGCGCTGGTCGGCCACGGCCCACGGCACATCCTGGTACAGGGCGGCGCCCGCATAGCCGGTCTGCGTCAGGTTGTCGGCGCCATTGGAAGTATGGCGCACGGTGTCGAGCACGCCTGCCTGTGCCAGCACGCGCGTGCCGTCGCAAATGCCGGCCAGCACGATATTCTTGGCGCGGGCCGCGCGCAGCAAGGGACTCAGGTCAGGCGCCTTGCCGCTTTGCCAGTGGCTGCCGCCACACACCATCAGCAAGTCGAGCTCATCGAACACAATATCTTCCAGCGCCAGTTGCGGTGTAACCAGCATGCCGCCGGATGAGGTGACGGGCAAGCCGCCCGGCGTGGCGAACTGCGTGTAAAAGCCGTAATACAGGCGCGCCGTGGAATTGATCAGGGCGGTTTCCCAATCGGCAAAGTTCTCGGTCAGTATGGTGATGGCACGGGTCATGAAAAGTCCTGTCGCAGGTGGAGATATCAATAGTACAGGCTGATGGCCAGCCTGCTGGTGCCGAAATCATAATAAAAAGCACTGACAATTTCTGTCAGGAGCACGCAAGAAATGCTGCTCCGCGTTGCAAGGGACTACGCTACAATCGCTGGCCCGTCCGCTCGGGCCTGTCCCCGTCGAACGTTTACTATCTACTGCCTCCATGCTGATTCTGTTCTTGCGTGTCCTGTTAAGTCTTGCTGGCCTGCTGCTGTTCTTCCTCTTCGATCAGTTAAGTGCGAACGAATGCCTGAAATTGTGCGTGTTGTTGGCAGCCATCCTGCTGGGCGTGGGCGGCGTGTTGCATGCCTGGCGCAGCAGCACCAGCGCCAGCGCGATCAGCGTCCTGGTGCGCATCGTGGTGCCCGTGTTTTACCTCGACGCGGCCATCAAAGGGTTTTTGCGTGGATATTTTGGCATGCGGCCGAATCCGAATGCGGTCTTACAAGCCATGTTTGCGACAGATCAAGCCGAAACGGGCGAGTTTTTCCTGCACAACAGCGTCGCCCTGGCGCAAGCGGCCGGTTGGTTCGTGCTCGTGACGGCGGCGGTGCTGCTGGCCGACCGTCACCTGTTGCGCTGGCAAGCGGCGCGCGCTATGAGTGTGCCGGGCCTGCCGCAAAAAGGCTTTGCTGCCAGCATGGCCGTCTTTCTCGTGCTGCTGCACGTCAACACCACCATGCGGCGCGAAAATCCGGCCCTGTTCTGGCCACTGCGCTACCAGCAGTACAGCGCGCAGCTCGACGCGATGAAGTCCATGCAACATGCGCTGACGGCTGCCATGGCCGCGCCGCGCGACTGGCAAGTGCGCTATGTGGGCGAGGATGCGTGCACCGTCATCCTGGTGATCGGCGAGAGCACCAACCGCGCCTCGATGTCGCTGTATGGCTACCCGCGCGCCACCACGCCCCGGCTCGACGCCATGCGTGAGAAGCTGCTGGTGTTCAATGATGTCATTTCGCCCGCGTCCAGCACGGTGGAATCGATGATGACGATGCTTACGCCGGCCGATATTGGCAACCCCGATGCGTGGGTGGCCAAGCCGAATTTGCTGATGCTGGCGGAGGCGGCTGGCTACAAGACCTTCTGGGTCTCTAATCAGACGCGCAACGACGGCTGGATCGGTCTGCTGGCGGGCGAGGCCGATGAAAGCGAGTTCATCAACTACGGTACTGGCCGTGGCGAAAACAATTTCGACGGCAACCTGTTCCAGCCATTCGCCCATGCGCTGCGCGACGACGCGCCGAAAAAGCTGATCGTCGTGCACTTGCTGGGTGCCCATCCTAGTTATGACATGCGCTATCCCAGCCGCTTTGCGCATTTCGACCAGGCGCAGGACGCCGTCAGCGCGCAGATGGCCAGCCAGGGCAGGTCTGACTGGATACGCAACCAGCGCGATGCGTACGATAACGCTATCCGCTATGGCGATTACGTGCTGGGCACGCTGATCGGCATGGCGGAAAAGGCCAAGACCGACCGCGCCGCCTCGCTGCTGTTCGTTTCAGACCATGGGCAGGAAGTGGGCTACAGCCGCAATCACGCGGGCCATTCCGCCTCGGACAAGAGCGGCTATGAAATTCCCATGTTGATCTGGAGCAACCGGCAAGCGCCGCAATCGATGGCCGCGCGCGCCGCGCTGGAAAGCCGGCCATATCAGACCGACAAGCTCGATGCGACCGTGCTGGGCCTGCTGAAGATCGAGACGCGCTATTACTCGGCGCATGATGATATCCTCAGCGGCGGCTTTCAGCCCGTGCAGCGCTTCATGAATGGCTTGCAATACCAGCGCGGCGCGCCGCTGGCCCGTTGATCCACCAATAAAAAAGCCGGGCCCCGCCGCGAAAAGCGGCGGGGCCCGGCTCCTGTGGTGTTGCGGATTACTTCTCGGCGAACGCGCGCTCGACAACGAAGTCGCCTGGCGTCGAGGTATTGCCTTCCTTGAAGCCACGCGCTTCCAGCATTTCTTTCAGGTCGCGCAGCATGTCCGAGCTGCCGCAGATCATGACGCGGTCTTCGGCAGGATTGAGTTCCGGCAAGCCGAGGTCTTCGGCCAGCTTGCCGTTCTCGATCAGTGCCGTGATGCGGCCCATGTTGCGGAAATCTTCGCGCGTCACGGTCGGGTAATAGCGCAGCTTGTCGCTGACCATTTCACCCAGGAATTCGTGCTGCGGCAGGTGCTCTTCCAGCAGCTCGCGATAGGCCAGTTCATCGACCTGGCGCACGCCGTGCACGAGGATCAGCTGGTCGAAGCGCTCGTAGATGTCCGGATCGCGCACGATGCTGAGGAAAGGCGCCAGGCCCGTGCCCGTCGACAGCATGTACAGGCGCTTGCCTGGCAGCAGGTAGTCGGACACCAGGGTGCCCGTCGGCTTGCGGCCGACGATGACGGTGTCGCCCACTTGCAAGTGCTGCAAACGCGACGTCAATGGGCCGCCCGGCACCTTGATGCTGAAAAATTCCAGGTGGTCTTCGTAATTGGCGCTGGCGATACTGTAGGCGCGCAGCAGAGGCTTGCCATCGACGCGCAGGCCGATCATGGTGAAATGGCCATTCGAGAAACGCAGCGACGGGTCGCGCGTGGTGGTAAAGGAGAACAGGGTATCCGTCCAGTGGTGCACGCTTAAAACGCGCTCTTCATTCATCGAACTCATAGTATTTGTTGGCTGGTCAAAAAAATGGTTAGTTGCTGGCAACTGCTGGCAAAAGTGAAACCCTGTGTAGGCCCAGTCGCTATTGTACTGGCGTCCACACGAAATTGTTACCGTCTATCGCCGCCATTGCTGCCGCACGCGGTGCCGACATTATAGTGCCGTTGGCAAGTTTGGGCTGAAAACCACCGTGAAACGCGCAGGCGGCATGCGGACTCTTGACCTGGCTCAGTTTTTCAAGGCGCAGCTCCAGGGCTGTCGCCGGTGCGTGCAGGCACGGCCGTGACGACGCCTCGGAAGCGCTGGCGCAGGGCGGTATTGGCCGGTTCGGACACATAGCGGGCGACGAGGGCGGCCGCCAGCGCCGTCGCGGCCAGGAAAAGCGCCAGCCACGGCAGGCGCTCCGCGTAGGCCAGGCCCGCCTTGTCGACCACATTGCGCATGGCGGCCAGTATGATGATATGGAACAGGTACAGCTCATAGCTGTGCCGTCCCAGCCATTGCAGCGGACCGGGGCGGCCCTGGCTGGCCCCCTGGCGCGCCGTGGCGCCCACGATGAAGGCGGCACTGGCCAGCGAGATCGCACTGAAGCCGAAGACTTCATGGCCGCCGATGCCGCGCACATACAGGGCCGCCAGGGCCAGGCCCGCTAGCCAGCGCAAGAGTTGCCCGGCACGCGCACCCGGCTGCCAATGTTGTGTCAGCAGGGCCGTCAGGCAGCCGATGGCGATGGCGTCGAAACACGCGATATAGCCATACATAAAATAGATTTCGTTGTCCGCGTGCAGGCTGCGATAGACGGGGCCGGCCACCATGGCAACGCCGCACAGCAGCATGATCCAATGGCGCTGGCGCAGGAAGCGGCACGACAGCGGCAGCAGAAGATAAAACATTTCCTCGACAGATAGCGACCAGTACACGTTCAGGCAGTAATTGAAATAGCCAGCGCTTTGCATCAGTACGTTGTGCCAGAAGGTTAGTACGGAAGCAATGGCGATGACGAAATAGCTGGCTGGCAAGTCCTTGCCGCCGTCCGAATTGGCAAAGAAGGGCACGTCGAGCACCCCCAGCAGCACGATGAGGGACAGGGCCAGCAGCAGAGACGGCAGCAGGCGGGCGATGCGGTAGAGATAGAACGCGGCCAGGTCGATGCGCGCCAGGTCGCTCCAGCGGCGTAGCGAGGTCGAGGTGATCAGGTAGCCTGAAATAACGAAGAACATGGTCACGCCATAATTACCCTGGTAGGCGGCGCCCAGCAGCCAGCCTGGCAAGGCCGAGAGCGGGCTGTTCTTCAAGCCATAGGCCAGCGCGAAGTGCAGCAGCAGCACGCACAGGATGGCCGCCCCCCGCAAGGCGTCGATATGATGGTTACGTGCCTGCACTGGCTTCCTCGTTGGATTGGGCGACATGAGGGGCACTATGCGACATATGTCGCTCGCAGGTCAACGATTTTGCAATTGGCGGAACGGCGCGCCAAATGGCGCCGGGAACGGGGACATCTTGCGTGTATGATATTGCCGAACAGAATTGTTGGGCATCTGTCATCTTTGAAGGTGCGTTTTTCCTGCGCGCCAGCCCAAGACTCTGCGCGCACCATGCCGCTTGCCAGGATGCCTGACCCACAGCGAAAGGTAATAAAGATGTATACAACACTGCGCGACATGTTCCTGCATTTCAAGCAAGCCGTGCCATTCCGCCTCGTCCCCGCCCTGATCTGCACCGCCTTGCTGCTGAGTATGCTATTGCTGCCGGCGCCGGACGGCTTGACGCCCAAGGCCTGGGGCCTGGTGGCGATTTTCCTCACCACCATCCTGGCGATCATCCTGAAAGTCATGCCGATCGGCGTGATGGCCATGATGGCCATCGTTATCGTGTCCTTGTCGCAAGTAACGTCGACCTCGTCCAAGGGCGCCATCACGGATGCGCTCAGCAGTTTCTCGAATCCCCTGATCTGGCTGATCGTCGTGGCGATCCTGATTTCACGCGGGCTGAAAAAGACGGGGCTGGGCAGCCGCATCGGCCTGCTGTTCATCTCCCTGCTGGGCAAGCGCACCATGGGCATCGGCTATGGCCTGGCGATTTGCGAACTGGTGCTGGCGCCATTTACGCCGAGTAACACGGCGCGCGGCGGCGGCATCGTCCACCCCGTCATGAAATCGATTGCCAATGCCTTCGATTCGGATCCAGCCAAGGGCACGGAAGGTAAAGTTGGCACCTATCTGGCCCTCGTCAATTACCACGCCAACCCCATCACGTCGGCGATGTTCCTCACAGCCACGGCGCCCAATCCGCTGGTGGTCGACTTCGTGGCCAAGGCCAGCGGCCAGAGTTTCCACCTGACGTGGACCACCTGGGCCCTGTGCATGCTGCTGCCGGGCCTGGTCTGCCTGCTGCTCATGCCGCTGATCATCTACTGGCTGTCGCCGCCGGAACTGAAAGCGACGCCGGACGCCGTCACCTACGCCAAGGCGGAACTGAAAAGCATGGGCCCGCTGTCGCCATCGGAAAAAGTCATGCTGGGCACCTTCGCCCTGTTACTGCTGCTGTGGGCCAACGTGCCCGCCATGCTGTTCGGCCCCGCGTTTTCGCTCGATGCGACGGTGGTCGCCTTTGTCGGCTTGTTCGTGCTGATCATTACGGGCACCATCGACTGGGACGACGTGCTGTCGGAAAAGAGCGCCTGGGATACCCTGGTGTGGTTCGGCGCCCTGGTCATGATGGCCGAGCAGCTGAACAAGACGGGCGTGATCGCCTGGTTCTCGGCCGGCATGAAGGCGGCGATTGTCGCCAGCGGCATGGACTGGCTGCCGATAGCCGCCGTCCTGGTGCTGGTGTTTGTATTCTCGCATTACTTCTTTGCCAGCACGACGGCCCACATCAGCGCCATGCTGCTGGCCTTCCTGACGGTGGGCCTGCACCTGATTCCGGCCGCATACCACGTGCCGTTCATGCTGATGATGACGGCCGGCTCGGCCATCATGATGACCCTGACCCACTACGCGACGGGCACCTCGCCCATCATCTTTGGCAGCGGCTTCGTGACGATGGGCAACTGGTGGCGCGTCGGCTTCATCATGTGCGTGGTGGAATTGCTGATCTTTGCCGTCGTCGGCACGACGTGGTGGAAGGTGCTTGGCTACTGGTAAGGCACTACAACTCGTGCATATCGTGGTTTCAAAGCTGTGCACGCGATGCGCTGCGCCAGGAGGCAGCGCTCAGAGCAGTCAAATCAAGCTGGTATTGCTAAACAGCTCGGTCGTCCAATCGGTGAACGCCCGCATCGCAGGGGATAGAAAGCGCTGATGGGGGTAGAGTAGCGATACCGGCACCGGCGGCGGCCGCCTGTCGGCCAGCACTTCGACCAGTTTTCCGGCCCTCAAATGGTCGCTCACGAGAATCTCGGCCAGTTGCATCAAGCCGTGGCCGTCGAGGCACAGCTTGATGTACAGCTCAGTCTCGTTGACCGCTACCGTGCCAGGAACCGGCACGGCAATGCTGATACCGTTTTGGACGAAATGCAGATCGCCCCCTCGACGCGGTGTAGTGGAAAAATAGTGGACCGCCCTGTGTCGCTGCAAAACCTCCAGAGCCTCGGGAACACCGCGTTCGGCCAGGTAGGACGGCGCCGCGCAGGTGATCCAGCGCAGCTCGCCCAAGCGGCGCGCGATCAGCGTCGAGTCTTCTAAACTACCGGTACGGATGACGCAATCGACGCCTTCCTGTATCAAGTCCAGCTGGCGATCATTGACGCCAATCATCAGGTAGATGTCCGGGTAGCGTTGCTGGAATTGCCGCAACTGCGGCAGGATCACGGCATGGGCAATGCCGCCCGGCATATCCACGCGCAGCCGTCCTTGCGGGCGCTCACTCGAGCCTTGCAGGCTAGCTTCGGTGTCGGCTATCAGCTCGAGTATGTCGCGGCAGCGGTGAAAGTAGCGCTCGCCTTCCGGTGTCAGGCTGAGGTTTCTCGTGGAGCGGTTCAGCAGGCGCGTCTGCAAATGTGCTTCGAGCCGCTTGATGATGCCGGTGACCGACGAGGCAGGCAAGCCCAAGGTTTCTGCCGCGCGCACAAAACTCCTGCCCTCGACCACGCGAAGGAATACTTGCATTGCTTGTACGCGATCCATGTCTTGTCCGGTAGCGGTAAAGGGAAAGGCACTATAACTCAACATTGTTCGGATTTTCTGCATGGTGAAAACACTCGGGGCTACTTTTTCCGCGTGCCTGCCTGCAATAGACTGCGTGCAGCCCATAACTTGCAACAGGATTAACCATGCTTGAACACGCCCCCCAATTGCTGCCTATTCTCACGCCGCTTGCCACCGTCCCCCACAAGATGCTGATCCGGGGCGCGACCATCATCAGCATGGATGGCAATATCGGCAATTTGCCCAAGGGCGACATCCTGATTGCCGATGGCGCCATTGCCGCCATCGGCTTGCACCTGGAGGCTGACGGCGCCGAAGTAATCGATGCTGCAGAGATGATCGCCATTCCGGGCATGGTCGATACCCATCGTCATTCCTGGGAAGGCCAGCTGCGCCGCATCAATCCCAATGCGGCGACGCTCGAGGACTATTGCAACGCCACGCATTTCTCGTTTGCCAAATACTACCGGCCGCGCGACATCTACGTGGGCAACCTGGTCACGGCCTTGGGTTGCATCGATGCCGGCATCACCACCGTGATCGACAACTCCCACAACAGCCGCACAGGGGCGCACTCCGACGCGGCAGTCGAAGCACTGCTCGATACCGGCATCCGCGCGGTGCATGCATCTGGGGCACCTGTATCGGGCGTATGGGATGAGGCGCATTGGCCAGGCAACCTCGCACGGCTGCAGGCCAAGTATTTCACCAAATCCGACAGCCTGGTGACACTGGCCATGATGGCGCAGCTGGAACCGGAGCAGTGGGCCGTTGCACGAAAACTGGGTATTCCCATCGTGACCGAGTTTTTTGGCGGAGGCATGGCCGCCGAGCTCGAAGGTCTGCACCAGCAGGGCTTGCTTGGCAGCGACAACATTTTCAACCACTGCACTTGCCTGCCGGAATCGGGCTGGAAAATCTTGCGCGAGGCAGGCGTGCGCGTCAATGTCTGTCCCCGTTCGGATGCCCACTATGGTATCGAGGACGGCATGTACGCCTGGCAAGCGGCGCTCCACCACGGCATACGCCCTGGGCTGAGTGTCGACAACGAGACCTCATATAGTGGCGATATGTTCATGGAAATGCGTGTGGCCTTCTACCTGCAACGGGTCATGGGGCATGGCCAGCGCCTGCATGGACATCACCATGCGCCGGCGCCAACGAATGCGTTCCGGCTGCTGGAAGCTGCCACGATCGACGGCGCCGCTTGCGCGGGGCTGGAAGGGCGCATCGGCAGCCTGGCGCCAGGCAAGCAGGCCGACCTGGTACTGATACGCACCAGCGACCTCAACCTGTACCCGGTCAACAACGCCATCGGTACCGTGGTGCACGCGGCAGAGCGCAGCAACATCGATACCGTCATTATCGGCGGGCGCGTACGCAAACGCGGTGGCGTCGTGCCGGGAGTTGATCAGGCAAGGTTACGCGCCGCGATTGACGAATCTTGCGCTCATCTGTTCAATGCCGCCGGTTACCAGCCCGACCTGTTTGCCGAATCGTTCGCAGCGCTTCACCCGGCATAGGGCATTGCTCACGCCAGTACCGGAAGGAACAGCTTGCTCGTGCCGGTACTTCTGGATCAGGCTGGCTTGCGCTTGCCTGCCGCCACGCGGTTCCAGCCATAGCCGGCGACGATGATGACCAGGATGGCCGCCTGCGCCAGCAGGGTTTCCGCCGTGGGCAGGATGCCCAGCAGGTCGATGCGCATGAAATCGACGGGGGTGACGCCGACCCAGCCCGCTTCCTGCAGCGCGGCCACGCCTTTACCCATCAGTATCACGGCCAGTACGGCAACGAAGGCGGAAGTCCACGAGAAGAACTTGCCGATAGGCATGCGGGCGCTCGTGCGCAGCAGTGCCCAGGCGATCACGACCAGTAGCACGATGGCTACCAGGAAGCCGCCCAGCAGGGCGCCGCCGTTGCCATCCGCCGCCAGGGCTGAATAGAACAGCACGGTTTCAAAGACTTCGCGGTAGACGGCGATGAAGGCCAGGGCGAACAGGCCCCAGGCGGAGCGGCGCGACATCGCTGCCGTGAGTTTCTCGTGCAGGTATTCCTGCCAGCGTCCGGCGCTGCTCTTCTGGTGCATCCACAAGCCCACGCTGAGCAGGACCAGGGCAGCAAACACGGACCCAAGACCCTCGCTCACTTCACGGCTGGCGCCGCTGATGGTCACCAAATACGTTGCCGCCACCCATGTCAGGCCGCCTGCCACCAGCGCGCTGGCCCAGCCCGCATGCACATAGGGCAGCACATCATTGCGCTTGGCCTTGCGCAGGAAGGCGATGATGCCGATCACGATCAGCAGCGCTTCCACGCCTTCGCGCAGCAAGATCGTCAGGGCGCCGACAAAGGTCGTCATCGGCTCGGCCTTGGCGTCGCCCAGTTCCGCTTCCACGTGGGTAAACAGTTGCTGCAGCTTTTCGCCCGCCGCGTCGGCGTCGGCCAGCGTGCCCTTGGCCACGGCGGATCGGTAAGCCAGCATGGCGTTTTCCACCGCCAGCAGCAGCGATTTGTTGCGCGCGCCGACCATCGGCTCAATCGGCTCGAAGCCGTCCAGGTAGGCCGACAGGCCCAGGCGGGTGGCGCCCGCGCGGTCGCCCGCGTGCATGGCGGCCAGGCTTTCCGCCAGGCGCAAACGCGACGGGGCCAGGCCGGCCGGCTTGTGCGCCTCGGCCTTGCCAGGGTTGCTGCGCAAGTACGCCGTCAAGGCTTGCGCCTCGTCTGCACCGAGCTTGGCGGCAACGGCTTCCGGCGTCAGGGTCGTCACTGCGGCCAGGTCGGCGTACAGGTTTTTACTGCGCGGATCGTCCTGCCACAGCTTTTCGCCGCGCACGCTCGCCGCCGCATCGTGCGACATGCCGCCGACATAGAAAGCCAGGTCCCAGCGCTCGTTTTCGGACAACTGGCCGAAACTGGCCATCGAGGTGCCGGCCACGCCTTGCGAAATGACCTGGTACAGCGCCATCAGGCTGCGCGACTGCGCCCGTTCGCCATCCGTGAAAGCGATCGGCTTCGGTTCCAGGCTGGCTGCCAGCGGACCATCGCCGCCGCCGGCCACGCCATGGCACGAAGCGCACTGGGCCGCATACAGGGCCGCGCCGCGCGCCAGATTGGGCAGTACTTTCGGCGCTACGGGAATCGGGTAGGCAGCAATCAGCAAGCCATTCGCGTGGTGTGCCAGGCGTTTGACTTCCACGCCGTCCGCCTTGGCCACGACGGCCTGGCGCAGGTCGGCGATGGCGGCGGCGATGACCGCCTGCGAGGCGTGGGCGGGCAGGGCGGTGATCTGCGTCGTCGCGTTGTCCGTAAAATCGAGCATTTCCGCGTATTCCGCCTCGCTGACCACCTTGCCGTGCTCGACGGCGCCGCTGTAATCGACGGCAACGTAGTCAATCAATTGCCACAATTGCTTGGCACCGGCGCTGGCATCGGTCGCTTGCGCCTGCGCGCCTCCGGCCAGCAACAGGCTGAGGCTGGCGGCCACGAGCGGGTAGCAGACGAGCCATTTCTTGATAGAATTGAACATGATTCTCATTCTCATTTGTCGTTAACCCGGCGACTATAGGACAGACCGTGCGGGGTGTCAACGGCGCGCGGCTGCGCGTGGCGGCAAACAGCGCTGCCCTGGTCAATATGCTTGATCAGGGCAGCGTGCCTGGAGAATGGAACGAGGGGGAGTGAAGCCTATGGCTTGGATGCCGGTTTCGCGTACAGGCCCCTGGCCAGGCCATTGTCCGCATCATCCACTTTCAGGCCACCCTTGACGACGCGCAAGGCCAGCTTCTGAAATGCCTGCCCTCTGAGCCACTTTGAGTCGGTGACGGCGAAGGCGGCGATGCGTTCCTGTGCGCGCTCGGGCGGCACGGCCAGCCATTGATAGTCGACTTTTGCCCCCTGGCGGCGCAAGCCGGCGCGCACCCAGCGCTCCGACGCCGGCATGCGGACGATGGCGTCGCCGTTCGCCACGCTGATGGCCGTGGCCGTCTTGCCGCTGTGCGCTTCGAACTTCACTTCCACGCCGGCCATCGGCCCCAGTTGGGGGAAGCCGACGATGGCCACCCACAAGCCCGCTTCGGCGGGTTTCTGGATGCGCATTTCCGATTCCTCGAACACGCGAAACTGCGGCTCCTTGCCGCCGTTGCCCGCCACCAGGGTCACCATGTCGCCGGCAACGCGCCACTCGCCGCTGGCTTGCTCGTCGGTATTGCCATAACTGAGCATCCATTCGAAGGTGCCGTCCTTTTTCAGCAGCAGTTCGGAGCCCGTTTCCATGACGCCTTGCAGGTAATAGTGTCCGGGCAGCGAAGGCGCAGCCGGGTCAGCCGCGCGGGCAGCAAGTGGCCAGGCAAGGGCGGCGCAGGCCAGTAGGCCGCAGAGGGATTTCTTCATTTCTGTGTCCTCGATGTGTTCATTATGATATGCCATTATAGCAACGGCAATTCCTTGCCGTCGCAGCATAGAGCACACCGCCCGCGCGGCCGCAGTACTGATCAGTTGCTGCTGAAATCGAGCACCACGCGCGAAGCGACCTTGCCATGTTCCAGGCGGTTGAAGATATCGTTGATGGCCGACAGCGGCTGCAATTCGATGCCGGCCTTGACCTTGCCAGTGGCGGCGAAGGCGAGCGCCTCGGCCATGTCCTGGCGCGTACCCACAAAAGAGCCGCGTATCGTCACGCAATTGGCCACCACGTCGAACAGCGGCGTGGGGAAGTCGCCCGGCGGCAAGCCCACCAGCACGCAGGTGCCGCGCTTGCGCGTCATCGCCACCCCTTGCTGGAAGGCATTGATCGACGGCGCCGTGATCAGCACGCCGTGGGCGCCGCCTCCCGTCGCTTCGCGCAAGGCTGCCACGGGGTCGCCCTGGCGCGCATTGATGGTCACTTCGGCGCCCAGGGCGCGCGCGTGTTCCAGCTTGCCTTCATCGATATCGACGGCCGCCACGCGCAAGCCCATGGCCAGCGCATATTCGACGGCCAGGTGGCCCAGTCCGCCGATGCCGGACACGGCCAGCCACTGGCCCGGCCGCGCGCCCGTTTCCTTGATGCCCTTGTAACTGGTCACGCCGGCGCAGATGATGGGCGCCGCCTGCACGGCGGACAGCCCGTCCGGAATATGCGCGACGTAGCGCGGGTCGGCCAGGATGTATTCGGCGAAGCCGCCATTCTTGGTGTAGCCGCCGAACTGCGCCTCGGCGCACACGGTTTCCCAGGCGGCCAGGCAATGTTCGCAATGCCCGCAAGCCGAGTAAAGCCAGGGCACGCCGACCCGGTCGCCCAGTTGCACCTCGGTCACGCCCGTGCCCATGGCCACCACCAGGCCGATGCCTTCATGGCCGGGAATGAACGGCGGCGACGGCTTGACGGGCCAGTCGCCACGCGCCGCATGCAAATCCGTGTGGCAGACGCCGCACGCTTCCGTCTTGACGAGGATCTGGCCGGGGCCGGGCACCGGCACGGGTACCTCGCGCAGCACCAGCGGCTGGCCCAGTTCTTCGACGACGGCGGCTTTCATGGTAGTGGGTGTCATGGTATTCCTTTTGAAGTTGGTCATGCGTAGTGCAGGACGCAGGGCGTGAGCCATGGTCTCTTGCATAGAGACTTGCGAATGATCCTATTCTGCTGCACACGATACAAAAATTGATTGATCTACATCAATATAGTGGCGCACCTTACTTCAATATTTGAACTTTATCAGCCATCCACGCCACCATTCAATCCCTTCGGACGATGCTGTATATAAGACGCACTATGAAAGACGAGGTGCGCAATATGCCGATTATCCGATGCCGCCAATGAATTGAATGGTCTGGCCTCATTCCTCCCTCGTCCATAAGGAGGTGCTGGACGGCGTCACAATTGGTCACTTCCTGTGGGTATTGGTGGTTTGTTATTTAAGTAAGCCACTCACTATACTTAGGCAAATTGAACCCGATAAAGATATTGCCAAAGGAAACAATGGACATACCCCGATTCTCTCTCCATGCATCCGGCTTTCCTGTTTCTGGTATCGGAAAAAAATGTCTGCATATCCATCCTGGCGAGAAAAAAACCAGCTGACCCACTGTAGTTGGCGCCGTTTCTATTCCCCAGCGTTCCGCTTTTTTCACGAAAGTCCTTGGACAAGAAAGAGATCATGCCAGCAAATTTTGATGTTTTTCAGCAGACGTTCGCCCTGTCGTTGTTGTCGAATCTGGCTTCTGACTACATAGCAAACGAGCGTTATACCCCGGGCTCGCATGGCGACCCGCTGGAAGCCCAGCTTGCGGCGAATATCCAGGCGACGTTGCCCATGCCGGTGGTGACGGCGGGGCTGGGGAGCGGCTGGCAAATCGCCTGGGGGCCGGCCGTGTGGCGCGGAGCAGACTCCAGGGTGGCGCACAATGCGGCGCTGGTTTTCTACAACCCGGAAGTAATATATGAGGATGGGACCAGGGCTGCAACGTATGTCGTGGCCATTGCCGCCACCAATTTCATCTCCGGTTATGATTGGATCGTGGAAGATTTCACGGTGTCTTCAACCGTCAACTGGACGCAATACCATCCCGCAGTACCGTCTGCCACAGCCGTTTCACACGATGCTCTCATGCCGCTCATTTCCAAAGGCACGGCGACTGGCGTGGCACATATTGCAGCGCTGACGCCAACAGATCCGGCGCATGGAAAAACCAGTCTGTCCGACTTTATCCGACAGCTCAATGGCACGCTCAGCGAAGGCGCGCGCATCGTGTTCACCGGGCATAGCCTTGCCGGCGCGCTGGCCCCGACGTTTGCCCTGTACCTGAAGGAACACGGCGCCTTGTCGGCATTTGAACGGGTACTGGTTTACCCGACCGCGGGCGCGTCTCCCGGCAATGGCAGTTTTTCCAGGCGCTTTGCCTGCGCCTTTCCGCGCCAGGCTGGCGGAGAGCAACCCTGGCAGAGCTGGAACGTCTTGATCCACAACCAGTACGATATCGTGCCGCATGCCTGGTCGCTGGGCACGCTGCTGCAATTGCTGACCATTTATGGCAACTCCGATGCCGAAGGCGGGGTAAAGCTGCCGGAACTGATGTATGGCGTGGTGCTGGCTGCACTGGCCGATTCTGCCGCCTCGAAAACACTGTATGCCGCGCTGCCGGGCGCGCAACTTCCAGGCGCGCCTCCAGGTCCTGCCCCGGCAACGGCGGCGGCGTATCTGGCCATGGCAGGGATCGAGCATGTCAAGGCGTATATCGCCGAGATTCTCGGCGAGGATTTTCCTGCCATCGGACACGGCCCGACTGTTTCCGGCGTTATCGAACTCAAGGATGCTCAGCGGCGGATTGCGGAGCTGGTAAGCATTCTGGAAAAAATTCTTCATCCTGGCGCTGGCGGCTAGTGAAGGGCAGGTGCATCGATGACCTTCAAGCGCACTGGCAATGCAAAAAGTTTACGCAGTACATAAAACGATTGCTTTACATAACATAAAGGGGAAGTAATGAAATCTGTAGTCAAGAAGCACTTTTCTCGCGCCGCACTGATCGCCGGCATCGTATCGGCCGCCTGGACGCCGAACAGCTATGCCTGTTCCGACACCCCCGTCCTGGCGAGCATCTGCATCATGGCCGTGCCATTCAATTTCGGCAGTTTCAATCGGCAGTACGTGCTGGCCGCCGGCCAGGACATGCCAATCAATGCCAATGCGGCGCTGTATTCGCTGATCGGCACTACTTACGGCAACACTGGCACGAGCATGTTCAAGCTGCCTGACCTGCGCGGCAGGTTCGTGGTTGGCGCCAACGGCACGAGCTACATGGCCGGCGACAAGGCGGGGAACGATGCCATCAGTCTGACAGTTGCACAGTTGCCACCGTTTTCCATCAAGGTGGGCGCCATTCCAGTCGATCTGAGCAAGCTGAAGGTCAGCGTGGACTTACCTGCGCTGAACGGCACGGTAGCCATTGCCGCTGCCACGGGCACCGGCACGGTAACGGACTTGAAAATGAATGTGGCCAATACGACCAACGGCGTCGCTTCACCTTCGGGCGCCTACCTGGGCAAGGCACCTGCTGCTTCGTCCAGCATCTATGTCTCGTCGGCACCGGATGCGACGCTGAATGCCGGCGCCATCAGCGGCGGCAGCGTGTCGGTCACGGTTCCTGCCAGCACGGCCAGTGTGTCGATAGCCGCCCAGACGCTGGCAGGCGCCATTAGCGGCACCGCAACGGCCGCAGGCCCGACGATTACCTTCGGCGGCGGTGATGCAATTGATAACAGGCCGTCTTACATTGCATTGACGTACTACATCGCGGCCACCAACGGCATGTATCCAAGCCGGGACTAAGCTTGCCCTTGACGATCTGATCGTCCTTGAACCGGTGGCATGTGGATGCGCATGCCACCACTGATAACTTTATCTGGAGCATTTACTTTGCGTATCCTGGCTGTTGCAGCGCTGATCGCAGCGCTGCTTGTCGCGTTACAGGCCGGCGCCGCGCCACGCGAGCTGAGCACTGAATTGAAGCAGGCCGACAAGGCACTGGCCGCTCACGAATATGCGCTTGCCTACAAGGCATACGCACGCGTCGCCGCCCGCAACCCCCTGGCGCAATTCAACCTGGGCTTGATCGAGCGCGAAGGGTGGGGCCGCGCGCGCAATCCGGCCGCCGCCTGCGCCTGGTTCGGCAAGGCTGCGCAGGGCAACATTCCGGCCGCGCATCAGTTTTTTGGCGATTGCCTGGCTGGAGGGGGCGGCCAGGCGGCCGACGGCAAGGCGGCCGAAGCGTCGTACCGCAAGGCGGCGCAGGCGGGCATCGCCTATGCGCTGTGTTCTGCCGGTCAGATGTACATCCGCGGGCAGGTCGTCGGCAAGGATGTCGAGCACGGCCTGGGGCTGTGCGCGCAAGCGGCGCAGGCAGGCTCGGCGCCGGCCATGCTGCGCATCGCCGATTATTACAAGGATGGAACGGAAGTGCCGCAGAATCTGGCGGCCGCGCGTTACTGGTATCAGCAGGCCGCGGAAAACCGCGACCATCTGGCGCAATACCGCCTGGGCGTGATGCTGGGGCAGGGCGAGGGCGGCGACGCCAATCCGGCGCTGGCCCTGTCATTGCTGGAGCATGCCGCTGCCGAAGGGTATGCCCCGGCCTATTTGCCGGTGGCCATTCTGTATGCCAACAGCGCGCCGGACCCGGCCACTGGTGCGCTGACGCCGGCCAGCCTGGCGAAGATATATATGTGGAACAGCGCTGCCAGAGCCACCACAAACAATGCGGCAACACTGGCCGAGATCGAGCGTATTGCTCAACTGGTCAATCAAGTGATGCCGGCAGAGTGGAGGCCCGTGCTTGACCGGCGGGTTGCCGAGCATTTGGGCAGATTTTCTGCCAATTAATTAACGTACAGACAACAAGCGGCATGCCATCTGCGCATCGAGCCGCCAACCAGAGAAACCACCATGCGCCATGCTTCCATGAACAGAATTTATCGACTCATCTGGAGCCATGTGCACCACGCCTGGGTCATCGTGCCGGAACGTACCAGGGGCCGGGGCAAGGCCGCCAATCGCAGTATCCTCTTCAGCGCCTTGCTGGCCGCCGCCCCTGTCGCCATGGCGGGGCCGGCAGGCGGTCAGGTGACCGCCGGCAAGGGCTTCATCAGCCAGAACGGTGCCGCCACCACGGTGACGCAAGCGAGCCAGAACCTGTCATTGCACTGGCAGTCGTTCAATACCACGGGCCAGGAAACGGTCAATTTCGTCCAGCCGTCGGCCAGCGCCATTGCCGTCAACCGCATCGGCGACACGAACGCCACGCAGTTCTTCGGCCGCCTCAATGCCAATGGCCAGGTCTACCTGATCAACCCGAATGGCGTGCTGTTTGGCGCCGGATCGCACATCAACGTCGGTGGCCTGGTGGCCTCCACGCTCGATATCGGCGATGCGGACCTGAATGGCGCGACGCGCCATTTCAGCGGCAGCGGCAAGGGCAGCATCATCAACCAGGGGACCATCAATGCGGCCCATGGCGGTTATGTTGCTCTCATCGCCAATACGGTCAGCAATCAAGGCAGCATCAACGCGGGTGCGGGTGCGGCGGCGCTGGGCGCCGGCAGCGACGTCACGCTGTCGTTCGCCGGCGATAGCCTGGTGCATATGCAGGTCAAGCAGAGCACGCTGAACAACCTGGCCGAAAATGGCGGCCTCATCAAGGCCGACGGCGGCGCGGTCTGGCTTTCTGCCGGTGCCAGGGATGCGCTGCTGGCCAGCGTGATCAATAACACGGGCATCGTTCAGGCGCGTAGCGTGCAGAATGTCAACGGTTCCATTGTGCTGGCGGCGGGCAGTGCGGGCAGCGCGACGAATAGCGGCACGCTCGACGCGTCCGGTAGCGGCGGCGCAGGCGGCGGCAGCGCGAAAGTGCTGGGTGGCACGGTCAAGCTGGCGGCAGGCAGCGTGATTGACGTGTCTGGCGAGGGCGGCGGCACGGCATTGGTCGGCGGCAATTTCCTCGGTGGCGGCAGCGAGCAACGCGCGCACACCACCCTGGTCGACGCTGGCGCCTCGATCAAGGCCGATGCCATCAGCCGCGGCAATGGCGGCAATGTGGCGGTCTGGTCCGACAACAGCACGCAATTCAATGGCAGTATCACGGCGCGCGGCGGCGCGCTTGCCGGCAACGGTGGCAAGGTGGAGACCTCCGGCAAGGCCTTGAACGTCAACGCCAGCGCCGCCGTCAGTACGGCTGCGCCGCACGGCGCGGCGGGAGAATGGCTGCTCGACCCCGATGATATCCTGATCGGCAATGCCAGTATCTGGGGAAATGGTTACGGCATCAATATCGACACGCGCGTCCTGTCGACGGCGCTCAATAGTGGCAACGTGACCATCAAGACCACCGGCGCTTCCGCCAGTTGCACGGGCACGACGTGTACCCCTGGCAGCGCCGGCAATGGCGATATCATCATCCTCGATGGCATCGGTTTCGGCAATGACTACTCCGTCGTCGGCTATCCCAGCATCCCTAACTGGACCAGCAATACGACGCTGACGCTGAGTGCCTATCGCCATGTTCAGTTCAAATTAACTCATAATGTACCTTTTGCGGGAACGTTCAACGATCTTGGCGGAGGCATCGAGGCTCAAGGGGGCGGCAACATCGTGCTGAGGGCCGACAATGGCGCCAGGGGCATGGGCACGGTCATTTTTGACGACCCCAGCGCCATTCATAGCAATATTTTCCTCGTAGGTGGTGCAAGCGCCGTCAGCATCTATTACAACCCGAGCAGCTATGACACGCCGACGGATTATACGCTGTACATCAACAATCCCGGTCAGCTGACTGCTTATATGGCAGTCAATTTGAGCGCTACGATAGCACCCAAAGTCTATGACGGCACGATGAACGCCGGATTGGCCGGGCTCAACAGCTTGCTGACCATGCCGACCGGACTGACGCTCAATACTGCCGGCCAGGCGGCCACTTTTGCCGACAAGAATGCCGGCGCCAACAAGTCGGTGACGATCACTGGCGTCACGTTCAGTGGCGGCGGCACCACGATTGCCCATGTTGGCCGGCACTATTACCTGAATGGCCTCGACAGCAAAACGGGGACGATCACGCCCAAAAGCATCAACGTCAGCGGCTTGTCCGCCAGTGACAAGACCTACGATGGCACGACCAGCGCCACGCTCACGGGGGCGGGCATTTCGGCGTCAGACCTGGTTGGCGGCGATATCGTGTCCCTGGCCGGTGGCGCCGCCACTGGTACGTTCGCCGACGCCAACGCCGGTACTGGAAAAACCGTCGCCGTCACTGGCTATGCGCTGACGGGCATGGATGCGGCCAACTACACTCTGGTGCAGCCGGTCGGCGTGACGGCCACCATCCACAAGGCCGACCTGATCCTGTCGGGCGGCAAGACCTACGACGGCGGCACGTCCGTGGCGGGCGGCACGCTGACGGCCACTGGCGTGGCCGGACAGACCTTCAGCGTCACCGGCGCCGGCGACGCGTCCAACCTGGTAAGCAAGAATGTGCAAGCCGGTGCGGCACTGGGCAGCACCACGGGTCTCGGCCTGGGCAGCAGCGGCAATGGCGGCCTGGCGGGCAACTACAATGTGCTGGGCACGGCGGGCAGCAGCTATACCGTCACCGCCAAGGGCATCACCCTGACGAGCATCGGCGCCGTGGACAAAACCTACGATGCGACGACGACGGCGACCTTGAATACGGCGAATGTGGCGTACTCCGGCATGATCGCGGGGGACAACGTCACCCTGGGTGGCCAGGGTGTCGGCCACTTTGCAACCAAAGATGCCGGCGCGAATAAAACCGTTACCGTCTCTGGCTTCAGCCTGGGCGGCGTGGACGCCGGCAACTACGTCGTCACGCAACCGACGGGCCTGACGGCGACCATCGGCAAGGCGGACCTGGCGGTGTCGGGCATAGGCGCCGTGAATAAAACCTATGATGCAAGCGCCGGCGCAACACTGAGCGGCACGGCCGGCGTGAACGGCTTGCTGAGTGACGTCGTCTCGCTCGTCGGCACGGGTAGCGGCAGCTTTGCCGACGCCAATGCCGGTACTGGAAAAACCGTCAGCGTCAGCGGCTATGCGCTGACGGGCATGGATGCGGGCAATTACAACCTGGTGCAGCCGGCCGGCGTGACGGCCACCATCCACAAGGCCGACCTGGTCTTGTCTGGCGGCAAGGCCTACGATGGCTCGGCGGCTGTCGCGGGCAGCACGCTGACGGCAACCGGCGTGGCGGGACAGACTTTCAGCGTCAGCGGTTCCGGCGATGTTTCCAACCTGGCCAGCAAGAATGTGCAAGCAGGAGCGGCGCTGGCTAGCGCCACGGGCCTCATGCTGGGCAGCAGCAATAATGGCGGCTCGTCCATCAACTACAATGTGCTGGGCACGGCGGGCAGCAGCTATACCGTCACCGCCAAGGGCATCACCCTGACGGGCATCGGCGCCGTGGACAAAACCTACGATGCGACGACGACGGCGACCTTGAATACGGCGAACGTGGCGTACTCCGGCATGATCGCGGGGGACAACGTCACCCTGGGTGGCCAGGGTGTCGGCCACTTTGCGACCAAGGATGCCGGCGCGAATAAAACCGTTACCGTCTC